>DATLXE010000576.1:0-6723 GCA_035575795.1 Gemmatimonadaceae bacterium
AGCTTGGCGCCATCGTCCACGTGGAGAATCCAATCGCCCGCCGGCGACCAGACCGGAACCCACCGCTCGCTGCGGCGATCAATGTTGGCCTTCACGACCTCGGCGATTGCCGCACCCGTGGTCTTCACCTTGTTCAGCGACGCTGAGTCGCCTTGCACGGCCCAGTAGACGAACCACCGTCCGTCCGGGGACCAGACCCCGGCGTATTCGCGACGGCTAGATTGGTTGAAACCGAATCTCAGCCCGAAGGCCTATCGCCGGTCTCCAGCTCCATCGCCGGCCCGCCAAGGCCCCCGGCCTCGGACGTTTCGCTAAACGGTTTCGACGTGTCGGACTTGAGGGTGCAGCCGCACGTTCAATTTTTTCCGAACTGGAACGTAGCTGTCGTTGATGCCACCCGCTGGTATCAATTAGAGGATGGGAAGCACGCCCGAGGGCCTGACGGCGTGGCGCGTTTACGCTGTGTCGTCCATTCGTAGGCCAGAGAAATGTTTGCGTGGGTCACGTTGGGGGGGCCTCGCTAAGGCTGCTCGATAACCGCAACCCGTGCGGCGTACCGAAGTTCATGCGTGCAGATCCTAACCCTTTTCGAGTCCCTCAGATGCAGTTGCCCTGCGGCATATACGCGCGGCGGCGCGGGAGGTCGAACACGTCGGCGTCAGGTTGAGGGTGCGCGCCGCGAGGGCATGACGTCTCCCCGCGTTCAGTAGCGGATCGGTTTAGAGTCCGGCGGTTACTTTCGCTGTGTTCGTCCCTGCCGTCAACTGCCGTGCGTGTTCGGCGGGCGTCAGCCCGCCGAGCCCCTTCTTCGGTCGCTCCTCGTTGTACTCCCGTCGCCACGTCTCGATGACGACCTGCGCATGCGCCAGGCTCGTGAACCAGTGCTCATTCAAGCATTCGTCGCGGAAGCGCCCGTTGAACGATTTAATGTAGGCATTCTGCGTGGGCTTGTCGGGTTCAATCAGGCGCAACGTCACGCCGTGCGCGTGCGCCCAGGTCAACATCGCTCGGCCGCAGAACTCCAGACCATTGTCCGTGCGGAGCACCTGCGGCAAACCGCGCGTGACCGCGAGCTGATCCAAGACCCGCGTCACGGGCAACCCGCCGAGGGCGCGCGCGGGCACGACGGCGACGGCTTCGGTCGTGGCATCGTCGACGATGGTCAAGCATTTCAAGACGCGTCCCTCCGCCGTGCGATCGAAGACGAAGTCCGCTGACCACACTTCGTTCGGGGCCTGTGGTCGCACCAGCGGTTGCCGATCCGCCAGCGGCACTTTCTTGCGCCGCCGGCGCTCAGGATCGCCCGGGTGTGTTCGCTTGTAGATCAGCGTGCGCATGAAGCTCTTCGATCTTCCTCCACAGCACCGATGAGGGCCTACGTTTGCCAGACTCCCATTGGTACACCACAGCCTTGCCGGCAGCCCCGAGTCGCTGGGCCAGGGCTGCTTGCGTAAACCCGAGCTCCAGGCGCATGGCTCGGAGACGCTGGGCGCAGTCGGGCGGCACACACACCGGCACGGGAGTGATGGGCTTTGGCGCGAATCGGGAGTAGGAACGCCTGTAGTAGCGCTCGATGAAGGCGCGTCCCGACGCGAGCGTCGCGGTGGGCACGGGATTCCGAAAAACGACCCGGTTTCCGTACGTCACGGCGAGACGACCGTTGCGCGCGGCTTGGCGCAACGTGCGTACATGGACGCCGAGTTGTGTGGCGAGGTGCGGCAGCGACCACTGCCGATCTGGAGCCTCGACGACGGCCAGTGTGCGCGCCTTCTCCAACCAGCCGTCGGGTACCACGCGGCGTCCCGAATCCCAGGCGCGGTACGTCTCCGCCGAGACGCCCAATCGTGCCGCGAACTGCGGCTGCGACAACTGCATCCGCAGACGCAGGCAACGAATCTCGGTGGGTCCGGTTGGTCGCACTGCTCCAGGCATCGTGTGTCCACACGATTACCTCGATTCTCGACGCAACCGCCACCAAGTAATTCACCGAGCCCAAGGCTGACCGGTCGTGCGGGCCCAAGACACTAGCCGGAATCCGTAGGCTGCGGATAGGATTCGATAAATCTGGCCAATTTGGCGCGCCCAGCAGGACTCGAACCTGCGACCCCCGGCTTAGAAGGCCCTGCGTCCGTGACCCCAAAACAGGCGCGATTCTGCCGATTCTCTACCAGCGTTTGGTTATATCAAGCGGTTATATCCCGGGGGGGCCTGGCCAGTCCTCGCGATCGAATGCCGCCCAGAATTGGTGCGAACTCTCGATCTTCGGAGCCAAGGGTGATAACCGATCGGGGCTCCTGCTGGCGTGAACGTTCAACATTCTAGCGGTTTCGATCCCAAAGACGATAAACTCCCCACTTCCCGATGCCGCTGACGACCGCCACGCGCCTTGGTTCGTATGTCATCGAAGCCCCGCTCGGCGCCGGAGGCATGGGCGAGGTCTATCGCGCGCGCGACACGCGGCTCAATCGCGATGTCGCGATCAAGGTGCTGCCGGATTTGTCCGCGGCCGATCCGGACCGCCTGGCGCGGTTTACGCGCGAGGCGCAGACGCTCGCCGCGCTCAACCATCCGAACATCGCGCACATCCACGGACTCGAAGAGTTCCCTTCTGCAGGACCGGGCGGCTCGGCTGTCAGCGCGCTCGTCATGGAGCTCGTCGCGGGGGAGGATCTCTCGGCCGTGATCGAGCGTGGCGCCCTGCCGCTGGCGGACGCGCTGCCGATCGCGCGGCAGATCGCCGACGCCCTCGAAGCCGCGCACGAGCAGGGCATCGTCCATCGCGATCTCAAGCCGGCGAACGTGAAGGTGCGTCCGGACGGGACCGTGAAGGTCCTCGACTTCGGTCTCGCGAAGGCGATGGATCCGGTAGGTGTGTCGGCGGCGGGACACGTTGCGAACTCGCCGACGCTGACCGCGCACGCGACGCAGATGGGTTTCATCATCGGGACCGCGGCGTACATGGCGCCGGAGCAGGCGCGCGGCAAGGCGGTGGATCGCCGCGCCGATATCTGGGCGTTCGGCGCCGTGCTGTACGAAATGCTCACGGGCCGCCGCGCGTTCGAAGGCGACGACATCACGGAAATTCTCGCGTCCGTCCTCAAGACCGATCCCGATTGGACGGCGGTGCCCGCGGCGACTCCGCCGTCGGTGCGGCGGCTGCTCCATCGGTGCCTCGAACGAGATCCGCGCAAGCGATTGAGCTCGATCGGCGATGCGCGGCTCGATCTCGACGAGATCGAACCGCCGGCCGCAGCTGGGCCCGCGGTGTCGATTGCCGCTCCGGTCCGGCGGTCACGGTTCGATCGCCTCTGGCCCGCACTCGCCGGCGTCGTCCTCACCGCCGGCGCGGCCGCGCTTCTCTGGCCCGCCTCACGGCCGGCGGGTACGGAGATGACCCGCTTGTCTGTCCTCGCGCCGCCCGGCGGATCTCTCTATCCGGACTCGACCGGCGTGGCCATCTCGCCTGACGGGACGATGGTGGCCTTCGTCGTCGGCAGCGTGACCCGGTCCGAGAGCCAGCTCTGGGTGCGATCGCTCAATGCGATGACGGCGCGCCGGCTCGAGGGGGGCGACGGCGCCGGGAACCCATTCTGGTCGCCGGACAGCCGGCGCATCGGGTTCTTCACCAACACCAAGCTGAAGACGATTGCCGTAGCCGGCGGACGCGCCGAAGTCCTGTGCGACGCTCCCGGCGGCCGTGGCGCCTCCTGGAGCGTATCGAACGTGATCGTCTATGCGCCGGACGCGGGCGGCGCGCTGTTTCGCATCCCGGCGAGCGGCGGCACGCCCGCGCCCGCGACCACGCTCGATGCGGCGCGGAAGGAATACGGGCACCGGTTTCCGGCCTTCCTGCCTGACGGCGAGCACTTCCTGTATGCCGCGTTGCCGGGAAAAGACGGCAAATTCGACATCTTCGCCGGTTCGCTCAAGGACAGTTCCCGAACGCTCATCGGTTCGATGGACGCTGCGCCCGTGTACGCGGATCCCGGCTGGCTGCTCTTCGCGCGGCAGGGGGTGCTGGCCGCGCAGCCATTCGACAGCCGGACCCTGAAGCTGACGGGCCAGCCCGTGTCGCTCGACGACGAACCGACCAGCATTCTCGATCCGTCGACCTCGTTCACGGCCGGCCGATCGACATCCGTCTCGTTGACTGGGTCGCTGGCGTACTTTTCGGCGCCGTCCGAAAACACGACCGCTGCATGGTTCGATGCCAGCGGGCTGAATACGGGCACGCTGAACATGCCGCCGGGCCACTACGAGACGGCGACCATCTCGCCGGACGGCACGCACGCGGTCCTCGTGCGCTCCACCTCACCGTCAGAGTCCGCCCTGTGGCTCGTGGATCTGGCGCGCGGGAGTGCCGCGCCGCTCTCGTCGGGCCATGGCCGCAACGACGCGCCGCACTGGTCGCCCGACAGCACGCGTGTGGCCTTCGCGAGCGACCGAGACGGTCCCCAGGACATTTTCGTCAAGGCGATCGGCGATGGCGCGCCGGAAGTTCCCCTGTTCCGCTCGGACGTGCCGTTCAAGGCTCCAAGCGCATGGTCGCCGGACGGCCAGTCGCTTGTCGTGACGCAACTGGACAAAGGCACTCAGCAGAACATCTGGATCGCGCCCGCGACCGGAGGCGGCGGGATCACGCCGTACCTGGTCGGACCGAATCGCGATGTGGGCGGCCCGCCTTCACCCGACGGCCACTGGCTCGCGTACACATCCGACGACACCGGTCGCTTCGAGCTTTATCTCGACTCGTTCCCCACACCCGGTCACAGGGTGCAGGTGTCGCAGGAGGGCGCGGCACACGCGTGGTGGACACGTGACGGACGGCAGATCCTCTTCGCGGACGACCGCTTCAAGAGCCTGTGGCGTGTGGACGTCGAGCCGGGCCCGACGCTGCGGGTCGGCACGCCCAGGCAGATCGCCACCCTCCCGCCGGACATCGTCTTCATGACGGCGGCGCCCGATCGCCAGCGCTTTCTCGCGATCCTGCCCGAACGCTCCGGCACCGGGTCGGTGACCGTCGTTCAGAACTGGCGCGCGGCGCTGCAGCGGCGCTGATGAGCCCTACGCGATGAGCCCTAAGCCATGAGCCCGAGTCCATGAGCCTGTCCCCGGGCACGCGGATCGGCTCGTACGAGGTCACCGGCTCGCTCGGGGCAGGCGGGATGGGCGAGGTCTATCGCGCGCGCGACACGCGGCTCAATCGCGATGTCGCGATCAAGGTGCTGCCGGATTTGTTCGCGGCCGATCCGGACCGCCTGGCGCGGTTTACGCGCGAGGCGCAGACGCTCGCCGCGCTCAACCATCCGAACATCGCGCAGATTTTCGGCATCGAGGAGTCCGGCGGCGTGCGCGCGCTCGTGATGGAGCTCGTCGAGGGGGAAGACCTGTCGGCGCACATCGCGCGCGGGCCGATGCCGCTCGACGAAGCGCTGCCCATCGCGCGGCAGATTGCCGAGGCCCTCGAAGCCGCGCACGAGCAGGGCATCGTCCATCGCGATCTCAAGCCGGCGAACGTCAAGGTCCGCCCCGACGGCACCGTGAAGGTGCTCGACTTCGGTCTCGCCAAAGCGCTCGCGCAGGACGGCACGGGCGCGGGGGCGGACCTGATGAACTCGCCGACGCTGACCGCGCAGGCGACGCGTCCGTCCGAGGCCCAGAAATGGGCCTGAATTCGCGCTCTCTGGAACGCCGAACGGTTATGACATGGCGGTTATTTTGCCGACCCCCGCTCACGTCTGAATCCCTGCTCAAAGTCCGGAAATCCTCCCACTGCACGCAGATCACAGTTGACACCGATAACCGATCGCCGGGTGGGATCGAATCTTCGCCAGCGTTCGTGTGTTCGGGCGGACGGGGTTGAGTAATCGTCAGCGAGCCCACCTCAGTGCACGTTGGCTTACGCGACGTCGATTAGCGCGCGCGGATTCTGGGCCGCAATGAGCAAGAGCGTCCGAGCCGCGCCGGACGGTGCTCGCCGGCCCTGCTCCCACTCCTGCAGCGTGCGGACCGAGACACCCAGCAGCCCAGCGAAACGCGGCTGCGACAGCCCAGTCCCCTCCCGTACGGTATCGATCGACGGCACTGTGGTGATCCTGCCGTGTGTGCCTCGCTTGAGTTGACGAAGCCCCTCCAGGATTTCCACGCCGATTTCTCGCTTACGCGCCGCCATCGATCTCCTCCTTGATCTTGTTGAATGTGTGTCCCGGGATGCTGTCGGCCTCGCTCTTGGCGTATAGCGTGAGCATCTAGATCTCTCCCTGGCGCGACCGCAGATAGTAGATGACCCGAATCCCGCCGCGCTTACCGCGCCCAGCGCACACGCCGCGGATCCCGCCCTTGTTTACGACACTTGCTGCGACCCTGTTGCCGCGACTCGAAAGCCGTGTATCTTGTCAGAGACGCGGTTTGGAAAAGGGGAACGGCATGTCGAAACAACGTGGTCGACCAGTGCGTGGGGGCATTCGGCGATGGGTGAACGATGAGACCTACGGCCCGAGAGTCGCCGCAATTATGGACTTACGCGACAAAACCGACGAGGACACGCTGACCGAGGTGACCTACGCCCTTCGGGCGCTGGCCAGGGAGACGCTGCCAGCTGGAAGCCTGACCAAGCGTCGCGCTGAGTCTTTGTGCCGGCTCGCGCGCCACGCGAAGCCGTCGCTGGTGTTGCGCACCCTCCTCAGCTGGCGCTTCGGCTTGGAGGATCGCATCATCCGGAAG
>DATLXE010000577.1:0-5877 GCA_035575795.1 Gemmatimonadaceae bacterium
GGCCGCCAGAATTTGGCTCGGACGCCGAGCGCTGTCACGATGAACTTCTTTTCATCGTAGGACTCGTCGATGTAGAAGAGGTGCGCTTGGCCCTCGGGCGCTGCGGGCACGTCAGCGCCAGCCCTTCTCGATCATCTTCGCTTTCCACGACTCCCAGGTCGAGAACACCTCATCCTCCGCGCGGCACACCTGCGTCTGCGTCATCTCCTCATCGACCAGGAGCTTCAGCTCCCAGCCGGCCCAGTGCGACCAGAGCGCGCAGCGTGCGGTCCTCTTGCCCTTCGTCAGCCGGAAGAGATCGTCGAGCTCCTTCGGTTGCCCGTGCCACAGTTCACGCTGGAGAACATTCATGATCGGCATTTCTACGGCTGGCAGGGTAGTCGCGTCTGCGCGTCCTGATGGAGGGTGTTCGCAACCTGGACACGAGACACCCATCCTTCGCCAGTGAGCGGACTACGAACGCGGTAACTGTTCTCGGCGGATTCAAGGATCACCGCGCGTGAACCGGGGATCATCTCGCCCGTCTTCTGGCCTCGATTCGAGCCGTGGCGCTCCCACAGGTTGACCTTGTAGTTGTGGAGCACCCACGCTTCATCCCGTCCGAGTTCGCGCGCCACTTCACCAGCAGACTTCAACTCGATATGAGGCTGGCATTCTCGGCTTGCCGTAGGTTTCGCGAACAGCATCCCGTTCAGTCCGTTTGGGTCGTACGGTGCGATGAGCGCCACGGCGACCAATAACGCGATCAGACCGCAGCCGAACAACGCGAGCGTGATGCCAATCCGCTTTATCATTCTGCGATCTCTCCAATTTCACGCTGGAGGGCGTCCATCTCAGTGCTGCCAGCAGTTACTGCGACCCGGTTGAGCGGACCGCTTGCATTGGGCGCCCTTCTGCGTGGTCGCTTGGCAACGGCCGCTCGACACCGCTGGCGTGGCCTCAGCAGGCACGGCGCGCTGTACGGTGGGGGAGGCGACCGCCATGGCGCCTCGTGGAGCCGAGACGCGGGGCCCCTGAACCGCCGACGCGGCGGCCGCGCAAGGCGGTTGTTCATCGCGGCCGTGCACGCAGGCGCAGTGCGCTGGAAGTATCGGCTCTTCGCGTCGGAGGACGTCAGGCGCACCGTCGTGGTAGTGCCCCGCACCCAGGCACAGGTGTCTCGGTGGTACAGGGCGGTCGTGCGCGGCCCGGTGTCCACGAGGACTTCAGCAGGTTCGGGCAGGGGTGCGGCGACGGATTGCCCTGGCTGGACGGGGCCTTGCTCAGTCGTCGAGGCGCGCGATGGCGTCGACCAGAGGCCCCTGGAGTCACGCTGCGCATCGCGTTGCCACGAGCGGAACTCCTCCATCTTCGAGAACGGGTACGTCGTGTAGGCGTGCGCGAATCCCCGCCGGATCATCTCGACGTTCAACATCCGATCGTCCGCCAGGTAGACGTAGGCGAGCGTGCGACCGTAGACGTCTCGTCGTTGGCCTTCGAATTCCAGACGCACGTCTTGATTCAGCGCCAGCGCGGACATTTGGTTGGACGCCTCGGCGCCGAACGCATCGACCGGGCGGCGTGGATCCTTAGTTTCAGGGGAATCGATTCCAATCAGGCGGACGGTGCCGACGGTGTCGACGACGATCGTGTCGCCGTCGACCACCCGACTGACGCGCCCTCGGATGGAGGAGGTCGTGGCGGCCTGGGCTATCAGGGTAAGCCCGAACAGGAGGCCAAGACAGCTAGTCAGATGCCATCGTCTACGCATAGAGGTTCTCCGTCAGTCAGTGGCTAAGAATTGTTCGATCGACCGATACCCGCAGCTGGCGGTGACGCAGAACCACCCGTCGGCACGGCGGCCTCCCTCGAGCTTTCGGCCTGTCACGAAGAGCAACGTCGCGACCGCATGGCACCGCGGACAGGCCATCCGATCACCGTCGGTGGGGGCGAGGCTGTGCATCGCGTCGGTCAGGTCCCTGAGCGAGATGTCTATCGAGAACTCGAGCTGCGGCGTCGTGCGACGCGTTTCGCTCGCCGCGCGCGCCCGGCGTTCAACCGTGACCGCCTGCCTGACCAGCTTCATCCGCTCGCTGCCGCTCGGTGGTCGCATCAGCAAGACCATGTCGGCCCGGACCTGCTCGAGATCCAGGCTGCACTCCGGGCAGCGCGGCTCATCGCCCTGCAGCGGGCGGTGTGCGCAGCGCGGGCAGCGGTGAATCGGCATGCAAGCTATTCAGGGTCGGTGCCGCCGGAGGCGGTGGCTTCATCTCCGCCAACTGACTTCTTCGCCGCTGCCTTCTGGCGACGACGAATCCGCATCGGGCCCATCTGCTCACGAGCCTCCGGCGACATCATCTCGTGGAGCGCGTTCGCGAGGTCTTCCTCATCGACGGAGAGGCCTTCGCGCTTGCGGATGTCACGCCGGATCATCCGGAGCACTTCCTCAGAGAACAACGTTTTCGCGATCGACGTGGCATTCATGGCCACGCGATGCGCCCAGTGATCATCATGGTGACCCTTGCTCACCGACTTGCGGTGCAGCAATGCCAGGCAGGTTCCCGCCTTCTCGAGCTCCTCGGTCGCGAGGTCGATCATGAAGACCTTTTCGTACTCGATCCCCTCTTCGAAGGTGAGGTGATAGAGGTTCCACGCCGTGCCGTTCGTCAGCACGACCCAGCGGTAATTCCCCTCGGCCGCGTACCGCTCGGCCTGTTCGATGTGGCGATCTCGCAACGCCGTGCCGGCCGACTTGACCTCGACGAGCAGCCGGATCCGGCCGTCCACCTTAATCGCGAGGTCGACGTACTTATCCTTGATGCTACTCTCGCGGGTGATCTCACTGAGGGCGGAGTATCCGAGCACATCCTCGAAGACCTTAATCACGCGCTGGACGGTGTCGGCCTCGTTCAGGTCATCCGCCTTCGCTTGCAGCAGGTGTGGCAGAAACTTTTTGAGCGGTTTCCGAATATCAATCGAAGGCATGCGTCTCCTTATCTGAGGCCGTACTGCGCCTTGGTACGTTGAATCTGGCGATCCCTGGCGGGTTCACGTCTGACGGCGCGGCACTCGGCATGTGCGCGCGCGTGCTCGACAACGGCGGGGTGGCGACGACCGGCCTGTGCGAAGTCTCCAACGGGGGCACGACGATCCGGTTCTACACGTCGGCAACAGCCGCCGGCACATGGGCCACCAGCACCAATAACACCTACGTGCAGGGCTCGTTTACCTTCGCGGTGCAGTAACAGGGGGAATGTTCATGCGACGACTACTGATGGTTCTCGCGCTCAGTGCGACGGCGGCGCTCACATCCGCGCAGGAAACGGTCACGCTCGCCACGCCCGCGTATGTGAGCGCGGGCGCGGTGGAGTTCCGCGTCGAGAGCGTCTATCTCAAGCGGGCGCACCCTGACAGCGCGGCGGAAGTGCGCGGGATCTTCCGTGAAACCGTCGCGGGCGCCTTCGTGCCACTTGGACGCACGCTCACGTGTCGCTATGAATCGGCGGCCGCTGAGGCCCTGATGGTCTCGTTCAATAAAGCCAACCTGTCCACTAGCAGCCTCGAGCGTCGGGTGCTCGCCAAGTGTCAGCAGGACGGGAAGCTCGGAGCCGGGACGATCTCCGGCGTGCCGCAATAAAAGGAGCCAGTGTGAAACGCCTACTGCTGTCGATCGTCGTCGCCGTCTCGGTGTGTTCCGCTCCGTCTGCCGCTCAGCAGCAGCCGGCCGCGGGAGCGGCGACGGCGGGTGGCCCAACCCTCACGGAAGTGCAGCGCCTCCAGGTGCAGACCTTGGCGCAATCCATCGAGATCGCGCAGCTACGCGCGCAGCAGGCGCAGCGCGACTTCGCCCAGGCGCGTGAGCAGCTGACCACGCTGGTGCAGTCGCTCCAGGTGCCGGGGTTTGATCTGGACTTGCAGACCATGACCTACACAAAGAAGCCGACGCCGGCAGAGAAGAAGTAGGGCCGATTGATGAGAGTCATCGCCGTGTCGCTCGTGCTGCTGTTCGTCGGATTCGTGGCGGCGATCTCCTCTGCGCTGGCGCAAGGATTGCCGCCGCAGCAGGGGCTCCAGCAGATGGCCGATCCGCGCATGTTCGATAACCAGCAGGCTATCTGGATCACAACGCTCATCGGCTTCGCCAGCACGATCGCGGCGATCTTGGCGTCCATGTGGCGCGAAAATCGTAACACGAAAGCGGCGCTGTTACGCGAGGCACGCAACCGTGAATGGGATCTCGAAGACCGCAGGCAGGCGCGTCTACAGGCGCAGGCGCAACTCGCGCATCAGACCGAAGAACTCAAGACGGTGACGCAACTCGAAGCCGACCTCACGCGAGCCGAAGCCCTGCGCGTCAAAGCGGCACTGGAAGTCGAGTCGCTGCGCATCAAAGTGGCGTTGGAAGCGGAAGCGGTGCGCGTGAAAGCGGCACTCGAGGCCGTGGCGCTCACACAGCGGCGAGCATTACTGGCGTCGCAGCAGGAACTGACGAATAAGATTAATGAGAACACGTCGATCAGCCAGCACGCCTTCAAGGAGGCGAACGACGTGAATAAAAAGATCGCGCACATGCAGGAGGTGTTCGATGCGTCAGCGCCCTCCCGCGATGCCGCGACCGCGAAGATGAGCGAGCAGGTGGATGAAACGCACGCGGTCGTCACCCGCGAGTTCCCCTCGAACTCGGCGGAGTCGCCTTCGTCACAGAAAGCGCTGCACGACATCCAAGAGATTGCTCAAGAGACGAAGGACGCCGTGGAGCATATCGTAGACAGGGAGAAAACACATGGGACTACTTGAACTGATCATCGTCATCCTTGTCATTGCCTGGGTCCTGGGCTCGTTCGTCGTGCCTGTCGGCGGAAGCCTGATCAACCTGCTTTTGGTTGTCGTGGTGTTCGTCGTGCTGATCCGCGTGCTGCAGGGGCGGTCGTTATAACGGTTGAACGAGGAGAAATAGATCATGGACGGCGAAGCGATTCTGAGTGTTTCAGCGGCAGTGGTCGCACTGACCCAGCTCCTCAAATGGAGTGGCCTCAATGATAAGTATGGCCCTCTGGCCGTGCTCGCCCTCGCCGTGATCGGTGTGGCCTTCTGGGGCTACGCGGTCGGCAACTTCGAGCGCGCGCGTGCGTTCGAGTATTTCGCCGGCTGGATTGCCGTCGCGACGTCCGCGGCTGGAACCTTCGGCTTCACGAGAGCGAGCACAACGGCGGTCACGTCGGCGAAAGCGCCACCGATGAGCGGCGCGGGCAGCAGCCCGACCATCAAGGAAGGCTGATGACGGACGACGCCCGCGAACGGCTCCGGCAGCATCTCGTCGTTGACGAAGGGCTACGCCTGAAGCCTTACCGCGACACCGTGGGCAAGACGACAATCGGGATCGGACGGAACCTCGATGATGTCGGGATCACGGCCGCGGAAGCCTACGCCTTGCTAGAGCATGACATCGACACGGCGGTGAAGACGCTCGTGGCACGGTTCCCGTGGGTCGCACGGCTCGATCCGGTGCGCCAGTCGTGCCTTGTCAATCTGACGTTCAACATGGGCATCGCGCGGCTCTCGCAGTTCGTCAACACGCTCGCGGCGGTGGAGCGTGGCGACTACGACGCGGCGGCTGATGGTTTGATGGCGTCGAAGTGGTATCGCCAGGTGCAGCCGTCGCGCTCGTATCGACTGGTGCGGATGATGCGGACAGGCCAATACCCGAACGAGGACCGAGCATGATTATGCCCCGCAACTTCGGACGCCGAGAAGCGCCGGACCCTAGAGACGCCAATTTTTCCATGCGTCTACGCCTCGACCCGCTGCGCGATGCGTTTTTCCCCAAGGGCATCCCTCCCGGCGCGCGCCACTATTTTTCAGGACCGATCCTTCACCAGCAAGCGACCGGCACGTGCT
>DATLXE010000578.1:0-2619 GCA_035575795.1 Gemmatimonadaceae bacterium
GCCGACCGTTCCCGACGATTACGATGCGTGCGTACGGCAGCTACGTCGGCGGCTCGGCCTCACCCAAGCGGCATTAGCCCGACTGGTGGGCGCTGCGGGCAAGGCCGTGGTGTACCAGTGGGAATCGCGTAAGCGCTCGCCATCGCCCGTGCTGTGGCAACACCTCTTAGAGCTGCAGCGCCGCCGCACATGAGGCGCAGCCTTCGTATCGAGACTCCCGCGGCTCAAGGTATTCCCGTCTGGATGAATTCCTTTCGTGTATGGGGTCCGCGGACGGGGAGCTCGTGGGTCGGTCAACACTGCGGCGTTGCCCAGGATCTATCTGCCTGCCGCAGCGGCGACTAGGCGACACATCAGATCAGCGGCCTGCGAGTCGGTGAGCGCCTGCTCGCGGGTCAAAGACGAGACGGACCGGAATGCCCTTCGACCGCGAGGCGCGATACCACGCAGCGAGGGGATTGTCGGGGCCGTCTAGAAACGGCTTCGTGTCACGCGCGCGATACACCTCTCCCATACCGCCCGCGCCCAGGGCGGAAAGGATCTCGTAGGGGCCGAGTCTCGTGCCGGGAGACAGCAGGATGCAGGGAGTCTATCGATGTTCGAGCGCCGACGGCTGGGACGTATGGATTCGAGCCCTCGCCGCGAGCCGCAGGCGAGTGGCGGCGTGCGTGAATCCACTGAGAAATCGACGGTTGAGCAGGTGGTGCTGACGGGGCGGGCAAACCTATTACTTGACCGCAGTCAATGCCGACTCCGGCAGCACCGCCTCCGGATCCTTCACCGCAAACTCCTCCGGCTTCACCTTCACCCCGTGCCGCGCCGCCCACACGCGCGTGAATTCGGCGCCGAAGACCGTCCCCTCACCTGCCACTCTCAAGGGCTCCCGCGCCGAGTCCAGCGTCAGGAAAATTGGAGATGGCGCGCATCATCCATCGTCTTGCTGCGAGTACCGGAATCTGTGGTCGAGGGCGTCAAGAGCAATCTTCCAGTGCTGTTGACACCCCGGGTCGGTACCACCAGACTACGGCCATCGCCAGACAGCGGGTATTCGTTCCGACTGGCAGGAAGGTCGGATCCATGGAGCCGGTTTCGTTGTGGCTGATGACGGCGGTCGCGGGCAAGGTGCTCGACTCCATGCTCGGCGACAGGGCCAACCGGCTCATCGCGGCCGTGGTCGGTGGGGTGATCGGGAACCGCGCCGACCGGCTCGTGTGTGAGGCGGCGGGGTCCTCTTGGAACTTCTTCAAGAACCTCCGCACGCAGGACCCGAACCTCAATCACGACCTCGAACGAGCAACGCGCGAAGCCTATCTGCTGGCCACGCTCGAATTGATCCGCCAGGCAGAGCTGCGTACTGAGATTGACTCGTCCCGGTTTCTGACCGCCGGGAACGCTGAGGCGCTCGCGACGATCCGCCGAGCGATCGAAGCGGACCTTCGGAACATCGACAACACTCTCCCGCAGCCGCTGACCGACGCGCATCTGTTCCTGATCGACCCCGACGCAGCGCCGGCAGAGCGTCTTGGTCGGCTTCGCGACACGCTTCGCAGAAATCTGACGCAGGATTTCTCGCGCTGGCTTCCGGATGGACAGGAGCCGACGGTTGTAAACACGCTTCTGCGTGATGGATGGCTAATCAGCACGGCGCGCGTCGGGAACGTCGCGCGCGATTGGTACAGCCTCATCGCGATCGCATTCATCGAGAAGGTGAAGACGAACCCCCGACTGTCCACCGTCTTCGAATCCAAGCTGTTGGCGCAGATCGCGAGCAGGGAGCCGGCGGCCGCGCCGGTCGCCTCTTTTCAGGGCTTGGCGGCGAATCTCGAGGCCATCACCGTCCCGCTGCAGCGCATAGAGGACGCGCTCGGCCTCATCTTGCGCGACAGCGGGGATCTGGCGGGGGCGCGCGCACGGTTCGCGCGGTCGCTCGAGATCGCAGAGCGGCTGGCGCAGGCGAATCCAACGAGCGCGGCGGCGCAGCGGGATGTGGGCCTCAGCCAAGACAAGCTCGGGGACGTGTTGCGCGACGCCGGGGATCTGGCGGGGGCGCGCGCACGGTTCGCGCGGTCGCTCGAGATCGCAGAGCGGCTGGCGGAGGCGGATCCCACGAGCGCGGCGGCGCAGCGGGATGTGAGTCTCAGCCTACACAAGCTCGGGGACGTGTTGCGCGACACCGGGGATCTGGCGGGGGCCCGCGCACGGTTCGCGCGGTCGCTCGAGATTTTTGAGCGACTGGCGGAGGCGGTTCCGACGAGCGCGGCGGCGCAGCGGGATGTGAGCGTCAGCCAAAACAAGCTCGGGGACGTGTTGCGCGACAGCGGGGATCTGGCGGGGGCCCGCGCAAAGTTCGCTGGATCGCTTGAGATCCCAGAGCGGCTGGCGGAGGCGGATCCCACGAGCGCGGCGGCGCAGCGGGCTGTGAGCGTCAGCCTACACAACCTCGGGGACGTGTTGCGCGACACCGGGGATCTGGCGGGGGCATGCCGTTCTGGGAACGTGTAGCGCGCGAGCGCAAGATCGCGCTGGATGAGGCCTATGAGGACAACGAAGCCGAGTCGCATGCCGAGTCGCTGATGACCGACGCCGCGATGCGGATCGCCACAGGGAACGAGCGCCGCT
>DATLXE010000579.1:0-3400 GCA_035575795.1 Gemmatimonadaceae bacterium
CCGTGTAACCTCCGCTTTAGCGATCGCTCTATCACTCCCGCTCGGCGCTGCGGAGGCACAGTATCGCGCTCCAGACGGCGTGACGATCGACGAAGAAGGCCGGCCGCAGTACTCCACGTTCTCACTCTGTGCGGTGGACCCAGTCACCGGGCAATCCGGCGCCGCCGTCACCACGCGCGTCCCGTTCGTTGGTCGCGCGGTGCCATGGGTGCGGGCCGGCGTCGGCGCCGTCTGCACCCAGGCTTCGACAATGGTCGAGTACGGGACGCGTGGCCTAGATCTGATGGCCAAGGGCGTGGAGCCGCGCGAGGCGATTGCGCAGCTTCTGTCGGCAGACGGGGAGCGCGAATCGCGACAGCTCGGCATGATTGACATGAGAGGCCGCACCGCGGCCCATACCGGCAAGGGGAACGGCGATTGGGCCGGCAGCCGCCAAGGCCTCAACTACACGGTGCAGGCCAACATCATGGTCGGCCCTGAGGTGGTAGAGGCAGTAGCGAAGACGTTCGAGTCCACCGAGGGTATCGGCATGCCGCTGGCCGAGCGCATGATCCTGGCGCTTGAAGCGGGGCAGGCACAGGGCGGTGACCGGCGCTGGGGGAACCTGCAGTCGGCAGCGATCAAAGTGGCCGACCCCAATGACCCAGGGCGCGGTGGCGATCACATCACGCTTGCGATCGACGTCGGCGAACACGCCGAGCCCGTGGGCGAGATGAAGCGGATCTACTACACCACTGGCCGTCGACTTGGTTACCGCACGTTCTCGCGGATTGAAGGTGCCGACGTCGTCGAGTTGAAGCGCATGCTCCACGCGTTGGGCTATTGGCGCCCGGCGCTCACCGCATTTCCCGCGGCGCCGGTCGTGAATGCGCTGCGCAACCAGGAGCTGCGCAAGACAGACCGCGCCGCCTTCGACAAGGCGCAAACGGATGCACGGCGGCTAGCGGCCGACTACCAGCGCGACTTCGGACAATACGACGCCGAAGCCGTCGCCGCAGTCGACAAGTTTCGCCAGGACAAGGCGCTGACCTACGCGGGGAACCCACCGGGCCTCGTTGACGAGCGTCTAGTGTCGGCCCTCACGGCCGCGTACCGCGAGAAGAGAAAAAGCAAGTAGGCTGTGGTTCCTCTTATCTCTTAGGATCTTCGGCGCACCAGACGGGACCGTCCCCGTCCCGACGTCGAGCGCCTCCAAACGGAATGCGCGCGCACAGCCAGGTTGAACCGATTGACGAGCCGTGGGGCTTTTCGCGGCTGCCGTCTGGAGGGGTGGAAATTAGCGTCCCGCGGCGCTGTCGGGTTTGTGACTTTCGGACTTTGCTGGCAAAGCGGGCCAGCACCTCCCCTGTTCAAGAGAGATGGTCCATGCGTAATCTCATCATTGCAGCCACTGCTGCCACTGGTCTCACGGCGTGCGCGACTGCGCCTGCCATCGAAACCCCTGTCGCTCCGATTTCCGCCGTCCCTGTCCCCGAACAACCTGCACCGGTCACGCCGGCCGTCCCGCAGATTTCGCTCGAGACCCTGAAAGAGGTTACCCGCACCCTTGCGTCAGACGAGTTCGAAGGGCGCGCGCCAACTACCGCCGGCGAGGACAAGACTATCGCTTTGATCGCCAATCGCTTCCAGCAGGCGGGCCTTCAGCCGGGCAATAAGGGCAGCTGGTTCCAGGACGTGCCGCTCGTGGAGACCACCGCCACGCCGACCGCGCTGCGGTTCATCGGCGGCAAGCAGCCGCTGACCTTCCAGTGGCGCAAAGACATGGTCGCCAACAGCTACCAGGCCACGCCTTCGATCAATCTCAACAATAGCGACGTCGTCTTCGTCGGCTACGGCATCAACGCGCCGGAGCGCAGTTGGAACGACTATGCCGGCGTCGACGTAAAGGGGAAGACCGTCGTCATCTTGGTCAACGACCCGGATTACCAGACGCAGGGCACCAAAGGCCTCTTCAATGGCCGGGCGATGACTTATTACGGCCGCTGGACGTACAAGTATGAAGAAGCGGCTCGTCAAGGCGCCTCAGCAGCCCTTATCGTCCATGACACCGAGCCGGCGTCCTACGGCTGGAACGTCGTCCAGTCTTCATGGACGGGGCCGCAGTACAACATGGCCGCCGCTAATAACGGCATGGACCAGTCGAAGGTGGTCGGCTGGCTGACCAACGATGCGGCGAAGCAGCTGTTCGCGGCCGCCGGAAAGAACCTGGGCCAGTTGTCTGCCGCTGCAAAGCAGCCGGGCTTCAAAGCGGTCCCGTTTGGAATGAAGGCGTCGATCAGCCTCAAGAACCAGATCAAGCGGCAGAACTCCAAAAATGTCATCGGAATTCTTCCGGGCACCACGCGCCCTAACGAAAAGGTGATCTACACCGCGCACTGGGATCACCTCGGTATCTGTGACGCCGATGCGACCGGCGACAACATCTGCAACGGCGCGCTCGACAACGCGACGGGCACCGCCGGGCTCATCGCCCTTGCCGAAGCCCATGCGCGCGCTGGACGCCCGGACCGCTCGATCATTTTCCTCGCGGTCACGGCCGAGGAATCCGGCCTGCTGGGTTCCAAATACTACGGCGAGAACCCCATCTATCCGCACGCGCAGACGGTCGGGGGCATCAACATGGACGGGCTCAACATCGGCGGGGACACGCGGGACGTGGTCGTGATCGGTCCGGGCAAGTCTCAGCTTGAAGATTATTTGAAGCGCGCAGCGGCCGACCTGAATCTTACCGTGAAGTCGGAGCCGACGCCGGAAGCAGGCTATTATTATCGCTCCGACCACTTCAGCCTCGCCAAGTTTGGCGTGCCGATGCTCTACGCCGACAGCGGCGAGGACCTAGTCGACGGCGGCCTCGCCGCGGGCAAGGCGGCCGCCGACGACTATCGCGCCAACCGCTACCATCAGCCCAGCGACGAATATGATCCGAACTGGGACTGGATGGGCGCGATCCGCGATCTCGGCATCTACTACCGCATCGGCCGTGAGCTGGCAGGTTCGGATGCGTGGCCCAATTGGTACGAAGGCGACGAATTCCGCGCCATCCGCGACAGGTCCCGCGCCGGTCAGTAAGGGCGGCTGAAGATCCCCGCCGGCTCCCCAAGGGGACGCCGCACGAAGGCGGTCTGGATCGGCTTTCCAGCGACTGGGAGTTGTGCCTGGACGACCTCGCCCGCACACTTCGAGGGTTGCTCAAGAGAGAGGCGACCTCTCCATGTCTGCACGGTCGCATAGACCAGCAGCCGCTTCAATGTCCGCTTTCCTGCGGCGCGACAATCAGGATGAGAAGGCGCGCGACAATCAGGATGAGAGAGTTTTGTCAGGCTGGCGGTGAAGGGAGGGCGTAGCCCGACCGGAAGTGCCAGCCTGACAAAAGCGTTCTGTTCCCTTGGGGATGCAGCGT
>DATLXE010000580.1:0-3587 GCA_035575795.1 Gemmatimonadaceae bacterium
GAGGGGGCGACGGCGATCGCCCCGATGGAGTGCGTCGCCTGGCCGTCGAAGATGGACGTGAACGTCGTGCCGTTATTCGTCGTCTTCCAGACGCCGCCGTACCGCATCGCGACGTAGAACGTGTAGAGGTGCGATCGTCCAGGGGATTCGGGTACTGCGATGTCGGAGATCCACGCGCCGGTCCTGAAGGGGCCCAGGTTGCGCCACGTGAACCCGTCGAGGAAGGATTCGTCCGGGGTGGGGCGGGTCTGGGAGAGGCCCGGCAGTTGACTCGCGAGCGCGAGTACCAGCGAGAGGCCCACCATCCAACGGCTGCGGAGCATGCGACCTTTCGAGGCCTTCCGCCCTTGCGCCCGTTTGCGCGAGCAGCTTTCGCCTTGGCGGCGCTCCGCCGGCGACCAAGCAATGCTCCAAGGCCGACGAGTCCGACCTCGGGCTCCGATCGGCCCCTGGCGTATGTGATCTTGGCGACCCGCAGGCTGGTCTTCGTGGCGGGCGCCTTTGGCCGAACCCGTTCGAGCGTGGTGAGGTGGACCTTCAAAGCGTCTCGGATGGCGGTCGCGGCCGCCCGCTCGGAATCCCCGGCGGCAAACACGCCAGGCAGTCCGATCACGTACGCGCTGACGGTGCCGTTCGGTTCGTGTTCCAGCACGATGGGGTAGTGACTGGTCATCTTTTTTGGCCTTGTTACCTTTTACCTGAGACCCGCGTCCTTGAGGATCCGATGCAGCAAGCCGGGTCCAACATCCTTCTTTGTATGGACGGCGATCGTAACGATGCGCCCGGAGGTTGGATTCCAGAGTTGGCGGTGACTGCCTTTACCGGAGCGCAGCTCCTCAAAGCCCTGTTGTTTCAGCAGCCTGATCAGCTCCGCCCACGTCACGACACAATCTTTAAACCGAACGTTGGGTTTGTCAAGAACCGGCACGGCCACGCGTGTCTGTCGTAAGATGGCTTGCCCGACCTGCCGCTCCAGCCGTGGCGCGCGCGCAAGTGCAGGGCGCCAGCCGGGGTGCCGGGGCCCCCGGCGATACATAGAGCGACCGGAACGGAGCGCGCGCGAGTGCAGGGCGCCAGCCGGGGTGCCGGGGGCCCCGGCGATACATAAATGGAGAGGTGGCCGAGTGGTTTAAGGCGGCGGTCTTGAAAACCGTTGAAGTCGAAAGGCTTCCAGGGGTTCGAATCCCTTCCTCTCCGCCACGCTGGGAGCTCAACGCTGAACGCTGAACACTCCTTGGAGACATGGCTCGCCGCGCTGGATGAGCGGCATCTCGCCAACCTTACCCCATCCGAAGTCACGCGCGCGCTGCGTGCCTTGTCCTCCTGCTACGTCGAGCGCCGCGGGAAGCTCGCAAGCGGCGGCCCGCTCGACAGCGCCGGCAAGCGCGCCGCCTTTGCCCTCTTCTATGCCCCCCTCCATTTCCTGATCACGCAGCACATTGTCCAGGGGCTTGACGCGACGCGCGGCGTCGAGCGCGTGCTCGATCTCGGCTGCGGGACGGGAAGCGCGGGGGCGGCGTTTGCGATCGGAGCCGCCCGACCTGAAGGTCGGGCCTACGAGAGCGGGGGACGGGTCCACGAGGGCGGGGCACGTGAAGGTCGAGCCCACGAGAGCGTTGCCCGCGTCGAAGGCGTGGACCGGAACGCCTGGGCGGTGGCCGAGGCGAACTGGACGTATCGCTCGCTCGGCATCCCGGGTCGCGCGGCAACCGGCACGATTCAGAAGACACCGCTTCGCGCCGGCGCGGGAAGCGCCGTGCTCGCCGCCTACGCCGTCAACGAGCTTCCGGACCCGGATCGCGACGCCCTCCTGCCGCGGCTGCTCGACGCACACGGCAGGGGGTCGCGCATCCTGATCATCGAACCGATTGCCCGCAGATTGAACCGATGGTGGGACGGCTGGAAGGACGCCTTCGCCGCCGCCGGCGGACGCGAGAACGAATGGCGCGTCCGTCTCGTCCTGCCCCAGAGGCAGCGCTCACTCGCCAGGGCAGCGGGCCTGGATCCGCAGGAGCTGACGGCGCGGAGTCTCTACCTGCAGCCCTGAAGGGCTGCGCTACGGCGGTAGCCCTGAAAGGCTGCGCTACTGAGGGGCTGCACTACGGTGGCAGCCCTAAAGGGCTGCGCTACGGTGGGGTACGGCGGTCGGCGGGCGGAGTTTCAGATAGAATCGCCGGACTTCCGGGCCTGCCTCCGGAGCGAGGACATCCACCAGCATGGATCAGACAGCCACCGTTCCGCCGCGCCGACGCGGTCTCTCACTCACCCAGCAGATCTTTGTCGGCCTGGCGCTCGGCATCGCGGTCGGTGCCTTCGTCGATTACTACAACCCCGCGTGGGCGATCTACTTCCGCCCGTTCAGCCAGTTGTTCCTGCGGCTGATCAAGATGATCATCGCCCCGCTGATCTTCGCGACCCTGGTCGCGGGCATCGCCGGTGCGGGGCATTTCAAGGTCGTCGGCCGCATGGGCCTGCGCGCGATCATTTACTTCGAGATCGTCACCACGATTGCGCTCGTGATCGGACTGGTGGCGGTGAACATCACCAGGCCCGGCGACGGGGTCAACCTGCCGATGGGCCAGGGGTCGGAGATCACGGCCAAGGCGCAGACGTGGGACCAGATCCTGCTCCACGTCGTCCCCGAATCGGTCTTCGACGCCATGGCTCGAGGGGACGTGCTGCAGATCGTCGTCTTCAGCATCTTCTTCGGCATTGCGCTCGGCATGATTGGCGAAAAGGGACGTCCGATCATCACCTGGTGCGAGGGCGTGGCGGAGACGATGTTCAAGTTCACGAACATCGTGATGCACTACGCGCCGATCGGCGTCGGCGCCGCCATCGCCTACACGGTCGGCCACGGGGGCCTCGGCGTCCTGTACAACCTCGCGTGGCTGGTCGCCACGCTGTACATGGCCCTCGCCTTCTTCATCCTCGCGGTGCTCCTGCCGATCGCGCTGATCTTCAAAGTGCCGATCCGCAAGTTCATCAGGGCGGTGAAGGAACCCGCCATCATCGCGTTCTCGACGACCTCCAGCGAGGCGGCGCTGCCGCGCGCGATGGAAGTGCTCGAGCGTCTCGGGGTGCCGCGTCGCGTGGTGTCGTTCGTGCTCCCGCTCGGCTACAGCTTCAATCTCGACGGGACGACGCTGTATCTGTCGCTGGCGGCGGTCTTCGTCGCGCAGGCGGCAGGCGTCGAGCTCACCATCGGCCAGCAGATCACGATGCTGCTGACCCTGATGCTGACGAGCAAGGGGGTCGCCGGCGTGCCGCGCGCGTCGCTCGTGATTCTCGCCGCGACGCTGGCGTCCTACGGCCTTCCGCTCGAAGGGGTCACGCTCATTCTGGGTGTCGACGAGCTCATGGACATGGCGCGCACGATGACCAACGTCATCGGCAACTGCCTTGCAACCGTCGTCATCGCAAAATGGGAGGGTGAGTTTGTCGAAGCGTCCGATGCGGACCTGGCCCTGGCGGCGTCACGCGGCGAGATCTAGGAACTGATGGCAACCGACACGACCATGCCGCCCGGTCAGCGGCTGAAACTGTGGCTGTTCGAGGGGCTGCAGGAGCCGGAAGGTCCCCATTCG
>DATLXE010000581.1:0-6821 GCA_035575795.1 Gemmatimonadaceae bacterium
ACGACGTGACTTGCCCAGTGCCACCACCAGAGTGTGTAGTCGAGCAGGATGATCGCAACGAGAATGCTCCACGGCCCGGGAAGGTGAAGCCATCGAACGATTCCGAAGTCGTGCTCGTCAGCCCACTTCGCGACCGGTACAAGGAGTGGAGCCTGCAGCAGCGTCAGGATGGCCAGCGAGATTCCGCCCGTGGAGAGATTCCGGATGGTGTGTCTGAGCTTCGATTCGACGCGAGCGCGGAGCGGGCGCAGTTGCTCACCCAGCAGCATCAAACTGAACACGCTGAGGATCACCACTGGTGAGATCCAGAATGGAACGTCAGCTTTCATGTGAGGAGCGGCCCACGGCTGCTCATGCCTTGTACCCTCAACGGAAGGGCGTTGATTGCCGGATCACCAGCTCCCGCTGATCGACCTCGCGGATTTCGTGGGATGACGAAAGGAAACATTGCGGACAGCGAGGCTGGCCATGCCGGTCCCGGTCCGCGACATCCGGCTCGAAGACCGTCCGGCATTCCAGGCAGAGGCGAAGGTTCTGTACAACGTCGGTCATCGTGAAGGTTCAACCTCGAGTCGCTGCGATTGCACCGGAGCGACGGGCCGCGAGGATGCGCCCTGCCGCCGTCCCGACGGCCACTCGACATCCCGCTTAACTGCGCGAAGCAGGTCGATGAGCTTGCCGGCGCCCATCCTAAGCGCTGCATCCTGACTTGGACGATCTGTTCGGCGATCTCTTCATTCGTTTTGTGAGGGCAACTCTTTGGCACGGATGGTCGATCAATCAGCCCTTTGTCTCCTTCAAACCTGTAGCGCTCGATCCACTGATACACGGTGGGTTGGCTCCGAACTCCTCGGCACGCTCGCTCACGCTGTAGAGTTTCGAGTTCCACTTTTCCATCAATCTGGCTCGTTCCGTCATGTTCGTCGTTTCCTTTCATGGCATCGGCCACCTCGACGCCCAGTCTGCGTAAATGCGTAAAGGAAGCTCGACTTTTCTGTAAAGGAGGTACCTTGATTATACTCGTCCCTCGCCCCTCCCTCCCGCACGCCCTAAGCTCGGGATGACAACCAGTGCTGCTGACCGCACGTGCGAAGAATACGGAGCTAGAAGCTCCTCGAGATCGTCACTCTGAACGAGCGCGGCTCAACCGGATGCGTGTGAAAATCCTCCACACCCTCAGCCGGCTCGCCGGGAAGTCGCGATGCGTAGAAGTAATCGATGTCGCTGTCTTTCGAATCCAGCAGGTTGTGAATGTCGACATTCACTCGGATGTTGTCGGTGAAAGAGTAGCCGAGTCGCGAATTCACGAGGCTCGCGGACTTCGAGCGAACGCTGTCGTCTTCGATCAATGGGCGAGGGCCGAAGTAGCGATAGCGAAGACTTCCCGAAAAGCGACTGAGATCGACGACAGAGAGTCCGACCGAGGCTACTCCTTCCACTGCTCCCGGAATGCGGTCTCCTGCCGGATCTTGATCACGAAATCGTGCACGCGAATACGCGAGGTCGGCATCGGCTACGAGCCACGACGTAAAGTTGTAGTAGCTCTCCAGCTCGAACCCGGTGCGCCGGCTGGGTCGGCTGGCCTCGGTGGTTCCGGCATCGCCGATGAAAAGCAGTTCGGAGTCGATATCGAGTCCCCAGAGTCCGCCTGTGATCAGAAAACGACTGGTGGGCTTTGATCGCAATCCGATCTCGGCGCCTTTCGTACTGACCAGAGGGTCGACCGCGTCCAGCGCCTCGCCGGTCACAGGATCGACTGTCTGCGTCGTTCCCCGACCGTCGTTGCTGTGGAAGCCTGTTCCGAAATTTGCGTAGAGCTCCGTGTTGCGGAACGGTCCCGCGATCACGCTGAGCTTCGGGCTGATGATGGAAGCGTCCTGCTCGCCCGAGTTTTGCGGATTGTCCGACGCTACGCGAAAGGAGAAGCGGTCGCCGCGAACCCCGAGAACCGTGCGGAATTTGTCGCTCCACTGAATACTGCTCTGAGCGAAAAGCCCACTACTCCGCTCGTCGACCTGATCCGTGCGAACCGTCGAGAATCTGATCCGCGCCCGCGTCTTGTACAGTCCGACTGCGCCGATATCATCGTTGCGAAGTTGCAGGCCCACCACGTTCTCGACGTTCAAAGATCCCCAGCGCAAGATGCGCCGGAAACTGGCCTGGCCTCCCGTGACTTTTCTTTGATCGAGCTGCTCAAACTGATCTCCGTTCTCCGGGTCGTCGAGGAAGTAGGTGAAATTCGAGAAGATGTCGAGGTAAGAATCTATGTAGAAGAGGCCGCCCTGGGCAAGCCAGTCGGTTCCAGTTCGTTGCCATTCTCCCGTCAGCGAATAGCGATGAGACTCTGCTCCATCCGATGCGTCGATCAGGCCAAATCGTGATATCTGTCCCGACTCGACTGCACGCCGCGGGATCTGATCCGTCGAGCTCCAGTCCGCCTTGTATCCCATGGCCGAGATGCTGTAACCGCCGCGCTGTCCGCCCTGCGAATAGCGCAGCACTCCGTTGAGCTTCTTGTAATCATCGCCGCGGTCCCATGGTCCGTCGTTGTGCGCAGCCTCGATTCCGTAGAGAAGAAATCCCGGCCCGACTCTCGGGGAGCCGGCAACCAGGGCGCGAGCCCAGCCGTATTCGCCCCCGCTAAGAGTGATTACCTGTTTGTCGAGGATGTTTGCGTAGTTGACGTTGATCGCTCCGGCGGTCGCGAAGTCACCCTCATCCGCGAAGTACGTCCCTTTCTTGTACTGAATGCCGCTTACGAGCTCAGGGATGAGAAAGTTCACGTCGGCCCATCCCTGTCCGTGCCCGTGAGTCGGCAGATTGACAGGTGCCCCCGCTACCGTGATCGCGACGTCGGTACCGTGGTCGAGATTGAAGCCGCGCAGGTAGTACTGATTCGCTTTCCCTTCGCCGCTGTGCTGGCTGATGATGACGCCGGGAATCGCCTCGAGAAGATCTCCGGGGCGGCGTGCTGGTTGACGCTCGATCTGCGCGGCCGTCACGACGCCGACGGTTCCCGCAACAGCGAAGCCGATCAGATCGTTCACGGGCTCGTTGAGATCGGCGAGATTGCGGAAAGTCTGCTTTGCCGTGACGACGATGTCCGCGGTGGCCGAGAGGTAAAGCGTCTGGTCGATTGAAGCAGTCTCGGCTTCCCCCGCTCGCACCGCGCGCTTGACCGTGGTGGCGAAGTTGATGAGAGAGAAGGAGACATCGTAGACGGAATCCGCCACATTCAGAATCCACCTGCCATCGTTACCGGTGGTGGTAAGTGCTACTGAGCGGGCCGGGTTTCTCGCCTCTACCGTGACGCCAGGTAACGGGGCGCCGGTAGAGTCGATTACACGACCTCGCAATGTAGCGGCGTCGAGGACATGCGTAAACAGAATGCAGATGAAGAATGCGAAAAGAAGCCGGTTGTACGAGCGGTCCCGACAATGAGATCGCGAAAGACCATGCACCATAAATCCTCCAAAAAAACAGGGGAGCTGAGCATCGTGCGACGGCGAGATCGTTCAGAGGAGCAGACCGATGGAGATCAGGTAGCGTCTGATCGACGTCTCGGGGGGGGGCCACACGAAGCGTCAGAATCTCGAAGCGAGATTCGACAGTCAGGCCGCGGGAGGACCGCGAAGGTGCGGGGTATCGAACGAGATCTGCTCTGCGTGGAGGACAACTACGACAGGTCGGAGCGTTCCTGACTGCTCCACCATGGCAAGCGACGGTGAGACCGTTGCCGGCGATCCGGCGATGAGCGCACTGAAGTGAGCGGCACTTCGGGCGCCGTGACTTGAATCGTGAGCTGGAGGAGCTTGCTCACGTGCAGGAGTGGAGTGGCCGTCGCCTGAATTCGACGGAACCTCGTCGCGGTGAGGGATGCCGGCCAGATGGATGAGCTGATGGCGGTTGGCGTCGCGGGCGGCTGAGTCCCGGTGCAGAACTTCAGTGAGCTGCTCGGGCTCGAGGAGCTGGATGAGGTTGCCGACGTGTGTGTGAGGGAGGTTGTGGAACGCGACATGGAGAGCAGGGAGAATGTAAAGACCGCACGCGAACACCGCCAGGGCGCCCAGAGTGGTTCTTTTCTTCTGCTTTCTAAGACGTTCCATGACGATTCTCGTACGCGCGCTCTCAAGCTTCGGATTGCTCTGCACGGAATGCTCCAACCGCGGTAGCGCACGTACAACTGCGCCATCCGATGGTCACGCCGCGGATTCGTCCTGGACTCGCCACTCGTCCACGCCGGGTCGCTTGCGGACAGTGTGACTCAACCGGCCTCCGAACCAGACCCATGACCACTCGCCTTCGCTGGCGAGAGGCATTTACTGCACGACCACTGTTCCTTTCATCATATTCATACCGCACATGAAGGTGACGGTTCGCGCCTGTTGCGCCGGCACCTCGAAGGTGACTGTCTGGTTTGCTGCCAGTGTCTTGCGCATGTTGAGCTCGGGGAAAACGATCTCGTCCGCACAGGACGGCTTGTCGCCGCGTCGGAAGTGAAGACGCGCCGGAGTGTTTGCGGGGATCGTGACTGAAGCGGGCGAGAACTCGCCGGAGACATCGATCGTCTGTTCGTGCGCGGCGACCTGCGGGGAGTCGGACGGTGGCGTTGACTGAGCTGTGGTCGTTGCAGCGGGCGGGGTCTGTTGAGCGGTCGATGCGGATTTCTGTTCTGCACTGCAGGCGAAGATGGCGAGACTCAAGGTGATGGTGATGAGTGATTTCATGATGTTCTCCTAGTGTGTTGCATCATCGTACGAGATTGAGTTGTTTGTCGTTCTCAACATTATCGCAGTGCGGAACAGGGACCCTCACCCGGCGCTGGCGCGCCACCCTCTCCCGCGGGGAGAGGGGAGGACGTGCGAGGATAGGAGAACACGCGAGACTGACCGTCATGAGGCATTCACTTCCAGAACCGCCTGAGATGGACCGGCCGGGCCCGTAAAGCGCACTCGGATTTGCCACGTTCCACTCATGGATAATTTGCCACTCACCACAAATCGCCCAGGCTTGTCGCTTTTTTCAATCACCAGTGGTTCATTCATTTGCGACATCGATCCCATCGCCGGCATCACCGCCTCGACTGATACGTCGGTGACCATCACCGGGGTACTGGACGCCGGATTCACGAACTCGATCTCGAACTCGTTCCTGCCCGATCGGGCGCGACCCTCCGCGGACAATCTGATCGTCAGGCCGGAGCCAATCTCGGAGTCGAGAATCATCCGTTCTCCACCAGAGTCACGGCGGAGCAACATCACGCCTGCAATCACAACAAACACTACCGCTGCCGAGGCCAGTGCGACCCCCTTCCTTCGGGTAGATTCGGTCGGGGTATCTGGCTCGGAATCCGACAACTGCTCCTCTTCCTCGCTCACGTTCTCCACGGCTCCCAGCTCCGGACCAGCCGTCGCGACCTCTTGATTGATCTCCCCCAGTTCCTCGTTCGCACGAAGGCCGGACAGTTTCAGGCGGCCACGCTTCAGTTCGTGACGCTTCACGATGAAGAAAATGATCGGCGTAACGAGGAGCACATGGATCGTCGACGTGACCATCCCACCGATCAGTGGCACAGCGATCGGCTTCATCACATCGGACCCCGCTCCGGTCGCCCAGAGAAGCGGCACGAGACCAAGGACCGTCGTTGCCACGGTCATGATTTTTGGGCGCACGCGAAGGAGCGCGCCTTCAACCGTCGCATCGAAAATTTCCTGCACAGTGATCTTACCGTCGAGCATTTTCCGGTCGAGCGCCTCATGGAGATAAAGCACCATCACCACACCGGTCTGCACCGCGACGCCGTAGAGCGCGATAAAGCCAACCCAGACCGCGACCGACCAGTTGAAGCCATAGAACCACATCAGATAAACGCCGCCGATGAGCGCGAAGGGAACGGAGAGCATGACCAGCCCGGCTTCAATCGCCGAGTGCAGCGTGAAATAGAGAATGGCGAAAATGATTACGAGGACCAACGGTATGAGCAACTGCAGCCGCTTGCGGGCGTGAGTCTGATTCTCGTACTGCCCCGACCACGCCAGTGAATAGCCCGCCGGCATCGGGAGCTCGCGATCGAGCGCGACCTTTGCCTCGTCGACGAACGAGCCCATGTCTCGCCCGCGCACGTTGAGCTGCACGAGCGAGCGGAGCTGACCGTTTTCCGAGTTGATCATCGCCGGCCCGGGCGTCGTGCTGATGCGAGCAAGCTGACCGAGAGGCAATTGGATCGTCGTTCCGCCCGCTGGTGCCGGCATCGGTCCAGCGGCCGAGAGGCTCGCGGCGCCGCCGCCCATGCCACCACCACCGCCTGCCGCCGGATCGATCGGTGGGACCATGGCCCCGCCCCCGCGCGGAATGGTGATGAGAAGGCTCTGCAGTGCGGCGATGTTGTCGCGGTAGCTGGCCAGGTAACGAACCTGCACAGGGAATCGTGCCCGTCCTTCCACTGTGGTCGTGACGTTCATGCCGCCGACGGCGGTCTCGATCGCGTCGAGCACGGCGCCGACCGGGATCCCGTAGCGCGCAATGGCGGCCCGATCGGGCTCGATGTTCAGATACTGTCCTCCGGAGATTCGCTCGGTATAGAGATCAGCGGCGCCTGGGATCTTGCGAAGGATCCCCTCCGTCTTGAGACCCAGCTGCTCGAGCGTCTTCAGATCGGGACCAAAGATCTTCACACCCAGCTGCGTGCGCACTCCCGTGTTGAGCATGTCGATGCGGTTGATGATTGGCTGCGTCCAGGCGTTGGTGACGCCAGGGATCTGCAGTTTCTCGTTCAGCTCCTGAATGATCTGGTCCTTCGTCATTCCTTTCGGCCATTCTTT
>DATLXE010000582.1:0-1677 GCA_035575795.1 Gemmatimonadaceae bacterium
GCGGACCCGCGATGTAATGGCGCCGGAGATCGAGGGATGGAATCGCGCCGTGCGCGCGGCGCTGTCGTGGGCTCGCGACGGGGCGCCGGCTGAAAAGAAGAAGAAGGTAAAATGAATCACATACTCGCCCTCTCGCTCGCCGCGAATCTCGTCTGGGGTCAGGCAGCGGTCACGCGCCAGAGCTGGTTCGGCGCGGACAAGATCAAGCACTTCTTCATTGCCGCGTTTGTGGAAAGCGTGGCGTTCAGTGCCCTTCAGGCAACGGGAGCAAACCGCCGCACGGCGCTGGGAGGGGCTGTTGGCGTCACTGCCGCGGTCAGCGTCGGCCGCGAGTTCTACAATCGCCGCACGACCGGGTTCAGCATCCCCGACCTGACGTGGGATGCGGCGGGAGCGGGCGCCGCGTTTGTGATGCTGAGGCGTACGACGAAGTAGGGAGCCCCCATGAACAGCTCTCGCCCTTACGATGTGATCGTCGTCGGGCTCGGCGCGATGGGAAGCGCGACGCTGTACCATCTTGCCGACCGCGGTTTGCGCGTGCTCGGACTCGATCGCAACGCGGCGGGGCACACCCTTGGCTCGTCCCACGGCGACAGCCGCATCATTCGCGAGATGTATTTCGAGCACCCGCTTTATGTGCCGCTGGTGCAGCGGGCGCACGAGCTATGGCGGGCGCTGGAAGAGCGGGCTGGTACGCCGCTGATGACCACCACCGGCGGTCTGATGATCGGTCCGCGCGACGGCGCCGTCGTTCGGGGCACCCTGCGCAGTGCCACGGAGCACGGCCTCGCCTGCGAGGTCCTCGACGCGTCCGACACCCGCGCGCGCTTTCCGGCATTCTCTCTTGCCGGCGATCTCGTTGCGGTGCTCGATCCGCGCGCGGGATATCTCGATCCCGAAGCATGTGTCCGCGCGCATCTCGAGTCGGCGCGGGAAGCGGGTGCGGTGACGCGATTCAACGAGCCCGTTCTCGAGTGGAAACCGGACGGCCAGGGCGTATCGGTTACAACAGAAGCCGCCCGCTATCACGCAGCAAGGCTCGTCGTTGCGGCAGGAGCCTGGACCGCCGGGCTCCTTGTCGAACTCAAACTTCCGCTCACGGTCGAAAGGCAGGCCGTGTTCTGGCTCCGGCCCCAGGGCGAAGCGGCATTGTACGACGCAGCTCACTTTCCCATCTACGCGTACGAGTATGAGCCGGGCCACATCTGCTACGGATTTCCCCGGCTTCGGCGCGGAGTGAAAGCTTCGGTAATGCACCGCGGAGAAACGACGCGTGATCCGGCGAGCATCCGGCGGAAGGTGGACGAGAACGAAGTGCTGCCGCTGCGCGCCGCGCTCGAGCCGATCCTACCCGGTCTGTCGCGCGCTCCGGTGTGCGAGAGCGCCACCTGCGTCTTCACCAACACATTGGACCACGACTTCATCATCGACTTTCATCCGCTGCACCCGCAGGTCCTCATCTCCAGTCCCTGCTCAGGCCACGGATTCAAGTTCGCGAGTGCGATTGGAGAGCTGCAGGCGGATCTCCTGACGAAAGGAGAATCGGCATTCGATCTGACGCCATTTCGCCTCGACAGATGGCGGGGAGAACTGGCGTTAGCGTCAGCGACCTTACCGAGCTGAAGTCACTCGCCAGACGGTATTGCCGACGTCGTCTGCCACCAGCAGAGCGCCCGT
>DATLXE010000583.1:0-3704 GCA_035575795.1 Gemmatimonadaceae bacterium
TCGCCTGCGCCTCTGCCAGGAGCGCCGTTTGCTACTACCATGGGGGCGCGGCGCCACAGGTCAAGCGGGCCGCGAAAGAGCGTCTGATGGAAATGCTGCTGCCGGCGATCAATCGCCTAGAGCAGTTGATGGAGCAGACCGAGTGGCCGTCGCGCTGTCGGCGGTGATCTCCATCCTCGACCGAAACGGCTTGGTTCCGGAGCACAAGCTGAAGCACAGCCGACACCGCACCACCTGCAGTAACGATGATCTACCGGGCGACGTGGTGTCACTCGTGGCGTTCCTAAATGAGATCTTGGGGAGCCGGCCCGGACAATCAAGTGCTTGCAAGCGCACCCCGAAAGATATGCCACCAAGAGAACGGCCGCAGCGACTGCGAGCGGTGGACGATCCCGAGGACGATTCCTCTTGAACCTGCACGATCCAGCCATTCCGCTGAACGGCCCGTATTGTGGCGAGTCCGTCGTCTACGAGTGCACCGAAGGCGAGACGCACTTCTACCGTTGCTCCACTGCGACAGCCCTGATCTACAGGTCCTCGATTGACTGCATGATCTGCGCGACCTGCTCCGGCGTCAGGCCCTCGTTACCGTCCACAAACGCGCCGCCCGTCTGCCCGGCAAATACCGAGGGACGCTGTTGGCGCGACTCCCCAAATACCAGCCGGCGCCAGGCAAAGGACATAATGCACGCCGCCCGTGCTCGCGTGATCGAAACGTACAACAGTCGTGCCGCCTCCAAGATCTGTGCCGGATACGGCATCTGATACTGGTTCGGAATCAGCCCTTGTTCGAGGGCCGGAATGAAAACGACGCGCGCCGACAGTCCCTTCGCTCCGTGCATCGTCATTACCCGCACTCGGTCGAGCGCCGCGGCGCCGCCGGGATCTTCAGGTAGTTCGAGGCGGCGCCGGACGGCGGCTAACACATCGGCCCGCTGCTGCGCGTGGTCAACCCACACGTAATCCCTGAGTTCAGTGACCGTCATCTCCGGGATCAGGGGCTCAATGAATGTTTCCCAGGCGGCGACCGAGGCGTCGTCGATGGTAGTTCTGATGAGTTCCCGGATCTGATTTCGACGTTGCGCGAGCGTGTCCGTCGGCTGCCAAGTCGCGATGGTGGCGCAGGTGGCGCGCGCGTGATTAAGAGCGGCCACTGCCCGACCGGGTAGCCCATTCGGCAAGTCACCGTAGAACAGGTCGCGAAAACTCACGTTCGGCGTCTCGATAACGAAAACCCGGATGCGATTGCACGTGCCGGCGCCAACCCCACCTTTCAGTCCGAGTATGGTGCGGTGCGCAACGAAATCCTCCGGGTTCCCATCGTCGTCGCGCGACGAGATTACGCGCGCGATCGCGAGGACCAGCCGCCCGACATCCGAACCTGAGAAACCCTCTTCCTTCGGCGGATCGAACGGAACGCCGGCCCCCTCGAGCGCCTCTTTGATTCGAGGCCAGAGCGCGACGCGGTTGTCTCGGGTGACCAGCAGGATGAGGATCTGCCTAGGCGAGAGACCCGCTTCAATCAGCTGCGCGCAGGAGCAGGCTACCGCTTCTGCCTCTTGATCCGCAGTTTGAAAGCGCCATCTATGGACAACGCCCGCGTTGGGCGGATCCGCGTTTCGATAAAGCGAGACGAGCGTTTTCGGAATTCGACTTGGGCTCGCATTGTTCAGGATGAGACTCGTCGCGGCGGAGAGCACGGCAACCGTGCATCTGAAACAGTGCTGCAGCGCGTGAGCGGCGGCCCCAGGATATTTCTGCGTGAATCGCTGAATTCCGATCGGCGAGGCGTGGCGAAACGAATAGATACTCTGGTCGTCGTCGCCGGCCACGAAGACCGTCACTCCAGCGGCCGCCAACTGATCGACAAACTCAAGGTCCGCCGGGTTCAGGTCTTGGTACTCGTCGACGACGAGATGGCGAATTCCAAGTAGCTGCGCCGGGTCCATGAGTCCCGATACCGTCGCCTGCACGCAGTTCCGCACGATCTCGCCGGGCAGGACAGCGCTGTAGACTCGCGCAGTCGGCTGATGAAACACCTCGAAGTGCTGCCGTTCCTCGTCGCTGATCGGCGGGTCAGGCGCGACGTACGTGGGCGCGTTCGGGACTCCGGTGCTCCAAAGGGCCTCGTAGAAGCGCCGGATCTTCTCGCGCCGCAGCCGGCTGTGGACCCCTGCCGCCTCGCCGAACTCCGCGTCGTAGATGTTCTCGAGCTCCCAATCGTCAAGGACAAGGGGGCGAGTTGGATATGTTTCGAGCAGCCCGGCCTGGCGCAGTAGTCGAAGCGCAAGAGAATGCAGCGTCGTGATCGAAACGTGCTCGATTCCCTCCTGACTATGCCTTTGGCAGTACTCGTGGAGACGCAGCTTCAGGTCTATGACGGAAGCATTCGTAAACGATACGACGGCGATCTCCGACGCGTCGACTCCGGATTCCAGTAACCATCGAACCCGCTCTTCGATTGTCAGGGACTTGCCGGATCCCGGTCCGGCGATGAGCCGCACCTGCGCCTCGTGGCCGTGAGCGGCGGCGAACTGAAGCGCTTGCGCTGCCGCGACATCTTCGGCCCTGATCGTCACGGGCGGAGTCTAGCATCCACACTCGTTGACCGCGACGAACGCATCCAGCCACGGCGACGTTCGCGAATCGGTTCGATGGTGTCTGGCGAAACACCATCGGCAGATCACTCGTACCGCAACGCCGTCATGGGATCAGCGTTCGCGGCTCGGCGGGCGGGACAATACGCAGCAACCCCGGCTGTCAGAATCATCAGGATCGCCGCGCCGGCAAAGGTTGGCACGTACAACGGCTCGATCTCATACAGTTGGCCCTCGACGAACCACATGAGATACAAGGCGATCGATAGACCCATGACGATTCCGATCGTCGTGAGAACCATGGCCGATCGCATGCTCGTCGCCACAAGATCGGCTGACCTGGCTCCCAGTGCCGCTCGGATCGCAAGCTCGCGACGGCGTTGCGACACGGAATAGGCGACTAACCCAGCTATTTTCGCCAGACCCTATCCACGCGACTGGACGATAAGAAGCGAGATGCGACCGTCGTCGTGATGCAACGCCTCCACGAGCGGGATTTATCGGCGCTGTGCGAGGACCTCGGATTCGAGACCGTGCGCTTGCCGGCCGAAGCGGAAGTCCAGACGACCATCGTGTTCCCGGTGTCCGGCCGGACGTTCGTCCGGGAGACCGGTGATGTGCTCTGGACGGCGCGTGAGAGCCACGTGGAGCTCGCGGCGCAGAAGCGAGTGCTCGGCTCTGAAGCCTACGCCGGCCAATACCAACAACGGCCGGTGCCGGCCGGCGGCGCGATTTTTCAACGTGCCTGGTTCCAGTTGTACGATGAACTGCCGCCCGAACTCGATGACGTCACGCAATCGTGGGATATGGCGTTCAAGGATGGCCCCGACAACGATTACGTGGTGGGGCTCGTCGGCGGACAAATCGGGGCGGACGTCTATGTGATGGACCGCGTCAAGGGACAGTGGTCGTTCAGTGAAAGTTGCCGGCAAGTGGACGCCCTGCGCCGAAAGCACCCGGCCTCCGACACCATCCTGATCGAGGACGCCGCCAACGGTCCGGCCATTGTCAACGCGCTGGCCCACCGTATCTCCGGCATCATCGCGGTGCGGCCGGATGGGGGCAAGCTCGCGCGCGCCCGTGCCGTGCAGCCGATGGTTGAAGCCG
>DATLXE010000584.1:0-2255 GCA_035575795.1 Gemmatimonadaceae bacterium
GTAGATTTTCCGGATGCGATTTACCCAGGATCCGACCGCTCGCCCCACCGCCGGCTCCCGCGAGGAGCTGCAGAACGCAGTGCGTGACATCCGGCAGAGCGTGAAGGAACAGGTTGCGGCGGCAAAAGCGGAGGCAGCGACGGTTCAGGGTCCAACGCCGTCCGGCCCCCCACCGCTACCCGACGGCGGACGCATCACGGTCGTCGGGTCGCCGGACTTTCCGTTCGGGGCGGGCGGGCATTTGTCGCGTGAAGCTTCCGACATTGCAATCATCTTCGTCGCGATGGTCGCCGCGGTCCTGGTGCTACTCCCTGTAACGCGCGCCTGGGCGCGCCGCATCGACCCCAACCCAAAGGGCGGATCGCACCTTCCGGCCGACATTTCGGCGCAGCTCGTCCAGCTCAATCAATCGGTTGATGCGATCGCGCTGGAAGTAGAGCGTATCTCCGAGGGCCAGCGATTTACCACGCGGCTCCTCTCCGAACAGCGAGCGGAGGCCGGCCGGGAACTCGGGCCTTAGCGACGGCGCTCGAGAGCTCGCGTGACGTTGACGGCGTGACCGCAGTAGCTGCCCACGACCGTCACCGTCGAGGTGGCCGGATCGACAGACGATGTGATATCGACCAGACAGCTGCCGGAGCCGCCTGTCGATCGCGTCCAGGTGAATGCTCCTTTCTGGCTGCTCGTCTGCAAGCCCGCTGGCTTTCCCGCCACGATGCTGGTGGTGCTCTTCACGACGACGTTCGGATTCCCATTGAGCGTCAGCACGCCATCGCGCGTCTGGAAAGCGCAGTTGGCATCGGTCCTGGTTGCCGTTGACGCGACGCTGATGTCCTGCGTCGCCCGATCCGCGCTTCCAGTCATCGTACCGGCAACGGTCACATTGCCACCCTTCGGACAAGCGCGCGTGTAAGTGAACGCGTTATTGATCGGGGTCGGAACAGATTGCTGGGCGTCGCCCCCTGCACTCAGCGAGAACGAGGGGAACGAGGGACCCGGGGTGAACGACGTAAGCGCCTCCGTATCGGTGGCGAGCTGTTCTGCTTCGGCGCGCGTGAGCTGAGCAGAATCGGGCGCAGTGGAACTGTCGCACGCCGATACGGCAACCACTGCTGCTACTGCGAACAATCTCGAGATGCCGCGCATGTGATCCTCCTGAAGACACGCCGCCAACTACCCCAGGCAGTACGGCGAGCAGAAAATCGGACGGAAAGGCCTTCCAATTATAACGCACGAAAAGGCTGGAGCGTTACGCGGCTGGCGCCTGAGGGCGCCAATCGGCCCGTGCCGCGCGACGGCAGGTCGCATCCGGGACGATCTGTTATTCTCAAGAGAATGGCCGCCTTCGTCGCCCGATGCCAACGCAGCGCCCGCCTCGCCGGGAGGCGCGTGTGCGTCACGCTGCTGGTTGTACTCGCCGCCGGGTGCCGGGAGAGTGCTCTGACGCCAATGGGGACGGCGTCGCTGGTACTGTCCGAGATAAGGTTGCGCGGCGCCGCGCCGGTTGCACGGAGAATGGACACCGATCCGAAGTTCGCACGCTCGGTGCTGGACGGAATCGCGACCGGCGACAGCGCCTGGATCGAAGTTGCGAAAGCGATCGAGCCGGGCTCGTCGGCGGTTGATGCCTCCCTCACTATTGCGCTCGCGACCGCCCTCCCGCGGGCGCCGCGCGCAGTGCTTCCGCTGCTCGGCGCAACGCATGCAGCGGAGGAAGTCTGCGGCATTCCGTTCCTCCGCCCAACGAAGGAACGCATCACGCTCTACAGGGACAGCGCTCTCGCGGCCGTCCTGGCGGTTGACGTGATGACGACCGCTCGATCCGGGTCTGCCGCACCGCTTCCCGACACTGCCCTCCGGCGGAAGAGGGGGTCGTGTGCCGCCGCCCTGCGTGGCTCCGCCGAGCGCAAGCTGACGCGAATCGATCCGGCTTATGTGGTGAAGAACAAGCCGGTCATCCCAAGGAAGCCGCCGCCGAAAAAACGAACGCGCAAAACGTCGCGGCGGCGCTAAAAGAAATATGTTTGCCTTGTAACGGCACAAAGAATGATGCTGATTGCACCCACACGACCGACAAAGCCGCGTAAACTAATGACGAGTACACCTCCACAAAGCCCCATTCTCGACAGCCCGCCCAACACCCATGGCCTGCGCATGCGCACGGCGATCGTGGTGGCGGTGGTCTCCGCGCTCGTGACAATTGTGGCGTTGTACGAGGTCGTGAAGGGCGACATCTCGGCGGGATCGAAGCGTTT
>DATLXE010000585.1:0-17334 GCA_035575795.1 Gemmatimonadaceae bacterium
CGAGGCACAGGAAGCGGTGGACGTGCTGGCGATGGAATCCTCGCGACTTGATCGCATGGCAAAGAGCTTCGCCGAGTTCGGCCGCCTGCCGGAAGGGCCCGCTGCCGAAGTCGATTTGGGTGAGCTGGTGCGCTACACGGCGCGCAGCAGCGTTCCACCTTCCATCACGCTCGACCTGCAGATCGCGGAAAATCTCCCGCGCATCTTCGGTCACAATGGCTCACTGTCGGCCGCGCTCAGTAACGTTCTGCTGAATGCCGTTGACGAACTCGGCGATGGCGGCACGATCCAGGTGCGCGTCGAGTTGGCGGCATTGTGGGGCGGCGATGCAGTGCGCATTGCGGTGCTGGACGACGGGCCCGGCATCGCTACCGAGCTGATCGGGCGCATTTGGGAGCCCTATGTAACCGACAAGCCGGGCGGCACCGGGCTCGGGCTGGCTATCGCGCGGCAGGCGATTTGGGCGCATGATGGAACCGTTGAGGCGCTGAGCACGTTGGGAAAGGGAACGGAGATTCAGTTTACAATTCCTGCCGGCACCGCCGGCTCCAGGAGCGGATGATGGGCCCAGAAATCGTTGTGCCGGTCGCCGGTATAGTCATGATCATCACCCTCGCGATCGGCGTTCCCCTCGTCCGGGCATACGCGCGATCCCTGGACGCAGCCAGCAAGTTTCCGCAGATCCCGCACGAGGTAGCCGCTCGTCTCGAGAGGATGGAGCAGTCGCTCGAGGCTGTGGCGATCGAGATCGAGCGGATATCTGAGGGGCAGCGCTTCACCACGAAGCTGCTCTCTGAAGGGAACAGGAGCGGCCGGCAGATCGCCGCCGGAAACGCTCCCGCCGATAACGCCCCCTGAATGCCGACAGTCCTCATCGCCGACGACGAGCCGAACATCCGACGGATGGTCGGCGCGCTGCTCGCCGGTGAGGGGTACGAAGTTCTAGAGACGCCGAATGGCGCTGAAGCGCTGATGCGGGTCAGGGAGGGTGAGCCCGACATCGTGCTCCTCGACCTGATGATGCCGGGCGAGTTTGACGGCATGGAGACACTCGCGAAGCTGCGTGAGATCGCGCCCGACCTGCCCGTCATCATGATGAGCGGGCGCGCCGGACTAGAAGATGCCGTCGCGGCGACGAAGCTGGGCGCATTCAACTTTCTGGAGAAGCCGCTCACGCCCGAGGGCGTCATCCTCGCCGTCGCATCAGCGCTCGACCTCCGGCAGACGAGGCGCGTTGCGCGCGCGCTCAGGCGCGAGCTGGGACTGGCGGGTGACATGGTCGGTGCGAGCACGGGCATGGACGAAGTCCGGCGAATGATTTCGCGCGTCGCGCCGACCGATGCGCGGGTGTTGATCACCGGCGAATCGGGAACCGGGAAAGAGCTCGTCGCGAGCGCGATACACGACTCCAGTCCACGCCGGGACAAACCTTTCGTGCGCGTCAACTGCGCGGCGATCCCGCGCGATCTAGTCGAAAGCGAAATGTTCGGCCACGAGCGCGGAGCTTTCACAGGTGCGACGCAGACGAGGGTCGGCCGCTTCGAGCTCGCCCACAACGGAACGCTTTTCCTCGACGAGGTCGGCGACCTGGGCGCCGAAGCGCAGGCAAAGCTGCTGCGCGCAATCGAAGCGAAGGAGATCCAGCGGGTCGGCGGCAACAAGGTGATTCGCGCCGATGTGAGGATCATCGCCGCAACGAACCACGATCTCGTGCGCGCGGTTCGCGCGGGTACGTTTCGCGAGGACCTCTACTTCCGGCTCAACGTCATACCGCTCGCGATCCCGCCGCTGCGCGACCGCGATGGAGATGTTCTGGCGCTCGTCGATCATTTTTCCGAGCAGTTCCTGCAGCGCACAGGCCAGGCAAAGCCGCGGTGGCGGAACGACGCCCTGCATCTGCTTGCCGACTACCCATGGCCGGGCAATGTCCGCGAGCTCGCCAACATCGTCGAGCGGCTGGCGATTCTGCATCCCGGCGCCGAGATAACTGGCGAGCAGGTCGAGGATGTGCTGATTGTGGACCGCGACCTGCGGCGGCCCGGAACCGACCAGGAGCTGCGCTCCACTGCGCGTGGCGAGGGCGTCCCGCTGACGGAGGCGCTCGACACCTTTGAGCGAAGCGTGATCGCACGGGCGCTCACCGAGGCAGGTGGAAACATTGCCGACGCCGCGCGGCGCCTGAGCACGGACCGGCCCAATCTTTACCGCCGCATGAAGCGGCTCGGAATCGATGCTCAGCGTGTATAAGGGCGCAATGAAAGTCCTGTTCGCGCTTCTCCTGATCGCCGCGCCGTCTTTAGCGGCTGCGCAGCTTCCCGCTGCGGCGGATACGGCCGTCGCCGATACCGTTGACGACACTTCCCCGCATCGCTCGCTGTGGGCGCGCGGGAGCCGGGCAAGTGGCCTCGCCATTACGACCGGCAAGACCTACAACCGGATCGAAGGGCTGCCGGTCCACATCGGGCCGGTGTTTCGCGACAGCATTGGCGCCGCCTCGCTGCAACTTTCCGTGCTTGGCATTATCCGGAGCGCGCGCACGTTCCACTGGGATGCCGGGAACATCGGTCACCGCGTGCACGCGGAATATCGCGTCGGACGCGGGCGTGGCTATTCGCTCGCACTTTCGTCGTTCGACATCGTCGAGGCCGTCGAGACCTGGCAGCTCGCCGACCCGGACGCGGCGCTCGCAGCGCTCTTTGCGCGGCGCGATTTCCGCGACTACTTCGGGCGGCACGGCGCCAAGGCGGCTGCCACTTTCAATACCAGCGAGCACAGCAGCTTCGCGGTCGAGTGGGGCGACGAACGGTGGTCATCGCGCGAAGAGCGCAGCACCTTCACCGTCTTCCGGAACGGCGCGCGCTGGCGGGCGAACCCCGAAGTCGACGACGGGCGCTTCCACATCGCAGTGGCACGGGCAAAGCGCGACACTCGCAACGATCTTCTCGTTCCAACGGACGGAGTACACGCCACCATCGAGTACGAGCGCGGTACCGGCTCGATTATTTCGCCGGGTCCAATCTCGCTTCTGGCGCGCGGGGCAGTTCCGAACCGCGTGTCCTACGGCCGAATCCTGCTCGATGCGCGCAGCTACAATCGCGTGTCTCCATCGACCCAGCTCAACGCGCGGCTGGTTTTCGGCGGATGGCTGCACGGTGACCAGCTTCCGTTGCAGCGACGTTTCTCAGTTGGCGGAATCGGCTCGATTCCCGGCTTCGACTACCGCAAGGCGTATGACGACGCCGACGTATCGCAGTGCAACAGCGGCGGGCTTCCACCACAGGGCAATCCGGCGCAGTGCGAGCGCGTAGTGCTTGCGCAGCTCGAGTACCGGACCGAATTGCACTCTTCATGGCAGGATTTTCTGAATGCGCGGCCGATCAGGCTCCGCGGCATCGGCTTTACCGTCCGTCCGGCGGCGGTCGCGTTCGTCGATGCGGGCCGAGGATGGCTGGTCGGCGAGCGCGACAGCAACCTCCGTTATCCATCGGGTACGGTTCCCGCCTTCGGAACGTGGCGCACCGATGTCGGCCTTGGTATCGATCTCGGGTTCGGTGCCATTTACGTCGCCAAGGCAGTCTCGCGCTCGAAAGAGCCGGCGAATGTTTTCCTTCGCCTCCGCCGCCGCTTTTAGATAATGCATGCGCTGCACCTCGTTCTCGCTGCCGGCTTTCTCCTTGCCGGCCCGCTCGGCGCGCAGAAGAAGGTGCGTATTGAAGTCTCCGCTCCACCTCAGGGATCGTGGTCGGAGGAGGCTCCTTCCGTTTCATCGGCAGGGCTGCTGGCGGACCAGGCGATGCGGGATCTTCTCGCGAACGGATTTCCTGGCCGGCTTCACTACCGGCTCGAGCGTTGGGCGGTCGGCGGGTGGTTCGACGATCTGAAGGCCGCGACGGAATGGGATGTGATTCTCAAGTACGATGTGCTCGGCAAAAAGTACGAGGTGTTTCGCGTGCTGAACGGAAAACCGACATCACTTGGCGATTATCGAAGTGTCGACGAAGCAGCGGAGATCGCCGAGGGTCCGTATCAACCGGGGATTCCTCTGCCGAAGAAGGGACAGCGCGGCTATTACAATCTGCTGCTGGATGTAGAAACGCTTTCGCTCAGCGACCTCGACGAAGTGGAACGCTGGCTCCGCGGCGACCTGAAACCCGCAATCCGCGGCAAGAAAAACCCGGGTACCGCCCTCACTCGCGGAGTCCGCACGGTCGTCGTGCGACTCCTCGGCGGCGAAAAACGGCATTACGAGGCTCGCTCCGGGACGTTCCGGCCTTAGCCGCCAGCTTTCTCGGCGCACGTTTTTTCGCTTCGTCTTGCATCTCTGTTTGGGTCGGCGTGGAGTACCGGCTACGGCGGCTACACTCGCTCTGGCGGAGCCCAAAGCGCGGGTGCCCGCTCCGCGGGCAGCCGCTGGTCTCCTTGGTCGCTCGCTTGAAGCCGCCTAGGCCGGTACTCCGCGCCTCCCTGTACAGTGTCGCAAGAGGAAACGGGCAAGCCCTTGCGCCTGAACTCTGGCAGCACCGCGATGAGCTATCGCAGCTAGCCTCTGGTGCGCCGCTCGCGCCGCCAGTTCCTCAAGACTCTCGCGCGCGCGGGGCGCCACACGGAACGTTTTCTCCAGCGCTGAATTGAGTGGGGAGTCGGGAGGGGGGTCCTGCGTAGCGAGTTTCAGCGAGCGACCAAGGAGACCAGACCCGGAGCGCGGAGCGCGCAGGGGCGCTTTGGGCTCCGCCCGAGCGAGCGTACTCGCCTAGCAGGATCCCCCTCCCGACGTACCGGCGCAAAATGCAAAGCGCCCGAGGAACCGAGTCCTCAGGCGCAAGCGCGAGCAAGGACAGCCCGAGGCTAATGAGCGGCGCGCGCGGGGTGCGGGTGGCGATGCTCGAGATCTTCGAGGTGATGAAGAGTTTCTTCACCGTAGAACATTCTTATGTAGCGGGCCTGTGTTGGGGTCAGGCGGCGCACTGCCCAGCTCAGGTGAACGAAGTGCGGCTCTACCGGCACGTGCATCGGGTGCATGCCGATCTCGCTCGGCAGGCGGTTCGCCTTCTTCGTGTTGCAGGGACTGCACGCCGTCACCACGTTCGTCCAGTCGTTGGCTCCGCCGCGGCTGAGTGGGATGAGATGGTCGCGCGTCAGCGACTCACGCGGCTTGAGCTCGATCTGCAAACGGCCGCAGTACTGGCAGCGGTAGCGGTCGCGAGCGAACAGGAACGTGTTCGTCACCTGGCGGCGGAAGCGGCGCGGCACGTGGATGAAGCGCATCAGGCGGATTACGGCCGGCCTGGGCAGCGTCAACCGCTCCGAGCGCACGACGCGATCGGCATCCGCCTCCACGATTTCCGCCTTGCCATCGATCACCAGCCGCAGCGCGCGACGTAGCGGAACCATCGTCAAAGGCTCGAACGAAGCATTCAGTGCCAGACAACCAACGATCAAGCACGCCTCCAATGTTCGGACTCTTTGCAAATATACAGCGCGGAACGCGGTTTTATTCCGCGGTCCCCCACAGTTTCGACGATACGAGACGGAATGGAGTAACCGTCCGGCCGCTGGATTGGCGCTGTCTAGGTCGTAGCTGCGGCAGTCACCGGCACCAGCGTGAGCCAGCCGTAACGGTCAGGAATTTTTCCAGTGGCGATTCCCATGTACTCGCGTTGTATCTCCAGCGTCAGCTTGCCGGGCTTACCCGTCCCCACCGGAATGCGGTCCACGGAGCGGATCGGCGTCACTTCCGCGGCCGTGCCGGTGAAGAACAGCTCGTCGGCGATGTAGAGCATCTCGCGCGGGAATGCCTGCTCCACGACTTTCACCCCCATATCGAGCGCGATCCGGATCACAGAATCGCGGGTGATTCCATTCAGGATACCGGAGCTGATCGTCGAGGTGAAAAGCTTTCCGTCACGAACGAGAAACAGATTCTCCCCGCTTCCCTCGGACACGAGCCCGAACGAGTCGAGCATGATTCCCTCGACGTAGTTGTCGATGCGCGCCTGCATCTTCGACAGCTGGGAGTTGAGATAGTTGCCGCCCGCCTTCGCCAGTGCGGGAAAGGTGTCGGGTGCGGCGCGACGCCAGCTCGACACGCACACATCGGCGCCGTTGGTGAGTGCATCCTTGCCGAGGTACGTGCCCCAGGTCCATGGGATGATGAACACCTCGAGCGGAGTGTCGTTGGGCAGCACACCCATCTGCTCGCCCGTTCGGAGGGCGATCGGCCGCAGGTAGCAGTGCGGCAGACCGCTCTCGATCACGGTGTCAACCGCGGCACGTGACATCTCGTCGGCGGTATACGTGAGCGGCATGCGGTAGATGCGGCAGGAGTCCACGAATCGCCGCATGTGGTCGCCAAGCCGGAAGATCGCCGGGCCAGCGGGAGTCTCGTAGCAGCGGATTCCCTCGAACACGCTCGAGCCGTAGTGCACCACATGGCTCATCACGTGAATGGTCGCGTCTTCCCAGTTTACGAATTGCCCATCGCGCCAGATGCGATGATGGTTATCTGCAGCCGCCATTCCGCCGGACATCCTCAAGGGGAGCCTGAAGATACCGAATGGGCAAACGCCTACGCTACCTCGTACCGCCGGCAGAGCTTGCCACGCCCTTCAGATCAGTGCTGGCCCAGTCTCTCAGCCGGTCCGCGGCTGCGCGAACGCGGTCGGCGAGCGCCGCATCCGCACCGCGCACGCGTCCTTTCTCGACGACAACCTTTCCCCTCACCGTGACCAGCTCGGCGCTTCGCCCCGGGAGCGCGAAAACCACGGTGGCGTACGGGTCGCCAACCGGAGTCGTGCGGCGCGAGTCGAGTCGAAACGCCGCCAGGTCCGCATCCTTGCCCGGCTCGAGCGACCCGATCGTGCTGTCGAACCCGAGCGCCCTGGCGCCACCCATTGTCGCGAGCGCCAACGCTTCGGATGCGCCGAAGGCATCATGTTTCCGCGCGGCTGCACGATGGACGAGCACAGCGAGGCGCGCCTCGTCGAGGATGTCCATGCGATTGTTGCTCGCAACGGAATCGGAGCCGAGCCCAACGCGCACGCCCGCGGCGAGCAGCGGGAGCAGCGGCGCGATGCCATGACCGAACTTTGCGTTCGATGCGGGGCAGTGCGCAACGGAGCACGAATGTCTGGCGATCGTGGCGATGTCTTCGTCATCCACGCGCACGCAATGAATGAGCAGTGGGCCGCGCTCGAGTGTGCCGCGTGCTTCGAGAAGCGCGATCGGAGATCTTCCGCGCTGCGCGACACCGATGCCGCGCCGTTTTAGTCCCACCGCGAACTCGCCCTTGCCATCGGCAACGAGCTGCTGCTCGGCCTCACTCTCCGCGACGTGCATTGCCAGAGGAAGATTTCTCTCTGCGGCAAATGCCGTCGCTCTCTCGTACAGAGCGTCCGAAACCGTGTAGGGTGCGTGCGGAGAAACGCCGAGGCTGACGAGATCGGTCTGGCTTCCGGCGAGCTCGTCGATGAGCTTGGCGAGAGCGCCCATTGCACTGTCGGCGCGCGCCGGATCGGGACCGAACACTTCCTGATACATGATCCCGCGCACCCCCATCTCGCACATTGCCCGCAACGCGACGCCGCTCGAGCACGTGTCGGCGTAGGTCGTGATGCCCGCTTCGAGCCCTTCGGCGATGCCGAGCATGGCGGAATCGAGCAGCGTATCAGGGCCCAGCACGTCGTTCCGGCTGCGACGTAGCCTGTCGATCCAGTCGGTGAAGCAAAGATCCTCGAGAAAGCCCCGCATCGCGGTCAGCTCGAGGTGGGTGTGTGTATTGACCAGGCCGGGGAGCAACACCGCGTCGCCAAGTTCGTAGTCAGGACCTGGCGGCGCACCAGCACGGGGTCCGACGTACGTGATGCGGCCCCCTGCTTCGACCACGGTTCCGTTCTCGATCGGCGGCTGGGTAATCGGGAGCACCCAGCGCGCGTGGTACCGCATCAGCGTGGCTGCTGCGGGCCCTGCCGAATCAGCGAATCCCGTGTCGGCGTACGCTCCGTATCGCGCCTCGTCGTATCGAACACCGTGCGCGGCCTTCGCGGCGGGGGAGCTGCCGGATTGCGCGACGGAACGGGCTCGTAGCCAGGCTGCATCTGGATGGGCGGACGCTGCGCGGGGCGCTGCCCGCCCGGGACTGGCACGCCGGGAATCGTGCTGAACGTATCGACGAACACTCCCGGATCGGCGTACGCCATGTGCTTGTCGCAATCGCGCGTCGGCTCGGTGCCGGAGATGTAGAACTCGGTACTGAGCGCGACACGCGGGCAATACTGGGTGGGAAGCAATCCTGTCGTCACGTCGATCTCGCGCGTCACCAGCGCGAGGGGCCGCGGCCAGTCGGGAGAGCGCGGCTTTCTTCTGTAGACCTCGGTCATGAACGCAGTCCAGGCCGGCGCGGCAAGCACACCACCCTGCGCATTCCCCTTGATCTTCCGCGGGCGATCGAGGCCCATCCATACTCCCGCCACGAGGTCGGCGGTAAATCCGACGAACCAGACGTTGGTGCCGTCGTTTGTCGTGCCGGTCTTTCCACCCGCCGGTACCGTGAATCCCGCGCCATAAACGCTGCCCGCGGCCGTGCCGCGCCGCACGACATCCTTCATGATGTCGACCATGATCCACGCTTCCTCGGGCGACAGCACCTGAGTGCGGGTCGGCGTCGGCTGCCACAGAATTTCCTGCTTCTGATTTTCAACGCGAAGAATCGCGTTCGGCGTTGCGCGCACGCCAAGATTTGCAAACGCCGAGTAGGCCGAAATCAATTCGATCGGATAGACGTCCGCAGCGCCGAGGTAGATGGATGGATAGGCGGGAATCGGCGTCGTGATTCCGAAGTTTCGCGCCGTTGCAATTATCGCTTGCTCGCCGAGCTCCATTCCGAGCTTGATTGTGGGGATATTGCGCGACTGGTAAAGCGAGCGCCGCAGCGGAATCGGCCCCTCGAACTTGTCATCGAAGTTTTTCGGCTCCCAGGTAGGCGAGCCGGGGATGTTGAGCGAGAGCGGGCTGTCGTCGAGCACATACGACGCGGCACGGCCATTCTGGATTGCCGCCGAATAGACAAAAGGCTTGAACGTGGATCCAGGCTGGCGGAGTGCCTGGACGGCGCGGTTGAACTTGGAGTCGTAGAAATCGCGGCCTCCGATCATCACTCGCACGGCGCCATTACGCGGATCGAGAGCCACGAATGCGCCCTGCAGATAGGGCGAAGTTCCCGTCCCGATCTCGCCTTCCCGTTTCGCGATGTACCGCTCGTACGAGATGTGTGGGTACGCCCCGTACCGGCCCTGTTCGATCGCCTTCACCTGTCGCTCGAGCGCCCGTTCGGCGGCGCGCTGCATGTCGATGTCGAGGGTTGTGTAGACCTTGAGACCCTGCTGGTAGAGCTGCTTGCCGAACTGCGCATCAAGCTGCTGTCTCACCCATTCGACAAAGTACGGCGCGGTCTCCCCTGCCTCCGTCTTGCTCGCGAGCTGCAGCGGATACGCGCGCGCCTCCCTTGCTTCCGCGTCGCTGATGAGGCCGTTGTTGCGCATCAGCGCGATCACTGTGTTGCGCCGCTGGATCGCGCGCTCCGGATGGCGGACGGGATTGTAGCGTGACGGCGCCTTGGGTAGGGCGGCGAGCGTCGCCGCCTCTGGGAGATTGAGGTCGCGGACCGATTTCCCGAAATAACGCTGCGATGCCGTTTCAACTCCGTACGCACCGTTGCCAAGATCGATCTGGTTCAGGTAGAGCTCGAGAATCTTTTTCTTGTCGTACTTCGCCTCGATCTCCCGGGCAACCTTGGCTTCCTTCAGCTTGCGGACGATGTTCTTTTCGCGAGAGATCTGGTCCGGGAACACGTTGCGCGCGAGCTGCATCGTGATCGTAGAGAAACCCTGCGAGAAACCGCGTGCCGGAGCGCGCAGAATCACCGTCGAGGCGCGGTTCCAGTCCACCCCGGCGTGATTGTAGAAGCGCTTGTCTTCGGTGTTTACGAACGCATCGGTGACGACCTTCGGGATTTCGTCGATCTTCACGAGCGTGCGCCGCTCGAGCCCCAGCTCGGCGATAAAGCGCCCGTCGACGGCGTAGAGCTTCGACGTCTGGTTGGGTGTGTAATCGGCCAGCGCCTCGATGGACGGGCACTGGTTGCCGCGGCAGATGAGCGCCCACGAGGAGTAGAGGAGCCCCGCTCCCAACGCAACCATGAACGTCAGTCCGAGCAGCAGCGCTCGGACCGCCGTCGGGTGGCGCTTGCGGAAGGATCGTTTGCTGGAAGGCATCCAGGCTGAAAGGTAACCGCCGCGCGGATAAGGTGACACGGTAAGCGGGCGCCGGTATCTTCCACGAAATGACCGACACTTTGCTCGCCGAGCTGTCGTGGCGCGGAATGCTCTATCAAAGCACCGACAACGTCGCCGACGCTCTCGGCAGCGGAACGGTTACAGGATACGCTGGCTTCGATCCCACCGCCCCCAGTCTCCACGTGGGTAGCCTCGTGCCGGTGATGGGCCTCGTTCACCTGCAACGAAGCGGTCACCGCCCGGTCGCGCTCGTCGGCGGCGGGACGGGAATGGTCGGCGATCCGAGCGGAAAGACATCCGAGCGCCAGCTGGCCGCGACCGTGACGGTGGATGCAAACGCGCGGGCAATTGGTTCGCAGCTGGAGCGGTTTCTCGACTTCAGCGGCCCGCGCGCGGCGCTGATGAGAAACAACGCAGATTGGCTGCGCCCGCTCAACGCAGTCGATTTTCTGCGCGATGTCGGCAAGCACTTCACCATCAACTACATGCTCGCCAAGGATTCGGTGCAGTCGCGCATCGAGAGCGGCATTTCGTTCACCGAATTCTCGTACATGCTGCTGCAGGCGTACGATTTTCTCGAGTTGAACCGTCGTGATGGCGTGACGCTGCAAATCGGCGGGAGCGATCAGTGGGGCAACATCACCGCCGGCCTCGAGCTGATTCGCCGCATGGATGGGAAAACGGCGCACGCGATCACGTTCCCGCTCTTTACGACGTCAAGCGGCGGGAAGTTCGGGAAGACTGAAGCGGGAACGGTGTGGCTCGATCCAGAGCTCACCTCGCCATACAAGTTCTACCAGTTCTGGGTCAACACCGACGACCGCGACGCGGGAAGATGCCTGCGCCTGTTCACGCTGTATGCGCACAGCGTGATCGAGGAACTCGAGACGGCTCTTGCGGCGGCGCCGCAGAAACGCGAGGCGCAACAGGCGCTGGCCCGCGAGATCACCGCCCGCGTCCACGGCGAGGAGTCGGCGCGCGTCGCCGAGGAGGTTTCCGGAATCCTCTTTGGAAAGAGCGATCCCGCTGTGCTGTCCGAGAAGGTGCTGCGGGCGCTTAGTCGCGAGGTGCCGTTCGTGGAGGCGAATGTCACGCCGACGATTTTGGATGCGCTCGTGCTGCTCAAGCTCGCCGCGTCCAAGGGCGCCGGGCGGCGGTTGCTTCAGCAGGGCGGGATCTACCTGAACGGAAAACGGATCGGCGACAATGAGGATCTCACGACTACCGAGATGCTGCCGGGCGGGCACTATCTGCTTCGTAAGGGAGCGCGTGACTACGGATTGATCCGGGTTCGGAGCTGAAAGGGAGCGGCTGCTGTTGGACGGAGCGGCCGCTCCAGCATTTCCCGGCGCAGAACAAAAAAGGCCTCCACCCATTGGGCGGAGGCCTTTCCTGTAAGCAGTGGGCTTACCCGTCGACCGACTGATCTCCCGCGGCGCGCGCCGCCCGCTTCGCCTTCGGCTTCGCATCCTGCGCCTGCTCGTACCAGTTGTCGAGCGACCTCTGCGCGAGATCCCTGCCGCCAAGACCGAATGCCAGTCCGGACGCGAGCGCGAGCGCTCCAACGAATCCCATCACCAGCGTGTTGATCAGCGCCGTTGCGATGCCCAGCTGATTCACCGCGATGACGATGCCGAACACCCAGACCGCCGTGCGCGCAACACGGGCAAGAGTTTCCGGATTCGAAAACCCTCCCTCCGCACTCGCTCCACGCACCACGTTACCGAGGGCGCGGGCGGCTATCCCGGCGATGAAGAGGACGACCATCGCAACGACCAGATTCGGCAGCCACAGCAGCAGCTGACGCATCACATCCGATACGGCAGGCAGACCGAGCGTGTCGAACGCCACCAGCAACACGACGATGCGAATGAGCCACTTCACCAATCCGGCGACGATCCCAGCCGGATCGGTGCCGGTCCCCATCTTGTTCATGAAATCGCCGAGACCTGACCGCTGCATCAGGTCGTCGAAGCGAATCGCCCGAAGCAGGCTCAGTACGAAACGGGCGACCAGCGACGAGATGAACCACCCGATCGCGACGATGAGGATGAAGCCGAGGATGCGGGGAATGGCGCCCAGGATCATCGAGAATGCATCGCGAAAGGACTCGACGAACGTGTCCCCGAACGAGCGTTCAACCGGAACCGTCTGCACGGGAACTGTCTGAACAGGAAGGGGCTGGTAGGTCGTCTGTACTTGCATTGTCATTCTCTGGTGAAGGGACGTCCGGAGTACTGGCAAGAGAGGTACCGCCATCCTCACGCCGGGGCTTTTGCCGCGACCAGCCGGTAAACGCGACCGTTCTGTGACACCAGGTACAGTTCGCCGGCGCCGTCCTCGCCGAATGAGACAACCGTGCCGAGATCGCCAACCGGCCACTCGCGCCGGTCCCGCACTGTCCCTCCTGCGAAACGGAAGCTGCGCAGCCAGCCGCTGCAGTAGTCAGAGTAGAAGTAATGGCCCTGAATTGCCGGCAGTTTCCTTCCGCGGTAAACGAATCCACCGATCACGGAGCATGATCCGTCGCTGTGGGAATAAGTAAGCGCCGGCGTTTGCTTTCCCGATTGATGGCACAGCGGAAGGCGGTAGCATTCCGACCCCTCCATGACGTTCCAGCCGTTCAGTCCGGCCGTCGTGTGCGGGGCGACGTTTATTTCCTCGCTGGAACCCTGGCCGACATCGGCGATGTACAGCATGCCGTCGCGATGGTCGAACGCAAAGCGCCACGGATTCCGAAGCCCGGTCGCCCAGATTTCGCCCCTTCCCTGCCCGTTGCGCGCATATGGATTCGAGGCCGGGACGGTGTAGGGATCGCCTCTGTCGACGTTGAGCCTGAGCAACTTCCCCAGCAGCGCATTCCGGTTCTGACCGTTCCCATGGGGGTCGCCCTGCGCGCCGCCGTCGCCCATCCCGATGAAGAGATGCCCATCAGGCCCGAAAAGGTTTAGGCCGCCCTGATGGTTCGAATAGCGCTGGTCGATCGACAGGATCAGCTTCGCCGACGCAGGGTCGGCGAGACTGCTGTCGGACGAGACGGCATAGCGCTCGATCCTCGTATCTCCCTTCCGGTCAGTGTAGTGAGCGAAGAGAAATCCGTTCGTCGAGTAGTGCGGATGAAAGGCAAAGCTCAGGAAACCCTGCTCGCCGCCGTTCCGCACCTTTGCGGTGATGTCGAGGAAAGGCTTCGCGGTGAGCTTGCCATTCTCGAAGATGCGAATCCGCCCCGCCCGCTCGACGATGAACAGCCGCGGATCGCCCGTCGGCGCGGCCAGGTAAACCGGTTCCTGGAGACCTCTAGCTACTTCCTCGACGGCGAGATCGATCGCCGCTGGTGTCGTGCTCGCCGCCGATGCCGCGCTCGGCACTGCCGGCTCGCCTGCTCTTTCGTCGCGCGAACCGGTGCAGGCCGTAAGGATCAGCATCAGCAGCAGTCGCGACGCGCGAACGAGGATCAGGCTCCCTTCTTGGCCTTGTAGTGCTGGCGCGGATCGAGCGCGTCACGCAGCGCATCGCCAAGCAGGTTGAACCCGAGCACCGCGGCGCCGATGGCGACTCCTGGAAACACCGAGGTCCACGGCGCGCGCCGTAGTTGATCGAGATCGCGGCCGTCGGCAATCATCGACCCCCAGCTCGGTGCCGGGGGCGGTACCCCAAGTCCGAGGAACGAAAGCGCCGCCTCCGCCATGATCGCGCCAGCGACGCCGAGGGTGGCGGCGATGACGACGGGAGCGATGACGTTGGGGAGCACGTGCTGCAGCATGATGCGCATGTCTCCCGCACCGAGCGCGCGTATCGCCTGGATGTACTCGAGCTGGCGCACGACGAGCACCTGCCCGCGCACCAGCCGCGCCATTCCCGCCCACCCGACGATACCAATCGTCGCGAACACGACGCCCATCGACGGCTGCAACGCGGCGACCATCGCGATGAGCAGCAGCAGCGTCGGGAACGCGAGGGTGACATCAGCGAGACGCATCACGATCTCGTCAACCCACTTCCCATAGAATCCGGCGAGGAGCCCAAGCGATACGCCGAGCAACAGCGCGATTCCCTGCGAGATCAATCCCACGGTAAGCGAGACACGCGCCCCGAACACGAGCCGCGACCAGATATCGCGCCCCTGGATGTCGGTGCCGAGCCAGTGGTCTCCGGACGGACGTTCCAACAGGTGCGCGAGATCGATCGCGATGGGACTCTGCCTCGCGATGAGGGGCGCGAGCAACGCAGCCAGGCTCATGATGACCACAATGGCGATGCCGATGCGGGCGCGATTATCGCCCAGAAACCTCCGCCGTTGTGCGGGATCCAGCATTACTCGTCTCCGGAAAGTTCGTCGCGAATCATAGCACCGGGTCCCGCAGCTCAGCCGGCGTGTCGTCGGGCTGCCGCCGCCATCTTCGATGCTGCCAGAAATACTGTTCTGGCGCCAGTCGTACCCACTTCTCCAACGTCTCGGTGAAACGGGCGACGACCGCATCGACGTCGCGATCCTTGTCGCCCGAGTCAGTGACCTCGATCGCCTCGACCACCAGCCTGTAACGTCCGTTCGGCTTGCGCAGCGCGATCACGAACAGGACTGGTGCCTCGAAACGCAAGGCGAATACCGCTGCACCGCGCGGGGTCTTCGCCGGCCGCCCAAAGAAGGGTACGAATGTCGAAGCCAGACCCTTTACGCCCTGGTCCGCCACGAATGCCACCGCCCGTCCCGCGCGCAACGACCGCGGGGTGCGGCGCACCGCATCCGCATCGAGCACGACGGTCATGCCCATCTCCTCGCGCGTTGCGTTGAGGAAGTTGTCGAAGAGGGGGTTGGCCATCCGCCGCGCGATGGCATCGAGCGGAACGCCGCGCGCCGCAACGTAGGCGCCGGCCAGCTCCCAGTTTCCGATATGCCCCGTGACGAGGACTGCACCCTTTCCCGCCGCCATTGCCTTCTCGACCAGCGGCCAGCCATCCACCGTTTCGAAAAGCTTGAGCAGGCCATCACGACCTAGTGAATCGAGGAGTGCCGACTCGATCGCCGAACGCCCAAGGTGCTCGTACGAGGCGCGGGCAAGAGCAAGCACTTCGGCAGGAGAGCGGTCGGGGAACGCGGCAGCGATCTGGCGCTCGACCACCTTCTTGCGGATGCCGAACGGACGGTAGCCAAGTGCGCCAAGTCTGGCGCCGGCTCTGCACGCGGTCTCCCAGTCGAGCGCCCGCAGCGACGCGATCGTACCGCGTAGTGCGTAATACTCGGCGCGGTGCGCAAGCGTTGCGGGCCTTCGCTCGTCGGGTGACACCGCGGCGGGAGCAATCCTCATCCGACCTTTCCGCCGACGACCTGATAGGTAAACTCGCGCGTGTCGCGGGCAACGCGATCCCAGTTGTAGTGCGACTCGACAGCAAGGCGGGCAGCGCGTCCCATCTTCTGGCGGAAGAGATCGTTGGCGAGGAGGGAGCGGATCGCCCCCGACACCGCCACCGCATCGCTGGGCGGGACGACGATTCCCGTGTCTCCGTCGCGTACCGCCGACCTGACTCCGCCCGAATCCCCCGCCACCGACGGAATGCCCGATGCGCCCGCCTCCACGAACGAGATCCCGAAGCCCTCGACGTTGATCTCCCTGTCGACGCGCGACACTCCGACGTAGATGGTCGACGTCGCATACGCTTCGGGGAGCTCGTCGTCGTGCATTGCGCCGACGAACGCGACCCGCTCCGCGACACCCGCATCGCGGGCAAGCGCTCTCAACCGCTGCTCGTCGTGACCCTCGCCGACAACTATGTACCGCAGATCGGGGAAGTCGTGCGCAAGCATCGACAGCGCCTGAATGACGATGTCCTGGCCCTTGTGCGGCACCAGCCGCGCGACCGTGAGCAGCATGGGTGAATCGCCGACGCCCCACCGCCTACGCAGAGCTCCAGTGTCGCGCGCGGGATGGAAGCGCTCGGGATCGGTGCCGAGGTGGAGCGTCGCAACTGGCGGCAATTCACTGACGCCGACTTCCCGCATCACATCGACGGCGAGCGTTGACGTCCACTGCGAAATGGAGACGATGCCGGCCGCGCCGCCGAATATTCGTTGTGACACCAGCCGTTTGAGTGGGTGCTTCGCTTTTCTTCGCTCCCGGAGAAGATCACCGCCGTTTACGTAAAGCAGGTATGGCACCCTGCGACGGCGCCGCGCCCAGACTACCGCATACCCAACCGGACGGATGTTGCCGCAGTGGATCACGTCGTAGCGTGGCGCGCTCGCCGATGTCAGCCACCGGCCCCAGCGGATCTGGTTCGTGAAGCGGTTCGCGCGGTCGAAGGCGAAAGGCTGCCGGTGGATTCTGTAGCTCTCGTGCGAATCGAACACCGTTGCGTTGGGAGAAGCGACGGTCGACACGCTCATCTCGGTTTCCTCGCCATCGCCGAAGCGGCGGCACAGCTCGATATGGCGCCTTGCCATGCCGCCCAGATCCGGACCGTAATCCTGCGTGACAAAAAGATGCTTCACCCTATGAGAGCGGATTCACGAACGCTTCACCAGAAAGCAGGTTGCGGATCCGCTGGTCGTAGGTGTGGTGCTCGCGCACGAACACCTGGCCCTCGCGCCGCATCCGCTGGCGATCCGCCGGATTGGCGAGATAGTACGAACACTTGGCGATGCAGGAATCGACATCCGTGTACCACGCGCAGTGGTCTCCCTCGCGGAGGAGGGCGGTAAGTCCGGGCGTGCCGTGACCGAGATAAAAGCCGCCGGCGAGAATCGTCATCCAGGTGCGGTCGGACGTGTAGGTACTGCGCCCGCGCGGGCGAACCTGACTCGCGCCGAGGACGATCTTCGCGCTCGAGCATACCGCCACGAACGTTTGGCCTTCCGCGCGGCGTCCCGACCATTTCAGCTGATCCTTCCAGTCTCCCCAGCCCTCGCCCCACACCTTCAGGTCGTACTTCTTCGCAACCTTGATGAGGAATGCGGCGCGCTCTTCGTCTTCGCCGCTGCCGATGAATGCGATGTCGGCGTCGAACCGCTTCGCCTTGGGCGTAACGGGTTTGATGTCGCGGTCGGCGG
>DATLXE010000586.1:0-4221 GCA_035575795.1 Gemmatimonadaceae bacterium
GTTCATGGGACGGAAGACGTCCGAGGTCGCCGAAGAGTCGAAGCGCGTGCCCTATAAGGTCGCTGCCGGTGGCAACGATGTCGTCGCGATCGAGGTGCAGGGCAAGCGCTATACGCCGCCCGAGATCTCAGCGATGGTCCTGCAGAAGATGAAACAGACTGCCGAAGACTACCTCGGCTACAAGGTCGAGAAAGCGGTCATTACGGTTCCGGCGTACTTCAACGATTCGCAGCGCCAGGCCACCAAGGATGCCGGCAAGATCGCCGGCCTCGACGTGCTGCGCATCATCAATGAGCCGACGGCTGCCGCGCTCGCCTACGGACTCGACAAGAAAAAGGACGAGAAGGTCGCCGTGTTCGACCTTGGCGGCGGTACGTATGACATCTCGGTGCTCGAGCTTTACGATGTCGAGGGCTCACGCCAGTTCGAGGTGAAATCGACGAATGGAGACACCCACCTTGGCGGCGACGACTTCGACCAGCGCGTGATCGACTGGCTCGTCACCGAGTTCAAGAAAGACCAGGCGATCGATCTTTCCAAGGATCCGATGGCGCTCCAGCGCCTCAAGGAAGCGGGCGAAAAGGCGAAGATGGAGCTGTCGACGACTCAGTCGACAGACATCAATCTCCCGTTCATCACCGCCGATCAGAGCGGGCCAAAGCACCTCAACTACACGCTCTCGCGCGCGAAGTTCGAGCAACTCGTGGACGACCTGATTCAACGCACGCTGCCGCCGATGGAGCAGGCGCTCAAGGATGCGGGACTCAAGCCCGGTGAGATCGACGAAGTGCTGCTCGTCGGAGGATCGACGCGCATTCCGAAGATTCAGGAAATCGTCAAGAAGTTTTTCGGGAAGGATCCCAACCGCGGCGTGAACCCCGACGAGGTGGTGGCGATCGGTGCTGCCGTGCAGGGCGCCGTTCTGACCGGCGAGCAGAAGGATGTGCTGCTGCTCGATGTCACTCCGCTATCGCTCGGCATCGAGACGCTCGGCGGAGTCACCACCGTGCTCATCCCCCGCAACACCACGATTCCGACCAAGAAGAGCGAAACCTTTTCCACCGCTGACGACAATCAGACGACGGTCGAGATCCATGTGCTCCAGGGCGAGCGCGAGCTCGCGAACTACAACAAGACCATCGGCAAGTTCCAGCTGACGGGCATTCCGCCCGCACCGCGCGGGCTGCCGCAGGTCGAGGTCACGTTCGACATCGATGCCAACGGAATTCTGCACGTCACCGCCAAGGATAAGGCGACGAGCAAGGAGCAGAAGATCCGCATCGAAGCGTCGAGCGGGCTTTCCGACGCCGAAATCGACCGCATGGTAAAGGATGCGGAAAAGAACGCGACCGAGGACAAGAAGCAGCGCGAGTCGATCGACGCCCGCAACCGGCTCGACTCCATGACGTACGAAGTGGAAAAGAACGTGAAGGAGTGGGGCGACAAGGTCGCGCCGGACGTGAAGACGCGCATCGACGCCTCAATTGAGCGCTCGCGCAAGGCTCTCAAGGGCGACGACATGACCGAGATCCGCTCGGCGCAGGAAGAGCTGACGAAAGTGTTCAGCGAGGCGGGACAGGCGTTCTATCAGCAGCAGGGGCAGAACGCCGAGGCGGGCGAACAGGCAGGCGGCGGCGCAGAATCGGACGCCGGAACCGGAGGCGCTGCACCGGCTGCGGATGATGTGGTCGAGGCGGACTACGAGATTGTGGACGACAAGAAGTAGCCCGAAAGCGGAACGCCCTGCCCTGCAGCAGGGCGTTCTTCTTTGTCAGCAGTAGCTCAGCAAAGGCGGCAATTCGTCGCTCTTCGTGCGATCAGGTTTGCGCTGGCGTGAAACCTGTAGCGATAAAGCGTGTCTCATTAGATACAACCCTCAGCCACAAACTCATGTCACTCGCATCGCAGCGTCTCCGTCTAACCGTGGCCGCGGTAACGGCATTCATCGGCGGCCTGATCGTCGCATCCGGCATGGACTGGACGAAGCTCGGATTCGCGCAGTCGCGGCCAAGCTCCGCCGCCGTGCAGACTCTCTCCGAAGCGAGTAACGCCTTCGTCTCAATAGCGGACAACGTTACGCCGGCGGTGGTATCGATCGATGTCTTCAGCGCAGCGCGGCCGACCGCGGCTCCGCGTGGCCGCACTCAGTTGCCACAGGGCGTTCCGCCCGGAATGGAGGATTTTTTCCGCAACTTCGAGGGACCGCAGCAGCCGCGCCCGTCACGCGGCCAGGGCTCGGGATTCATCGTCACGCCCACCGGCTATATCCTTACCAATAACCACGTCGTCACCAATGCTGATCGCGAAACGATCGCTGACAGGGTGACGGTGCGCATGACGGATCACCGCGTCTTCACGGCCCGCGTCGTCGGACATGATCGGACGACCGATGTCGCGGTTCTCAAGATCGAGGGCAACAACTTCCCCACTCTCGCGCTCGGCAACGACGTCACGTCGCGGATCGGCGAATGGGTGCTGGCGATCGGCAATCCGCTCGGGCTCGAGAATACGGTTACGGCTGGAATCGTGAGCGCCAAGGGGCGCAGCCTGAGCGATCTGATGAACCCGAACGGGACGAACCAGTACGCGATCAGCGACCTGATCCAGACTGACGCGGCGATCAACCCCGGTAATTCCGGTGGACCGCTCGTCAACGCGCGCGGCGAAGTGATCGGCATCAACAGCGCGATTGCGAGCCCCACTGGCTACAACGCCGGCTACGGTTTCGCCATTCCGATCACGCTCGCAAAGCGCGTGATGGACCAGATCATCGCCAACGGACGCGTTCGCGTCCCAGCGCTGGGAATCGGTATTGCCGATGTGACGCCCGAGGACGCGGCCGTCGCCGGCCTCAAGGACGTGCGCGGAGTGCTCGTCCGCAATTTCCCGGAAGCGAACACGCCGGCGCAGCGCGCTGGACTGCAGCCGGGAGACGTGATCGTCACGGCGGATGGGCAGCCGGTGGATCGGGTGAGCACGCTGCAGCGGATCGTGCGCAACCACAATCCGGGCGAGACGATCGAGGTCGAAGCGATGCGCTACGGACAGAAGCGGAGCTTCCGAGTCACACTCATGGAAGCGCGTACCACGTCCCAGGTCGCGGCGGCGGTAGCACCGGCCGGGCCTGCGGTCGGGCGAAGCGTTTACCCGGCGCTCGGAATCGCCGTTGCTCCGGTGAGCCGCGAGCTCGCCGTGCAGTCGCGGATTGCCACTCCGGTTCGCGGTGTCGTGGTCACCGAGGTGACTGCCGGTGGTCCGGCCGAAGAGAAGCTCGGGCGGAACGACGTGATCACCGAGGTCATTTTCCCCGGGCCGCGCCGGCCGATTCTGGCGCCGGGCGACCTCGAGGCAGTGCTGCGAAGCCTGAAGCCGGGCGAGCACGTGAGCCTCAATGTTTTCTCCCTGGCTGACCCGTCGCATGCGACGAGGATCGTCAATATTCGAGTGGGGGGGTAACGCCGGGTAGTTCGGCTTAAGAAAGCCCCCGCCTCTCAGCGGGGGCTTTCTGTTGGCGGCCTGCGGACGGCGCACCAACCGCGCAATGCGGACTTGAATGCGACGCTGGCGCGGGCATTATCTTTTGGGGGCGCGAGAGTGGCGGAACTGGCAGACGCGCTGGACTTAGGATCCAGTGGAGAAATCCTTGGGGGTTCGAGTCCCCCCTTTCGCACTCAGCTCCTGGGCTTGGCCTCCCGCAGCACCTTCACGATGAGCCAGTAATGCCTGACGCAGGCGTGTCGGGCGGCCCGCAAAATGCGCAATATGATCGCAGACGGGAGCGTTTTTTGGGATCACAGAGTTTTATTGAATGGCAGCAGGTCGAGGCAAAGCTGAGAGATCGCCGCGTGGAAAAAGTTCGCAGCGACATTATCCGCCGTTTCCGGGTAATCTGCTGCGACATGCCTGAAGCTGAGTTCGAGGCGCTCGTCGAGAAGATGGTAAGCCAGCAACTGCGGAGCGAAGGCATTCTTCCGAGCTGAACGCAGAAAAGGCCGACCCGGGAAACCGGATCGGCCTTTCTGCAACGCCGAGCTAATTGAGCCCGCAGGCCCGGGTCAAAACCCGGAGCGACTACGCCTCAGCGTCGAGATTTATCCGGGACTCGGCGAGGTCGGTAAGGAGGTGGTCCGTCTTCCCTTCCTCATCCAGCGTTTGCTGAAGCAGTTGAGCCTGAGACTCGTATCCGAGCTGGCGCGCGTAGGTGCGCACCGTCCCGTAGCC
>DATLXE010000587.1:0-4691 GCA_035575795.1 Gemmatimonadaceae bacterium
TGGCCGTCGGGAAGCGTGAGCGGAATGCCATCGCGCAGCACGCGAATGCCGCGCACCCCGAATGCGGAGCGAGAACCGAAACCGCGTATCGAGATGCGCGGATCCTGCGAGGGATTGTTGCGGTTGCTTACGGAGAGACCGGGGATGAGGGCGAGCGTTTCATCGATGGCGAGATGGCGCTGCCCGGGGCGCGTGGAGTCGGGAATCTGGACCGTGACGGCGAATGGAACGTCGAGAAGCGAGCGTCCCTGCTCGCGGGTGACTTCCACGACGACGGGGTCGAGCCGCGTCACGGCGCTATCCTGCGCGTCGGCATCGGGCGGCATTGCAGCCACACCTACGAGCGCGCAGGCGACTCGCACCCACACCCGCGCGTCACGCACGGCTAGGATTCGTCCAGTACGCGCCGAACCACCTGCGTGAGGGCGATCGCGGTAAACGGCTTCTGGAGAAACGCGCGCGACGGGTTAACCATTCCGCGCCGGACGATGTCATCGTCCGTATATCCCGACATGTAAAGCGACTTTATCCGCGGGCGGACCGCCTTCAGCCGCTCGACGAGGGCGCGTCCGTTCATGCCGGGCATCACGACATCCGTGAGCACGAGGTGGATTCTCGAAGCCTCGCTGGTCGCAATCTCCATCGCGTCGCGGCCGTTTGCAGCGGTGAGAACCTTGTAACCCTGGCGCTCGAGGATGCGGGAAGCGAGTCCCCTCACCGCATCTTCGTCCTCGACGAGGAGAATCGTTTCCGAACCGCGCTCGGCGTCAGCGAGCGCCGGCGACGAACCGTCGCCGCTGGTGAATGCGGCGCCGCCCGTTACTTCGGGAAAATAAAGCTTGAGCGTAGTGCCGAGTCCGAGCTCGCTGTAGATCCAGACGTAGCCGCCGGATTGCTTGACGATTCCGTAAACGGTAGCGAGCCCGAGCCCGGTGCCCTTGCCCGCTTCCTTGGTGGTGAAGAACGGGTCGAACGCCCGCTCGCGTGTGTCGTTGTCCATTCCCGTTCCGGTGTCGCTCACCGCCATCAGCAGGTAGCGGCCGGGAATGACAGGGGAATGATCGCTGCTGTAATTCTCGTCGAGCATGACGTTGGCCGTCTCGATGGAAATCCGGCCGCCGTCCTCCATTGCGTCCCGCGCGTTGACGACGAGGTTGACGAGTATCTGCTCAAGCTGACCGGGATCGGCGACGATGTAGCCGCTCGCGGCGGGAGTCGAAGTGACGGCGAACTGTTCGCCGATCAGCCGCTGCAGCATCGGCTGGACGTTGGCGACGACCTTGTTGATGTCGAGTACGCGGGGCTGCAGGATCTGCTTGCGGCTGAAGGCGAGGAGCTGGCGTGTGAGCGCCGACGCCCGGTCCGCGGCGTTCATGATCTGACGCACATCTTCGACACGGGGACTCTTCGGGTCGGTGTCCTCCAGCAGCAGCTCGGTGTTGAGCCGGATGACGGTGAGAAGGTTGTTGAAGTCATGCGCGATCCCGCCAGCGAGGCGGCCGACGGCGTCCATCTTCTGCGACTGCCGGAACTGCTCCTCGAGATTGCGACGGTCCGTCAGGTCGATGGACACACCAACCAGCCCGCGCAACGTCCCCTTGGAATCGAGGATGGGTGCGCTCGTCAGAAGCGCGGGAAAGGTCGTCCCATCCTTCCGTGCGACGGAAAATTCGCCCGTCCAGCTCGTGCCCTCGGCCGCACGCCCCATGAGCTCCGCCCCGTGGCCGCGCAGAAAGGGTGCGGGGATGATCTCCTGAATCTTCCTGCCCATCGCCTCATCCGATGTCCATCCGTATAGCTGTTCGGCGAACTTGTTCCAGAACGTGACGCAGCCGTCGGGATTGGTCGCAATCACCGCCTGCTGAACAGCATTGAGAAGCTGCGCCTGAAACCGGATTGCGTCCTCCGACTGCGTGCGGGCGCTGACATCAGTCATCGCGCCGATCATACGCAGCGCCTTGCCCTTGTCGTCGCGCGCGACGTAGCCGCGGTCGAGCACGGTCGCGAAGGTGCCGTCGCGTCGCTCGTAGCGGTACTCGTCCTTCCAGCTCGAACGTCCCTCGTCGATGACGCGGTGTATGCCGGCAACAACCCGGTCGCGGTCATCGGCATGGATATGTGAGTACCACCAGTTTATAACGGGCGGGATTTGGGTCGCGTCGTAGCCGAAGACCGACTGGATGGCATCGTTCCAGAGCAGGGTGTCGTCGCGCAGGTCCCAGTCCCAAACCACGTCGTTGGTCGCGCGCGCGATCAGGCGAAAGCGCTGCTCGCTCGTGCGGATCGCCGTCTCCGCCTTGTGCCTCTCGATCTCCGCCATCACCGCCGCCGCCAGCACGACGAGTACGTCGATGTCGCGCGCCGTCCACTCCCGTTGCGTCCTGTCCATGACGCATAGCGATCCGATGGCATGTCCATCGTCCGTCATTAGCGGAACGCCGGCATACGAGCGCATCGTCGCCTGCCCACGCTCGGAGGCAGATCCGACCTTCGAGAGATCGCTCGCGATGAACGGCTTCCCCAAGGCGACGACCTCCGTGCAGGAGGAATATGTGAGCGGCATCCACCCGACTCCGGGCCCGGTGGCCAGCCCGGCGACACTCTTTACGTACAACTGGTCCTTCCCGACGAACGTCAGCATGACGAGCGGCGCGTCGAGCACGCGCGCGGCGAGGCGCGTGAACCGGTCGAACGCCTCCTCGGCAGGAGTATCGAGCAGCCCGGTGCCCGTGAGGGCGTCGAGGCGTGCGGTGCTGCCGAGCACGTCGTCAGCTGCCATTTGCATTGAGCGAGGGGTGGAGGATTGTCTCAGTGAAGATGGTCAATATCGTTGGCCTCGGGATGGGGCGTATCCTACTCTTCGTACTCGTCCGAGCCCTGGACCCAGAGAAACGACTGAATGTCGATCATGTCGCGCGGCTCGAGGTCGCGCAAGTCACGTGACACAGTGCCGGCGAATTCAAGAAGATTCTTATAGACCTCCCACGACGGTTTCGACTGGTAGCGGAAATCGTACCCGTACTCCCGCGCGGCGGCGCGCGTTACCATCGGCTTGAGGAAGAAGTGCTCGGCAGGTGCCCCGATAAAGCCGAAGACGGTGACGAGCGGCCAGGTGAGGACGCGCGTCTGCCGTCGGGGGAGTGCAGCAACGGTCTCCACCCAGTTCTCGAAACGGCCGCTGCCGCTGCCCTTGCCGTACACGAAATCGAAAAGGCCTTCGGAAAAGGCCTTCGCTCCGCCCGGCGCCTTTACAGCGTCACGCAAAGCGATCTTCTCGAACGAGAACAGCAGGTTGGTGCGCGACTCGAGGCGAACGGCGCGGAGCGCAATCTCGTTGTGATCACCGGCGTCGAGCAACGAGCGAAACTGCTCGCGGCCGAGCTGGGCCTGCCAGGCTTCATGCGCCTCCCATTTATACCCGCGTTCCCAGTCGACGTACTTGTCGTCGTGGAACCCTTTCCGGAAGAAACGCAGAAACTTCCGCCGGCATTTCGCCGGCCCGGACTTGTCCGCCACTCGGCCTCCCATGGTTGTCACCATGAATAGCCAATACCGGACCACGCCGGGAAAATCAGCCCCCGGCGGGAGTGTTTCGCTTTCCGTCCTCCGCGAGCGGCACGGTGATGGTAAACACTGAGCCGACCGCGATTTCGCTGCTCACCGTCAGCTCGCCTCCCATCGCGCGGGCGAGGCCGCGGCTGATGGCGAGCCCGAGTCCGGTCCCCTCGGTGGTTCGGGTGAGGGCATGATCCAGCTGCACGAAGGGCTCAAACACGGCGTCGAGCTTCTCGGGCGGAATTCCCAGTCCCGTGTCGGCGACGCTGATGGCGAGGTTCTCTCCGCTTGTCTCCGAGAACACGCGAATGGCGCCGCCCGGCATCGTGAACTTCACTGAGTTCGAGACGAGGTTTATCAGGATCTGCCGGAGCTTGTCCGGATCGGTACGAACGAACACTTTCGCGGCGGGCGGGCGGCACGCGTAGCTGAGCGATTTTGCGCGCGCGAGGGAACCGACGACCGCCTCGAGCTCCTCCAGCAGCGGACGGACCGGGACCTCGATCATCTCGAGCTCGATCTCGGTGGCGTCCAGACGCGTGAAGCTGAGGATGTCGTTGATGATGCCAAGAAGGTGCTGCTGGCTGCGGCGAATGCGCTGGAGATCGGCGCGCTGTGGCTCGTTGATCGGACCGCGCACACCCATCTCGAGCAGGTCAACGTAACCGCCGATCGAGGCCAGCGGCGTGCGCAACTCGTGACTCATCACGGCGAGGAACTCGCTTTTCGAGCGGTTTGCTCCGTCGGCGGCCGCCCGCGCTTTCTCGACTTCGAGGATCACCGAGCGCAGCTCTTCGTTCGTCAGCGCCAGCTCCTCCGACATCTCGCGGGCGGCCTTTCCCTGTCGTTCGAGCTGAACCGCCTGAGTCTGCAGGAGCTCGTTGAATTCTTCGAGCGCGGAGACGCGCGCAGCCGCGATATCGCGCCGGTGTGACAGCCTCACGGCGCGGATCAATGCATCGAGTTTTGGAAGCGAGAAAGGCATGGTGCCCCCCATCCCCTAGACGACTTCGAGGGCTAGCCGCACCGCGTTCACCCGTCGAGCGGCCGTTAAGGCCCGCTACGGGCACTCAACTGGGCGTATTCCTCGCCTGGATCACCGTCTCGATTGAATCGAGAGCACGTTCGGCGATCCT
>DATLXE010000588.1:0-3274 GCA_035575795.1 Gemmatimonadaceae bacterium
GCTTCAACTCCTGGCGAATAAACCCGTCAAAGTCGCCGCCCATTTTGTAATGATCGAGCCTAAACATGTCGCCGACGAGTTCGGCGAGGCCTTGCACGATTGTCCGTTGCAGGCTTTCAACAGTGATGGTGGTGGTGCCCTTGCCGGCGCGCGCGGTAGCTTTTTTCATTGGTCGGCCTTCCCTTTCGGAAACACCGGAACTGAGTGCGGATTAAAATTGCTCGCAGCTCAGCAACCGGTCGTTATTGTTCGGTTTCTGGGTTAGGGGCGTTTGCGGGTGACAGCCCGCTTGCGCTCCGTCTTCTTTACGGGCGTGACGCCTTTCTTTCTCAGCCACTCGTTGATCGCCTGGCGGATCTGCTCAGACTCCGACATATCCTCAGCGGCTTTCACCGCCTTGAGGCCAGCCGCTTGCGTGTCATTCATCCAGAACGAGTAGCGTTTGCGTGACGTCATTACCGTGCGGACCAGTGTATATACATTGGCATGATATGTCAAATGAGGGCCGGGACCGGCCGGTGCGGTCACGTTGAGACTCCGCTCGACGGAATCTCAAGCAACGATGATTCGAGTGCCGTTAGTAAACGTCGCGGTTGCTCGCAGGGTTTCGTATCCCAGGTAATTGCCCGAAATAACGTGGGAAGGGGTGAGTCACTTACACGGACTCCTTCCAGCCTCGATCGACAAACCCAATGCGCTTCTGCTCGGCCAAGTCGCTGAGCGAGTTCCCTTCACCGTCCTTGAACACTTGCGACCACAGCAAGTCGGATCGGCCGGTGACAGGTGAAACCTCAGCTCTGGCCCAAGCGGTGTCATACGCGTGCGGGCCTCCGCTACTCGATCGCCCTTACGCAGCGTCCAGAGCACGTGCTCCGGTATCTTTCGCGGATCACGTGGTTGACTGAAACCGATCGCCATAGGTGCCAACAGAATAAGCGGGCCTGGCGTAGCGCTCTAGGGTCGACAGACCCCGCGGGAAGCCGCCAGGCCCCCGACTCTCTCCCCGCCGCTAGAGGTCGTTCATCACGCGAGGTTTGTCACCACCCCGAAGGCCGATGTTCGGTACGTTGCTAACGCTGCGCGAAGTTCCGCCCTCACGGCCACCATGTTGCGAATGAAGAAATCGCTGTGAGAGTTGCTGATGTCGACTCGCAATCCGCCCTTGCGATAGATCTGCGCCGCCGTTTTGAAGCAACCGACGAGCGCGGTGTTCGCGACAATCGCGCTCGTGATCGCCACCGGCAGCCCCCACAACGTCGGCCCTTGCGGACCAGCAAACGGACCCGCGCCGTAATACTGCCCGTTTGCGTCCTTCGACATCAGGATCGTTTTCCAGTTGTCGGGATGCACTACAACCGCATCCGGCCGCAGATTCGTCGCGGTCTCGATCGCGGCGATCTGCTTCAGGATGGCGTCGGCGTTCGTGTCTACCCCGCGGGCGATTGCCGTCGCGAGTCCGGTACGGTTCAGAATGCCTCGGAGGTTTGGCGCCGTGCCGTTCCCGTTGAGCAACTGATCTTCCAGCGTTAGCTCCACCCCGAGGCGCAACCGCACGTCCAAGTAGGAGCGGAGCGCCGGCACATCCTCAAGCATCTCATCGGTGACCGGCAACCAATGCGCCACCTTCTGTACGGGGTCACTCACCGCGTCGAAGATCAAGGTCGATTCGGGCTTCAGCGCCCCTTCGGCCACGGCCGCCGATGCGTTCGTGAAGGTGGTTTCCTTCATGTAGGTGATCAGGTTGCTGTCGGTCTGCGCGACAGCGAATAGGTCACTGACGCGGGTCGGACGCGTCGGCAGCGCCAGAATGCCCGGCCGGAAGTCGGCGATTACCAGATCACCGCCCGAGGCGGCGTCCGTCGACAGTGTCGCCGCAGAAATTTCGGACACCGGAGAATTCCATTTTCCGGCGAGCGAATTCTTGTTGTCCTTCAGCCACCTGAACGCATCGGAGTTCACAAACTCCGCGCCGAGCGTGCCACCCCCGACAATCCGCGTTGCCTGGTTCGACGGCCGCCCGATGCTGTGGCCGTTGTTGCTGCCCATCCCCGCAGTCAGACGGTCGATCTCAGCCGACTGCGACTGATTGCCTTTCACGCGATCGAGGCGCGTGCGCGCTTCGGTTGCCGCGTTCACGGCCGATTCGATGGCCGACCGTTCGCCTGGGCCAAGGTCGCGGCCTTCGTTCGCCGCGGCGTTCTTGAATTTGTTGCTTTGCGTAACCGCATACGTGCGTGCGTGCTCGTAGTCTTGCTCGAGTTTCTGTATTCCGTTCATGGTCATCCTCGTAATCGTTTCGTTGTTGAATCGATCAGACGTTTTGGATGGCCGATCCTGGGCTGCGATCCTGGACCGTGGCCTTTTTGGGCTCCTGGGTCGTGTCGTGCCGTGTCGTCCCTCATCGTCGTCAGTCGTTGTCTTACCCGCCGCCGCCGTCAATCCGTCCGAGGGCGTTTTCTACGCCGCTCGTGGTGTCATTCGTTCCGCACGCCGCGCGCCGTGATCTGGCCCGCGCCGCTCCGCATTTCCGCCCCCGTAAGGACGGCCACCCCGTCACGACGCGCCGCCGGCTCGCCACCGTGCGCGAACACCGAGCCGGCCCGTAGCCCCCGGTCGCTGTCTTCGAGGGTGAACCGCACGGATTGACCCTCGGCCAAGTCGTCGAACTCGGCGTCACTCACAACGCCGCGCCGAAAGAACACGTCCTGCCCATCCTGCGAAGAAATGAAGCCGTAGCCTTTGTCGAGCATCAACCGAACGATCGTTCCTTGTTCCATGGCTTTTCTGTTCCTGTGCCGGTCACGGTGTATTCCGCACCAGTTTGACTTCGTATGAATTCCGAACGGTTTAGCCCGCAGTCGGTTCATTTCCCCGCCGTTCGTCGCGTAGCGGGCAACCTGGAGGCTTTTTTGAACACCATTCCCTAGTTCCAATTCAAAAACATTTGAAAGCACCCGCGCGTGTATTTTCCTGCGATGCGGTTTCCGCGGCCTTGCAACGCCCGCGATCGCAAAGGCCCCCCGCCGTCTCCGCTCTCAGATCTCACGGCAGCACCCCTGCCCACTTCGACGGCATGCTTGCCGGCATCGGCGGCGCCACCATCCGCGCTCGTGACACCGGCTCAAGTCCGAAAAGCGCCAGGAATGGCCTCAGCGCGGCCGCGGTGGCGCGTTCGGCTCGTAGCGTGCGTCGACCTTCATCCGACGCGAGATCGAAGCCTGGCGCGTCTTTCTGCGCACTCACCGCCTGCCGTGTTGCTTCCAGCTCGCAGAGG
>DATLXE010000589.1:0-1580 GCA_035575795.1 Gemmatimonadaceae bacterium
GCTCGGGGTCACCGCCACCCTCGCGATCGTCACCGGGCTCCTCTTTGGCATCGTTCCGGCGCTGCAGCTCTCCAGGCCGGACCTCACCCAGGCGCTGAAGGACGGCGCTCGAGGCGCGAGCACCGGGGCCGCGCGTCAGCGTATGCGGAGCGTGCTCGTGATCGTCGAGGTTGCGCTCGCGGTCATCCTGCTCGTCGGCGCGGCGCTGTTCATCGGCAGCTTCATGACCCTCATGCGGATCGATCCAGGGTTCAAGGGGGACCATGTTCTGACCGTGTCGGTCCAGCCGCGGATTCCGCCCGGTGTTGCGCGCGCCGAGCCGCCGGATTTCGCCTCGGCGTACACGCAGATCGTCGACCGCATCCAGCGGGCACCCGGCGTCGTGCACGCGTCCGTGATTTCCGGGGGCATGCCGCTCGGCGGCAGCATGAGCATGACCGTGATGAAAGTAGCCGGGCGTACGGTCGAGGATCCGACCGGCATCAGCATCCGGCGCGTCACACCGGAGTATCACAAGGCGTTGCGCATCCCCCTCAGAAGCGGACGTCTCTTCGAAACAACCGACCGCGCGGGCGCGGCCAACGTCGTGATCCTCAACGAGCTCGCCGCGAAGAAGTACTTCCCGGGCGAGAACCCGGTGGGACGCACCGTCAAGGTCAACGACGCCGACCGCACGGTCGTCGGTGTCGTGGGAGACGTCTACCAGTCCAGCCTCGAAACGCCGCCGATCACGGAGGTGTACGCCCCGGTGGCGCAGATGCAGACGGTGTTCGGCGAGCTCGTGATCCGGACGACCGGCGATCCGTACGCCGTGCTGCCATCCGTCAAGGCCGCCGTGCTCCAGGTGCTGCCGGAGGTTCCCATCCGGAACGCGCGGACGATGGAAGAAGTGCTGTTTAGGCGCATCGCGCAACGGCGTCTGAACATGCTGCTGCTCGGCCTCTTCGGCCTGCTGGGCCTGGTGATTTCTGCGGTAGGCATCTACGGCGTCATGGCGTACATCGTCGCGCAGCGCACCCGGGAGATCGGTGTGCGCATGGCTCTCGGCGCCACACGCGCGAGCGTCGTCGGCATGGTGATGCGCAACGCCATCCTTCTCGTGACCATCGGTCTCGTGATCGGGACGGCAGGCGCGTGGGCCCTGAGCAGGACGGCCGACAAATTCCTGTTCCGGCTGGATTCGAATGATCCGCGCACCTTTGTCGCCGCGATCGCGTCACTGTTGGTGGCGGCGCTGATCGCGAGCGCGATTCCGGCGCGACGCGCCGCCAGCATCGACCCGATGGAGGCGCTCCGGGCGGAGTAAGGGGTGACCTTCACGGGATGACGAAACGGATCATCGCCGTCCCGAGCGTCATCTGCAGGATGGTGAGACCAAGCACGAGCGCGATCGCGCCATGGCCGGTGAAGCGCGCGCAGGCGCACGCCGCGGGGATCTGACAGAAACATGCGAGAAAGATCCAGAGGCGAATCACCTCGCCCCGGTTCACACCGAGCAGGTCCGTCACGAGGAGTACCGCGAGCAGCCCGATTGACACCGCGGCGATAGGGGTGAAGAGCCGTGCCCGCCACCCACGCGC
>DATLXE010000590.1:0-2033 GCA_035575795.1 Gemmatimonadaceae bacterium
AGCGCCCGAAAGCTGCGCAACGTCCATGTCGAAGTTCGCGGCGACCTTTTGCACGTCGTCCAACTCCTCCAGCTCTTCCAGCAGCTTGAGCAGCGACTCGGCGGTCTTCCCCTCGACATGTACCGTTGTCCTGGGAATGGAAGTGATCTCCGCCTCGGCGATCTCGAAGCCCGCCGCCTCGAGCGCGCCCTTTACCGCGTGCATCGCCGCCGGATCGGTGGTCACGACGTACTGCTCTCCCTCCGCCATGAAGTCCTCGGCGCCGGCGTCGAGCGTCGCCTCGAGGATCTTGTCCTCGTCGTACTTCGCCGACTCGATGTAGAGCTGTCCCTTACGCTCGAAGAGATACGACACGGAATTGGTGGCGCCGAGGTTGCCACCGAGGCGGCTCAGCTTGTGGCGGACGTCCGCGACGGTGCGAGTGGGGTTGTCGGTCAGCGCGAAGATCAGGATCGCGACGCCGCCCGGGCCGTATCCCTCATAGGTAACCTCGACGTACGTGACGCCCTCGAGGTCGCCCGTCCCCTTCTTTACCGCGCGCTCGATGTTTTCCTTCGGCATCGACGCGGACTTGGCGGTGTCGATCGCCGTGCGCAGTCGCGGATTACCCGCCGGGTCGCCGCCGCCGAGCTTGGCCGCCATCGTGATCTCGCGAATGAGCTTGGTGAAGTGCGCGCCGCGCTTGGCGTCGGTCGCCGCCTTGTAGTGCTTGATCTGCTTCCACTTACTGTGGCCGGCCATGTTCAGCTCGCTTGAAGGTGCACGTCAATCGGCAGCGTCGAAAAAACTTCCGTGGCGCCAATCGCCGAGAGCTCGTGTATGAGTCCATCCAACTCGGATCGCGATGCCTCATCTAACTGCACGGCGGCGGCGATGACAAGGTCCGCCAGCCCCTCCGCGACGCGCGCGCGGTCCAATACCGCCAACGCCTCGAGGATTCGCGCGGTAACAGTCCGCATTCCCTGCGGAATGGCGAGAGCGGAGAGCCACTGTCGTGTGTTCTCCGCGCGGAGAACCATGACCTCGGTCGGGAGGGCATATGGCGGCAGCAGCCCCGCGCACAGCCGCGCCACTTGCAGGCACGCCAGCGCAATCTCCCGCTGGCCGCCGATGGGCGCCCGACCCGCGAGCGCAAGCACCGCCTTGAACCGGAATTCGGGGCAAATGAGAGCGTAGCGAATCGGTTGTCCCATCACCCGTGGAATCTAGGCATAAGGGTGGGCACCGGGCTACATTCCGAATCATGGCGGTACCCGTTCTCAACCCCCCCAAATCGATACTCTGGGTGGACGATGAAGGTGAGCTTCTGGAGGCTCACCGCATCTTTCTGCGCTCCAAGGGCTATACCGTAGAGTGGGCATCGAATGCCGACGACGCGGTCGAGCTGCTGAGGCGCCGACCCTTCGACATTCTGCTGCTCGACGAGCAGATGCCGGGCAAGCGCGGGCTCGAGGCGTTCCGTGACGTGCAGGAGCTCGCGCCCAACCTTCCCGTGGTGATGGTCACCAAGAGCGAAGAGGACTCGACGCTCAAGGAAGCACTTGGCGTCAACATTCGCGACTACCTCGTCAAGCCGATCAATCCGCGGCAGGTGCTTGCCGTCGTCACCCGCATCCTTGATGGTCCGCGCATTCGCCAGCAGGCCATCGCGCGCAGCTTCGTCGAGCGGTTCCGCGCCATCGAGCTGGAGCGCGACCGCAACCTGGACTGGCGCGGCTGGATCGACCGCTTCGACGAGCTGATGCGGTGGGATGTCGATCTTGCCGCGGCGGGCGAAATGGGACTGTACGAGTCGCTGCGCGGCCTGTACCCCGACATGCACCGTGAGTTTGCGCACTACATGAGGGAAGCGTATCCCTCCTGGCTGAAAAATCTCGAGGGAAACAGGCCGCCGCTCTCAATCGACATCGTCGGCGAGTTCGTGCTTCCCATTCTTCAGCGCGACAAGGCAGCTGTTTTCATCGTCGTCGATTGCCTCCGCCTCGACCAGTGGCGCGTACTGGAGCCGTTGCTCGCTCCCTTTTTCGACGTGG
>DATLXE010000591.1:0-12659 GCA_035575795.1 Gemmatimonadaceae bacterium
AGAGCACAACCTTGCCAAGGTTGGGGTCGCGGGTTCGAGTCCCGTTTCCCGCTCTGAGTAGCTTTTTGGGCGGTTAGCTCAGTTGGTTAGAGCGCCACGTTGACATCGTGGAGGTCACAAGTTCGAGTCTTGTACCGCTCACTGACAATCCCGCGGCCGCGACGCCGCAAGTTGTCGCAGTCCGCAGTTTGCGCCCGTAGCTCAATTGGATAGAGCATCTGACTACGGATCAGAAGGTTAGGGGTTCGAGTCCCTTCGGGCGCGTTGGTGGTATGTGCAGGCATTGTGGTGCGGCGGGTTTCTGGGAACAGCGGCTGATCTGGAGGCTTCATTCCGGAAAATGGAGAAGTTACCCGGCTGCTCGACGCGGCAAGCCTGGGAGACAGGGATGCGCTCCATGAAGTGCTCACCCTCCTTCATGGTCAGCTCAGGCTGATCGCACACCGCCAGCTTGCCGGAGAAGCCGAGGGCCACACGCTGGAAACCTCCGGGCTTGTCAGCGAGGCATTTCTTCGCCTGCTCGGCGTCCAGCAAGTCCAATGGCACGACACGCAGCATCTCCTTGCCATGGCCTCCCGCTCGATGCGGCGAGTTCTCGTCGATCACGCCGAGCACCGGAACGCCAGAAAGCGCGGCGGGGGTGTGATAGCCGCCGATGTCGACCCCGCCGAGCTTGTCGCGCCTGAAAGGCCTGACGACATGCTCGCGCTCGACGAAGCCCTCGAGCGCCTGGAGCATTTGGCCCCGAGGCAGAGTCGGGTCGTGGAGTGTCGATTCTTCGGTGGGTTGAGCGTCGAAGAAACAGCCGTGGCGCTTCAGCTTTCCCCAGCCACCGTGAAGCGCGAGTGGACCGCGGCACGCGCATGGCTGAACCGCGAGCTCGCCACATGACGATGCCCGCGGAACGGAAACCTGTTCCCCCACTCTCTGCGACGGGCGAGAACTGGGAAGAGGTGCAGTCGTTGTTGCACTCTGCTCTAGAGTGTGAGCTTTCCGAACGCGCCGCCTTTCTCGACAAGGCATGCTCGTCTCCCACAATGCGCGCTGAAGTCGAGAGCCTGCTCGCCGCGCACGATGGCGACGGAAAACTCGACCAGCTTGCATCTTCGGTAATGGGCCCGATCCATTCCGCTGCTCGAATCTCCACGAGTCCTCTGCCTTCGCATTTGCCTCGATACGAGATAATCGCTCAGCTCGGAGCAGGGGGCATGGGAATCGTGTTCAAGGCTCGCGATGTAAGGTTGGATCGTATCGTCGTCCTCAAGTTCCTGCCCCCGCACCTCAGCAGCGACGACATCGCGAAGAAAAGATTTCTGCTCGAGGCGCAGGCAGCCGCCGCCCTCGAGCACCCGAACATCTGCACGATCCACGAGATCGGTGAGGCGGACGACGGAAAGCTTTACATCGTGATGGGGTTCTACGAGGGCGAGACACTGGCACAGCGCATCGCCCGGGCACCGCTTCAGCTCGACGATGCCATCCCGGTGGTGCTGGACATCGCACGCGGACTTTCCAAAGCGCACGAGCACGGCATCGTTCATCGGGACATCAAGCCGGCCAACGTCATCCTGACGACCGACGGCGTCGTGAAAATCCTGGATTTCGGAATTGCCAAGCTCCGGGATAACTCGCTCACTCAGACGCACGGTGTGTTGGGAACCTTCGCGTACATGAGCCCGGAGCAGGCATTCGGCGAAACCGTGGACTCCCGCACCGATATCTGGGCACTCGGCGTGATGTTTTACGAAATGCTCACGGCAACGAATCCGTTCCGACGCGAGAACGAGCAGGCGATGATGTACGCAGTTCTGACGGCAGAACCGGAGCCCATCGCCGCGCGGATTCCCGCCGCACCCCCTGCGCTCGAAGCACTGCTCCGGCGCGCACTCGCCAAGCAGAAGTCAGACCGGTTCGCGACAGTGGGCGAAATGGCTCAGGCGCTGGAAGCACTCGCGCGCGAAAACTCCGCTACCCGGGCCTCCCGCTCCCGTCCTTCGGTGCTGCCGGCCGGCACCGACGACTCGGCCTTGACACGTGGCGGAGAGCGGAGACAGGCGACGGTGGTGGTCTCGCAGATCTGCGGTTACGCGGAGTTGGTCGAACGCGCCGGGCCGGAAGACCTCGACGCGCTTACTGCCGAGATTCGTGAGGCTGCCAGCGTTGCGGCGGGGGAGCAGGAAGGAATTCTGAACAGCTTTGCGGGCGATGAGTTTGTTACGCTCTTCGGCATACCGAGCGCACGCGAGGACAGTTTCGTCCGGGGGGCCCGAGCCGCGATTGCAATTCACGACCGCGTGAGGGATCTAGGCCGCGCGACCGAGAAGAAATGGGGAATCTCTCTGGAGCTCCGCTCGGGCATGCATACGGGCGTCCTCGTAGCTCAGCGACTCCGCTCGGGCGACCAGCGGTACCGGCTTGCAGGGGCCCCGCTGACGACTGCGACCCGACTGGCCGCAGTCGCTGGATCCGACGCAGTGCTCCTGAGCCCCGAAGCGCAGCGCCTCGTTGCGCCGTTCTTCCAAACTGAACCCGTTGCACCGGTGACGCTCAGCGCCGACGCCGCTCCGAGCACTCCCTTCCGGCTTGTGGGAGAATCCGGACTTCAGACCCGGCTTGATGCAGCCCGGGCAGCCGGCCTGACGCCGTACGTCGGCCGTGAGCGCGAGCTTCGCGCACTCGAGGAGCTCGCAGATCGGGCGGCCGGCGGGGAAGGTCAGTTCGCGGTCGTCCTGGGCGAGGCTGGGGTGGGCAAGAGTCGCCTGCTGTTCGAGCTTCAGCAGGTAGCGGGGGCGGCTGGTGCCCGGGTCCTGACAGGCCGAGGCGACTCCGGCCGCACCTCTACACCGTACCTCCCCTTCATTCAGGCGATCGAGACGGCGCTGAGCGTGTCACCTGACCGCAGCGACACGACCGCAGTTCACGATCAAGTCGTAGCGGCAATCAGGAACACCGGCGGTCAGCTCGAAGATTACGTGCCCTTCCTTCTCAATCTGCTTGCGATCCCGAGCACCGCCTTCCCGGTGCCGCAGCAGCTTCAGAAGGAGGACTTTCACGCCTCCATGATGGAGGCAGTGACCGCACTCCTGACCCTTCAGGCGCGACATGCTCCCCTGCTCCTCGTAATGGAGGATTGGCATTGGGCAGATGACGCTTCGCGGCAAGTGCTCCACCAGATCGCTGACATTGCGCCCGGCTACCGGTTGCTGGTTGCGGTATCGTCGAGACCGGATCCGACGCTGGAATGGGGAAGCGGGGAGCACCAGCGTCTCATCCATCTCGGGCCCGTTGGCGCCGACGCATCGTTCGAGCTCTTGAAGGCAGTGTTGAAAGTTGACCGGATCACCGATGAACTCGCGCGCGAAGTTCTGACACGCGCCGGCGGAAACCCGTTCTTCATTGAGGAGATCTGCCACTCATTGGTGGAGGGCGGCATTGTCCGCTGCGATTCGGGTGAGGCCATCGTCGCAGACCGCGCCGGGATCGCGCATTTGCCGGACACCATCCAGGCAGTAGTCGGTACCCGCATAAGCGTGCTGGATCCCGTAGCTCGCGATGTGTTGAAGGTAGCGGCTGTAATAGGGACCGATTTTCCTCGGCACATTCTCGAGCAGCTAGTGGAGCATGGGATCGACTTTACGGGCTCCCTGGAACGGCTTAAATCCGCTGGGCTGATACAACAAACGGCGGTCGTTCCCAAGCCCGTATTCCGGTTCAGACACGTGTTGATCCGGGAAGTCGCATACGACAGCCTCCTCGAGCGCCAGCGAAGCCTGCTTCATGGCGCTGCTGCTCGCGCCATCGAAGCCGACGCACCGGAGCGTGCTGATGAGCAGGCAGACGTCCTCGCCCACCATTTCAGTCTCGCCGGCGAATGGAGCAGCGCCATCTCCTACGCGACAGCCGCGGCGGACCGCGCGGCGAAGCTCAACGAGTTCCCGCACTGCCTTGCAATGTTGGACGCAGCACGCGAGTGGGTCGTTCGCCTTCCCCAGGACGATACCCAGCGCGCGCTCACGACGGGCATCCTGTTTCGGCAGGAGCGGGTGTGCGAAACCCTTGGCTTTCGCACCCGGCAACAGCAGCTCGTCTCCGAGCTTGTCGCGATGCTCGAACCCGCGGGCGAATCCGAGCAGCTTGCAGAGGCGTACCTGAGACAGGGAGAGCTGCATACCCTCCTGCGCCAATTCTATTTGGCCGGTCAGGACCTGCAGACCTCTCTCCGGATAGCCCGCGGGGTGGGCGACGCTGCGGGCGAGCGAAAGGCGCTGCGGAGCCTGGCCTTTCTACGCTGGCACGAGAGCGATTTTCCCGCTGCAATTGCCCTCGTGCAGGAATCGGTGGAACTCGACCGCAGTCGGGGCGACCTCGAAGCACTGCAGGGGGACCTCAACAACCTTGGGCAACTGTTCAAGGGAGCGGGCGACTATCCACGCGCGCTGGAATCTCTGCAGGAAGCTCTCGAACTTGCCAGCCAGCGCGGGGATGTGGCGCGCGAGGCTTATATGCTTTCCGCGACGGGGCAGGTGTATCGAGCAATGGGCGACCTGGATGTCGCACTCGACTGCCTGCGCCGTAGCGATGACAATTTTCGAACGCTCAAGCTGCCGATTCAACGATCGTTCGCACTCATCAGCGTTGCTCACGTTCTTCTCGACATGGGCAAGACGGACGATTCGTTGGAATCGTATCGCGAGGCAGTCGATGTCTGCAGGCGCACGCGATACGCGCTCGGCCTCGCGCAGGCGTTACGGATTCTCGGTGAAGTCCTGGCGACGCTGGGCCGCGACAGCGAAGCTGTGCCCTGCCTTAGCGAGGCCGCCGACCTGTTCGCCCACCTTGGCGACCCTGAAACCGAGGCTGCCGTATGGACTAAAAGCGCCGGCTGCCTGGAGCGTCTCGAGCGCTGGACGGAAGCGCATTCCGCATGGGAAGCGGTACGCGCACTGCCGCGGACCGGGGGCCGCCGCGCTGAGCTCAGGGTGGTGGAAGGCATCGCGCGGACGGCGCGAAGTGCCAGCATCTCACCCGAGACTGTTATCAGAGCCCATGAGGAGGCACTCGAGCTCTCGATGGCGGCAGACGACCGGGCCCGCTGCGGAGCCGCGCGGAACACGCTTGGAATTCTGGAGTGGGAGCGCGGTGGGTACGAGGCCGCTGCGGTCCATTATGCCGCCGCACGGGAAATCTTTCGCGAACTGGGCGACAGGGTCCACGAAGGGCTCATGCTCAACAGCCTGGGCATGTGCCTCCTCAAGCTTTCCCGCCTGGAAGAAGCGAGAACCGCGCTGCGGGCAGCGCTGGACCTCAACGTTTCGACCAGCGAACGATTGCTCCAGGCTCATTCGCTTTCCGCACTGGGAGAGCTCGCTCTTTCCGCCGGCGAGTTGGACCAAGCCCTCGAAACTTACGAGAGGTCTCTGGCGCTGAGGCGCGAGATTGGCGACCGTAAAGGAGAGGGCTGGACGCTATTCCAGCTCGCGAAAGTGCGTTTCGCTCAGGGGGATTCAGGAGGGGCGCTGCTTCTTCGGCAGAGCGCTTCTGCCCTTGCCCTCGACCTGAGCGATGCCGCACTGCAGCTCGCGTGCGACAACCTTAAACCAGCAAGCTGACAACAAAAAGGGAGGAGGAGACGCCACATGCCACGCTACATCATTCAACGATCGGTCCCCGGACTCACGCGCGAAGCTCTGAACACTGCGGGCCGCCGCTCAAACGAAGTGCTCAGCGGCATGCCCGAGGTCGTATGGATCAGGAGTTATGTCTCGGATGCTGACGGAAAGATCTACTGCGAGTATGATGCGCCTAACACCGAGGCGGTCTACGAGCACGCGCGCCGAGCCGGCCTCCCCGTGGACAGCATTTCCGAGGTTTCGCTGGAGATCAGCCCGGCGATGTTCGTATAGCGATCATCCCCACCGGGGTTGTTCGTCGGGGCTAATTCCCAGGAAGGATTTTCCGACGATCTCGTGCGTCAGCATCGAGTTGGCGGGATGGAGCCTTCCGAGGCGTGCGTCGCGAAACAGCCGCTCGAGTCCACCGCGGCGGAATATTCCGAAACCGCCAGCCACGTCGAGGGCGAGGTCGATGACGCGCCACGAGCTCTCGACCGCGTGATACTTGGTGGCGAATATCTTCGCCACCCACATCGCGCCATGGTTCACGCCCGTGCTCCAGTCCGAAGCGGTGCGCTCCAGGTGCGGCTCAACTCCCTCCAGCTCCAGTCCCATCGTCGCGATGGCGTGCTGCACTTCCGGGTGATACGCCATCGTTCGGGTGAGCGCGATAGAGCGCTTATTTTTCACCGTCCCAAGCGTGATGTCGAACGCGCGGCGAGCCATGCCGTAGTAGATGTTTCCAAATCCGATCAGCGCCCAGGCAAGAACACCCAGCACGAAAGCGTCGATCCCGGCAGCACCGGCCGGAACCACCCGGGCAATGTACCGGTCAGGAATGAATGCGCCGTCCAGGATCGTGTCCTCGCTCCGCGTTGACCGCATCCCCATGACGTCCCAGGTCTCCTTTATCACGAACCCTTCGGTTTCCCGTGGCATGAAGGCGTGCACGATCTTCGGGGCCTGTGGGTTGCTGGTGTCAATGCCGTGCATCCCGAAGTAGTCCCAGACGGGGGAAAGACTGCCAAAGGACTTGTGGCCGGTGAAGCGGTAGCCGCCACTGACTCGCTCCGCGGTGGTAGTCGAGAGGAGCAGCGGAATGTCGTTTCCTGTTTCCGCATGGCCAGCCGCAAAGATTTTTCCCGCGGCAGCCTCTTCCAGTACCCATTGGAGCGATCGGTCGCCTGACCGCCACAGGTCGGCAGCAACACCCACCCAGTACAGGTGCATATTGATCGCGAGAGCGGTGGGTGAAGCGTGGTAAGCGAGCCTACGTTGCTCACGGGCGAATTCGACAAAGCCCAGTCCCCCGCCTCCAAGCTCGCGCGGAACGAGGGACGTCAGGTACCCCGCCTCGCGCATATCGTTGAAGTCATCCGTGAAGAACGCACCCTTCTCGTCATTATCCGGCGCGCGCTCGTGGAACCTCACGAGCACTTCGTCGGAAAGAATAGATCGGGTCTCGGCGGCTGCACCCACTCCGACAGTTGCGTTCATCGTTGATCCTCGATTGGGCAAAACCTGCTGTTCAACTGAACATCTCCTGGTATGAAAGGCGGAATATCGCAGGGAAAAGGCTCATTGCCAGCGAAACTGGTCACAAAGTTCAGGTGCTGCCGCGTTCAGTTTGTCAAAGGCAAAGGTTGACGCTGTAGCCGTACCCACCCTGTAATTCCCGGACGCCATCTGCGTAGGAAGAGCGATGCCAGCCACGCTCTCTTTCGACACGACGGGTGCGGTGCTGCGAGGCCGTCGTAATGAAAAAACCCATCATCAGGGTGATGATGGGTTTCTCGCCGCGCCGTTGATCACGCGCGTACTATCTGTTCTTCACCTGATTCCGGTACGCCTCGCTGGCGTAGATGGCCACCTCGACGCGGCGGTTCCGCGCCCTCTGATCGTCCGTGTCGTTTGCCAGAACTGGCTCTGACTCGCCGCGCCCTACCGTCCTGATGCGGCTCGACGGAACTCCGAGTGACTGGAGATAGCTTCCCGCGGCTGACGCACGGCGGCGCGAGAGGTCGTCGTTGAAGTTGTCAGACCCGACGTTGTCGGTGTGGCCCACGACAAGAACGTCCGAGTTAGGATACTGCTGCAGGCTGCGCGCGAGCTCCTGAAGATTTGCGCGCCCCGCGGGCAGGATATCCGTGGAGTTGAAGGGAAAGAGAATCCCGGAATCGAACGTCACGGCAATCCCTTCGCCCATGCGATCGATGCGCGCGCCCTCGATTTTCTGCTCCAGCTCCTTCGCCTGCTGGTCCATCTGGTGCCCGATCACACCGCCGGCGGCACCGCCCAGCACCGCACCCAGAATTGCGCCCCTCACCGTCGACCCGGTCTGGTTCCCGATTACGCCTCCGACCGCGGCGCCGGTGGTCGCGCCGATGACGGCCCCTCTCTCCTTCTGAGTCATTCCGGCGCAGCCGCTTAGCGCGAGCGAGCCAATGAAGATCGCGCCCAGGGCGCGTGTTGATCTGTTTGCAGTCATGGTGTCTTTACCGTTAGGGTGTGCCCGTTACTCGTTCAAGTTGGGTGCCACGGATCAGCTTTATTAGAACCCCTGCCCGATCCGGCCCGTGAATTTCCAGGGGCCTCTCGTGTCGATCGGTCTCGTAACACCGAACGCCAGGGCGCCGTTGAAGAAGGTCACCAGAAACTCGGCGGTTGCCCGGATCCCATCCGTCGGACGAGAAAGCCCGACCAGCTGACCGGTTAGCGTATCCCGCGCCGCTCCAAGCTCGAGCAGCGCGCGCTCGGCACGGGCACCGGATACATCCGTCCAGCCAGCGTGAATGCCGGCGGCGACTCCCGGCGCCAAACCGGGCAGGATCAGGTTGCTTGGCAGCCGGACGGGCGCCCGGAGCAGCGGAAACGTGTAGCCCGCGACCGCTCGGGCGAGCGCGGCGCGGTCGCCGCCAAACTCCTTGTATCCGTATGCGCTCAAGCCTTCGCCGCCACCGATCTCGAACATCGCCTGCGGGGCCGGCTCGCCGATCAGAGTGCCAGCGTCAGCGCGCGCATACAGCTGAAACGGGCCGACTTCGCGACGGGCTGCGGTGCGCAGCTCGAGCCTCTGCCACCGCAAGTCGCCGTCGGCGCGCTCGTACCGGACTCTCGCGCCCACACCACGATCCACGAACAGCCCGCTCACCTGAGAGTTGTGCTCGAGCGCGGCGACTGTCTTCACGTAATTGCCTTCCCTGATTCCGCGGTTGGGGCGAAATCCTTCGCCCTTCCCGACGTAGAGGCCGCGCGAGATGTTTTGCCGCACGGCGTTGTCCGATGCTCCTCCGATCTCGATCCTTGCCAGACCCCGCTTTTTCGAGCCAAGCGCGCGGCCGAGGTATACCGATGCGCTGCGGCGGTCGAGATAGTCGAAGTCATCAGTGCTTCCAAGAAGTGCTGACACCGATGCGCCCCATGAGAACGGGAGCTGGAAGTCGTTCGTGTGCGCGAGTGCCCTTTCGACGCGGACACCGGTGGTGGTGACGCCGCGAATTCTCTCAAGGCCCACAGCTCCACGCGCGGTGCGCTCCGCCCACGCCCACCCGAGCGATCCGTTGGCCGTCAGGCCGCGCGCGGGCACGCCGAAGTTCGTTCCGACAGCGACCCCCGTAAAAAGTCCCTCGATGCGATTGAAGCGGAGAATCTCTCCAACTGCGCGCGGCCGGAAGTGAATGCCTCTCGCGCGGTCGGCCGTTCCCCAGCTTTCCGGGGCGAGGTCATCGAGTTCTCCATAGTAGACGTCGCTGCTTGCCGCGCCAATCGGCCGTTCCCAGTCGCGAAAGCGCGCCTGATCGGCGGACGAGGCGAAAGTAAGGTTGTGCCGCATCCCGCGAGTCCCTTCCCTGCCGCTCCACGAAGAATCGTTGGGGTGGTAGTCGCCGAAGCGCGATACGATGCGGACGACGCTACGGAAATCGCCGAGCATTGCCACGCGCGCCTGGAACTCGGTGCGCTGAAAGGCAGGCAGCCAGTAGGCGCCGTCCACCTCGACGTTCACCAGCTCGACAAAGGACGCGCCGCTGACGCCAGCGATCCGGCTGCCCGCCTTCAGCGTCACCTTGCCGTCCTGGACCTCTACCATGCGTCCCCGCATGCGCGCGATCTGCTTCCAGTCGGCATCGAGATACATATCGCCGAGGAAGAGGATCGCGTCTCCCGGAGCATCGGTGCGGGGCGTGACGCGAACCCGCACGATCGGGATGCGGCGTCCGTTGGAGACAAGCGTGACCGAGGTGTCGCCGCCCCCATACAGGTAATGGGCGTTGCGGTTTACGGCGAGCGGGTGAATGGCCAGTCCGGCGCTGACGCCACCGGAAGCTCTGTTCGCGCCGGGTGGTGGAGTAACACCGAGCTGGAGGCGGTTTCCGTAGAGGGTGGGCGCGGTCCACCCGCCGAAAAAACTCATCAGCGAAAAGGTGGGACCCACCGACTGATTTCGGTATCCGATCACACGTTGGTCGTAGCGGTCCGGCGATCTCCATCGAACGTCGCTCGCGATCTGCTCCACCTGGGCGGTGCGTTCCCGGCCCGAGTCGAGAACGATGAGCGACATCTCGGTCTCGATGCGCGCGCGGTAGGCGCGAAGGCGCTCGGGGATTCGAGCGTTTACGCGAGCGGCGTCGACGAGGAGGGCGCTCAATGCCGGGTTCGGCACAGGTATTGGGTTTGGCGTCAGCTGCGCCAGGAGAGGCGCGCCAGAAAGTGCGATGGCCACTGCGGCGGCCAGCAAGCGGATGGTCAGAGTCAGGCAGCGCTCTTGATGAGGGAGAATGCGAGTCCGTCCCAGAGTGCGAACGGCCTCTCGCCGGCAATCTCTACCTGATACCCGTTTGCGGCGGCAAGGATTCGGACTTCCTCCCCATCTGCGGCATCGTCCCCCGAATAGGAATAGTTCAGTATCACCAGCCGCCCGCCCGGCGTGAGAACCCGCGCGGTTTCCGCGAAAAACCGCTCGACGAGCTCATAGCCGGACTGGCGCAAATAGGGGAAGCTGTCGACGGCAATCGCGGTATCGAATGCGCTGTCGTCAAACTCTTCGAGACCGCCTCCGCTTCCCTTCACGATCCTTACGTTGGCCAGTCCCGCGCAGCGGCGCTTCGCCGCCTTCACCATCTCCAGCGACACGTCGATGCCCGTCGCGGTCCTGACGTGCGGGGCGAGCGCGGTGAGCATTCGGCCGATGCCGCATCCGATGTCGAGGAGCGCGGTGTGGTGCATGATCGCCTTCCACTCGTGCAGCTGTCTCACGATTTCGTCGGTCGCTGCGCCGAGCAGCTCCGGATTCCCGAGCGAGTAGAGCGCAACGCTCGCTTCCTCGGACTGCTGGACCGACCAGTCGAAGAGTCGTTCGCAGAATGCGATCCCTTCCTCGACGGTGCGCGCTGGTTTTGCCGAATCCATGTCGGCGCGAAGCATCGCCGCGATGCGCTCGCAGCCCGCGCCGTTCGCGGCAATCAATCGGTCGAGCTCGGCGGTGTCTCGCTTGCCGTCGTTGCCCTGCCCACGCGCACCGGCTGCCACCGCTCTGCTGACCGCACTCGCGTCTTCCGTCTCGATGAGGAGCTGCATCAGCGCAACCGGCGCCGAGATCTCGCCGCGCCAGTGCCGATCGAGAATCAGCGCGAGAGCGGGATCGATTCGGTCGTCATTGGAATTGAGAGCATCCGGGGATTCTCGCTCAGCCGTCATGGAAGAGACCGAGCCGGCGCATTTCGCCGAGATCGCGCTCGATGAGACGAACGCCGATGTCATTCCGGTAGCGTGAGTTCGGGATCACCACCTTCCCGACCCGTTCGTAAGCCTTCTTCCTTGCGCTTTCGATCGACTCGGCAACTCCGGTCACGACCATGATGTAACCGATCATTCCCGCCGTGAGCAGCTGGCCGTCGCGGAGATCGACCTCGCCATAGTGGAATGCGTCGCGGTCTTCGTCGTCCACACTTCCCGCGAAGCAAATTGGCCGACCTTTTCCCAGCTCCTCGTATTCGTGCGCATAGGGAAACGGCGGCACGGTGATGACCACTCCGACCGACCAGCCGGCGTCGGTCTCAAATGTTGTCGCATTGCGATGAACCATCGAGCGAAGGATTTCGTCCCAGCCGGTAACGTGCAGCGAGTCGAGGATGGGAAATCCGGGATACCCGAACCGGCAGGTGAACTCGAGCGGCCAGATTCCATCATCGTTGACGATGGTGTTGAGGTTGATATAGCCGCAGTAGCCCGACTCCCGGAGCAACGGCGCGACGCGCGCAAGGCTCCGCGCGAACATCGCATCACCGCCGCGGTACGTTACCACCGTTCCCATTTCGCCCGTCAGCTCGCCCAGGTCGCCGGGGAAAAACCGCTTGTGCTCCCAGTCGAGATTCACGGGCGAAAGAAATTCATTTCCGTTGAAGAACGCGCCGACGCCGACTTCGACTCCCGACAGATGATCCATCAGCACGAATGAAGGGGGCTCGTCGTCCGGCCAGTTACGCTGCGTTCCCTTGAGCAGCGCCAGCATGTCGGCGCCGTCGGGCATCACGCCGACATACCCGCGCGTGGATGACCAGTCGCTGCCATTCAACTTGAACACGTACCGGCCGGGCGTCCGCTCTACGAACTCAGTGGCATCGTCGAAGCTGGTGAAGTCGCGGCTCCGCGCAGTCTCGAGCCCGACGCTGCGCAGTACCGATTGGCCGTACTCTCGGTCGAGCTCCAGACGGTCGCCGAGGGCGCTTCCGCCAATGACGTTGAATCCGTCACGGCGGAGCTCGTCCTGCACCTCACCGCGCGACGCCGACTCGAAGAGGACGATCCCATCCCCACCCGCTCTCCGAACCCAGTCGAGTTCGGCGCGCCAGTCTTCGGTGAATGTGAGCATTCCGCGCATTACGTCCTGCGATTCCGGGTCGGAGGCGTGAACACGAACTTCGTGACCGGACGCCTGGAGGCGGAGGTACATGTCGCCGAGGTCAACAGTGTCGCCGACGCCGAGAAATCTCACGCGTAAGGCAGCTGCTGATTGTTGACGGACCCGTGCAGCATGATCCTGAGCTGCAG
>DATLXE010000592.1:0-3983 GCA_035575795.1 Gemmatimonadaceae bacterium
TGTGCGTGTTTCCGGGTCCGCTGATAATCCAGTGTAGATTGTTGCAGAAGAAATCACCGTTTGACGAGGCACGATGGCGGCCAAACCGCGCGCGCAGAAAAGACTTCCACGCCACTATCACCTGATCGGGATCGGCGGAACGGCGATGGCGTCGCTGGCCGGGCTCCTGAAGGCGGCGGGCCACAAGGTTACGGGCTCGGATGAGAACGTATATCCGCCGATGTCGACCGAGCTCGACGAGATGGGAATCACCTACAGCCAGGGCTACGGACCCGAGAACCTGGTGCCGCGTCCCGATATCGTGGTCGTCGGCAACGCCATCTCGCGCGGCAACAGCGAGCTCGAGGCGGTGCTGAACGACAAGCACCACTACACATCGGCGGCGGCGACGATCAAGGAAGAGTTCATCCGTGGCCGGCACTCGCTCGCGGTGGCTGGTACGCACGGCAAGACGACGACGACGTCACTGCTCGCGTGGGCGCTCGAGGCAGCGGGCCTGAATCCGAGCTTTCTTATCGGCGGAGTCGCCGAGAATTTCGGAACGTCGTTCCGGCTCACCGATTCGAAGTATTTCGTGATCGAGGCGGACGAGTACGACACGGCCTACTTCGACAAGGGCCCGAAGATGTGGCACTACCTGCCTGACACGGCGATCGTGAACAACATCGAGTTCGACCACGCCGACATCTACCGGGACGAAGAGGCGTACAAGTTCGCCTTCGCGCGATTCGTTAATCTCATTCCGGAGAATGGGGTGCTGATCGGGGGCTGGGAGTCGCCGATAATGCGCGAGCTCGCGTCGAAATCGTTCGCGCCGGTCGAGTGGTTCACGTACGGCTCGGAGGATGCTCCGCCCGCCGGTGCCCACAACTGGAATGCGCGCGACGTGAAGTTCACCGAAGCCGGTACGACTTTCCGCGCCTTTCGCTCCGATGAGGAATGGGGCGCGGTGGATACGCCGCTGGCCGGCGCGTTCAATGTGCGCAACGTACTGGCGGTGATTGCGGCGGCGGAATCGGTTGGCGCGGATCGCGACGGCGTGCGCGAGGGGCTGCGTACGTTCCTGAGCGTCAAGCGCCGCATGGAAGTGCGCGGGGAAGTGCGCGGCGTGGCGGTGATCGACGATTTCGCGCACCACCCGACGGCGGTTCGCGAGACAATCAACGCGATCAGGCAGAAGTACGCCGGCAGAAGGATTGTCGCGGTGTTCGAGCCGCGGAGCTACACGGCGCAGCGGCGCGAGTTTCAGGGCGAGTATGTGAAGGCGTTCGAGTCAGCGGACGAGATCATTCTCGCCGGCTTGTTCCATCCCGAGCGCTATGAGGCGGGGACGGCGATCGATCCCGCGGAGATGGTGCGACAGTGGAAGGGGGGCGGGAAGCCGGCGCAGCACCTCCCGGATGCAGACGCAATCGTGAAGGAGCTGGCGCCGAGGTTGAAGGAGCGGGACGTCGTTCTGGTGATGTCGAACGGCGGGTTTGGAGGAATTCATCAGAAGCTGCTCGACGCGCTGGGCTAGAGGGCGGCATTCGTTATGCAAAATCTGTTGCGGTCGGATGGGCGCGTGATTCATCACGCCCCGCGCCGCGAACGTTCACTGACGACGAGGTAGCAATCATGGCGGGAAAGGACAGCAAGAAGGCGGGAAATGAAAAGAACGGCATGCCGGGCGGTCACGGGGGAAAGGGCCAATCGGGAACCGATCAGGGCAAGACGGACAGCTCAAAGAAAAAGAAAGCGGGATATGGCTCGACGGGCTCGAAGGGTTCCGGCGGTCCCGGTTCGTCACAGGGCTCGGGTGGCGGTCACGGCGGAACTCACTGAGCTCGGAAGCGCATCGACACTTCAGCGGCTGCCTTTTTCGATATTGTCGCCGGACGGCGTGGTCACTTCCGGCTCGAGTCGGGACACCACGCGAAACTGTGGCTGAACCTCGATTCTCTGTTCGCCGACCAGCGCCGCATCAAGCCATTCGTCGAGGCGCTGGCTGATGCGCTGAGGCCGTACGAAGTGAAAATTGTCTGCGGTCCGCTGCTCGGCGGTGCGTTTCTGGCCCAGCTCGTGGCGGGGATTCTAGGGGCGCGGTTCTGTTTCACGGAGAGAGTGATGCCGGCAAATCGGGATGGCCTGTACGAGGCACGGTATCTATTGCCAACTGCGTTTGGCGAAACGATGTTCGGGCAGCGCGTCGCCATTGTTGATGACGTGATGAGCGCGGGCTCGGCGCTGCGCGGGACGTTTACTGAGATCGTCAAGTTTGGCGGCAGGCCTGTCGTTGCGGGCGCGCTGCTCGTCCTCGGTTCTCGCGGGCTCGATCTCTTCGCGGATAAGTCGCTGCCGGTTGAAGCAGTTGCGCGCGATGAGTTTGCGCTCTGGCCCCCTGGCGACTGTCCGCTCTGTGGCGCTGGGGTTCCGGTGGAGGACGTTACGGCTTTCCCGTTGGCGGGGAATGCTGAGAGCCCTCGCTGATTCGCCAAGTACGCGCTGCCGCGCATATTTCCGCAGACATTCTTCGCGGACGATGATGCGTTTTCTCTGGGCTGGGGTCAGAGCCTGATGAATCTTCGCCTGGCCGGCATTTTTGCCAGCCTTCTTTTCCTGTCCGGCTGCGACCTGCTCACCAACTGCTCCTACGAGGAGCGGTTCGTCACAGCATCCGGACGTCTCGTTGAAAACGGCGCTGAGTTGGTGCGCGCACAAGTCGGCGTAAGCGCTGTGAGAGGCTCACTCCGGTCGAAGAGTTTCGATCATCTCGTCGAAGGCACACCGCTGCAGGGCCACGTTTTGGCGATAACGCTTATCCGTGCCGGCGAGGCCGGGGAACGTTTGCTGGATATTCCGGTGCGTTCGCTATCAACAACAGTCATTTCCACTGGCGGTATGACTCAGCGTGAGGGCGAAGTCACTCCGGCCCTCGGCGGGCTGTACGAGATACTGAGCGCGAATCTTGGGATACTGGAGCTGACAACCGATCTGCCATCGAGATCACGCATTTTGATCCCCCTCTCTGTCACCAATAAGATTGATTGGCATCGTCCAAATAATTGCTATTGAGCTCGTGAGCGAACTCGGGATCGTTCGATAATTCGCGCCGAACCGTCAGTGGAGCGAAAGGCCCGGCGCTACCGTCCCGCTCGCGTCTTCGCTCCGTTCCTTTTCGAGGTTCGATACGGCCGCTCCCACTCGCGGAGGTGCTCGAGCAGGAAGTCGAGCGAGAATACATGGCGTGAGTTGTCCGCCTTGCGCCTGAACACCACGCGCGACCAGCCGCGCATGCCCGTCGGCGTGTACCACTCGCCGTTCAGGTGCAGCTTCTGCCCGGATATGGCGCGGATGAGCACCCGCTCGTAAAGCGAACGAGGCAGGATTCGCTCGGGGAAGAGATTGTCCCAGGTGCAAAGCCGCCCGACATCTTCGTAGCCAGGTGGACGATCCTTGAGATCGAGCAGCGATGGCGCGCGGCCGCGCATCACCGCGCCGATCAGGCGCAGCGTAAACGCATCGGAGATGCGCCGAATGTTCGGCCAGAAGTGCCGCGCGATCATCCCGCCCATTTCCCGGAGCGACATGCTTCGCCCGTCCGTTGTCGTCCACATGTCGTTGTCGATGTCGCACATGAACGGATTCTTCGGGAAGCAGTCGAACCGCGCCAGCCAACCCTTTCGCGATGTGTGCGGCATCGGGTGAAACCCGCGAATGATCGGGATGTCCGTCCCGTCCAGCGCACCGATCTCGTAGCTCGGCCACGTCATCACCTCGCGCACGATTCCGACGATCACCGTCGCCGTCGCGATCATGAGCGGCGCGTCGGGCGTGAAATCAGCCGTGATCTCGATCCGGTCGCCGCGCGGACGCACGCCGATCCCGGTCGAGCGCTTGTTTGCGGCAAGCAGCATCACCGGCGCCGGCAGGATGTGCGCGAGCAGGTAGGCGAGCTGCTCCACCGTCCGGCTGGTGCCCTGCTCGTGGCGCGGCAGCTCGAA
>DATLXE010000593.1:0-1526 GCA_035575795.1 Gemmatimonadaceae bacterium
CTCGTCGTCATGCCGTTCCTGCCCGGGGATTCGCTGCTGTTTGCCGCCGGCACGCTGGCCGCGACCGGTGCGCTCGACCTGCGGCTCACGGCGATCGTGATCTTCGTGGCGTCGGTGCTGGGCGACGCGGTGAACTACAGCGTCGGTCGGTACATTGGCCCGCGCGTGTTTCGCGCGGAAGGCCGAACCGGACGGTTCGAACAATGGCTCAACCCGAAACACCTGGAACAGGCGCACCTGTTCTTCGAGACCCATGGCGGCAAGGCGGTCGTCCTCGCGCGGTTCGTGCCGATCGTGCGCACGTTCATTCCATTTGTCGCCGGGGCCGGGGCGATGACATACGGAACGTTCACCTTCTACAACGTCATCGGCGGAGCGGTGTGGACGGTGATCTGCGTCGGCGCGGGATACCTCTTCGGCAACATCCCGGTCGTGCAGAAGAATTTCGAGCTCGTCGTGCTGGGAATCGTCGCGATATCGGTCCTTCCTGTGATCATCCAGTTCTTCCGTCACCGCTCCGCTGGCGCCAAGCTCTAGCGCAGCGGCAGTCATTTCGTCAGTCATTCAAGGATTCTCGCGCTCGGGCTTGCTCGTGGCATTTCGATTGCTCCTCTCTTGAACTGGATCTGATTCACCCCGTCCATTCAGGAGAGCAGACATATGAAGCGTTCGACCGCCACGTGGACCATGACGATGACCGCAGCCTTACTGGTGGCCGTCCCAGCCGTGAGTGGGGCGCAGACCATGCCGCCAAGCGCCACGATGCAGCCGGCGGCGCCTGCTCCGTCACCCACGGGTCAGGCCAGCACGGCACAGGAACATCTCCGGCTGGCCAGGGGTTCGCTGAATGACGTGACCGCGACAGGCATGAGCGCGCGGAACAAGGCCCAGATCGCCGAAGTGAAACGTCGATTGGCGACGCTCGAGAAGACCTCCAGTAACAAGGGCAGCGCGTGGGCGACCGAAGTCGCCGCAATCGACAAGATCCTGACGACGCTGCTGGGGGCGAACATGTCCGCGGGGACTTCTGGAACCGTGGCCGCACCGGCCGTCAAGGGGAAAGCCGCAGCCACGGTCACGTTGGATGACACGAGTCGAACCAAACTGACCGAGGTGCGGACGGCGATTACGGCGTACGCGGCGGCCATGTCGGGGCAGCCGGCCGTGACCACCGCCGACGCCGCAGCAACCCCGACCTCCACCCCCATGCCGACCGACCCCTCGGTGCCCCCAGCCCAGGCGGCACCTCCGGCGGCCGCACCCGCGCCGTCCACCGCGCGCAAAGACGACGAAGGAGCCCGCCGGCATCTGACAGAGGCACGGACCACGCTGAGCGGTCTCACCCAGCTTCCGGCGGCGGCGCAGCTCACCGGTGACGCGCGCACACAGGTCTCTCAGCTCATCTCCAACTTCAACGAGCTGATCACGACGCAGACTGACTGGCGCGCCGCCTATGCGAAGGTCGCGGCCAACCTCACGGCCCTGCTTGGCCCCGAGGGCACAACGGAGCCCCCCTCGACCGCGGG
>DATLXE010000594.1:0-4275 GCA_035575795.1 Gemmatimonadaceae bacterium
AACATCGACGCGGCCGACATCAACCGCGTGGCCGTGAAGTACGACATCGCCCTCCAGGTGAAGCAGCAGTACTACGCGGTGCTTGCATCCATGGAGAGCCAGGAAGCGGCGGCGGCACAGATGGAACAGGCGCGCGTGCAGTACACCGCGTCGCTGGCGCGAGTCCGTGCCGGTGTCGCGACACGGTCGGACTCGTTGCGCGGAGTGATCCAGGTCGGCAATGCCCAGCTCGCTGAAGTAACCGCCGAGAGCAATCTGGCGACAGCAAACGCAGCGCTGACACGTCTCGTGGGTTCGGAGTATCCCGTTACCGCCAATCCGGCTACCGTGCGCGAGAACCTCGCCGCTCTGCCGGACAGCGCCGAGCTCTGGATATTGGCTCGCCGCGGACCGGCGATCGAAGCGGCGCAGGCGAACCTCAAGGCGGCGGAGCAATCGCTGCGCGCGACGAAAACGACGTACCTGCCCAGCCTGAGCGCGAACTATTCGCGGAGCGGGAGCGGAGTTGGGACCTTCGGTCTCGACAGGGATCCTTACAACTACAACGGCCGGCTTTCGTTCTCGCTTTCCTATCCGGTGTTCAACGGATTTCTGCGTGAGGAGCAGGTGGTGAGGGCCCAGGTGGCAGAGACCAACTCGCGTGCCCAGCTCCGCGACGCGAGCCTCGCCGCCGACCAGCAGCTGGCGCAGCTACTCGGCACCATCCGCGCAGCGGCGCAGCGCGTGGCGGTGCAATCGGCATCGGTGACGGCGGCGGTTGAGGATGTGCGCGTGCAGCAGCAGCGCTACAACATCGGCGCGTCTACGCTGCTCGACCTCCTGACTTCGCAAACGACGCTGGCGCAGGCGAGACAGTCGTTGATCCAGGCGCGCTACGACTACAGAATCGCGCGCGCGCAGATCGAGACGCTCATTGGGCGGGAGCTGCAATGATGCGGATCGGCGCACCACTCGCACTGGTTCTTGCAGCGGCAATCGCCTGCGGTGGAAAGAAGGAAGGCGAGATAAAGATCGAGACGGCGCCGATCGAGCGGCGAACGATCGTTCTCAGCGCGCAGGCCAACGGCGCCGTCGAGCCGATCAACGTCGTCGAGGTGAAGTCGAAGGCATCGGGCGTGATCAACAACATTCCGATTGACGTCGGCTCCAAGGTTAGCGTCGGCGACCTCCTCGTCCAGATTGACACGCGCGATGTGCAGAACCAGTACAACCAGGTCGCGGCCGAGCTGAACTCGGCGCGCGTGGCACAGTCAGTGGCGTCGAATCAGCGCTCGCGGTCACGCTCGCTCTTTCAGCAGCGGATCATCACGGCTCAGGAAAACGACGTCGCAACGCTGACCTACGCCATGGCGGAGGCGTCGGTGGTGAGGGCGAGAACCAACGTCGACCTGGCGAGGCAGCGGCTGGAGGACGCAACCGTCCGCGCGCCCGTGTCGGGTACGGTGATCGAGCGGCCGGTGTCGCAGGGGATGGTCATAACATCGGCGACATCGTCAGCCAGTGGCGGGACGACGATTCTCAAGATGGCTGACCTTACGAAGGTTCGCATGCGTGCCTTCGTCAACGAGACGGATATCGGCAACGTCGTCGCGGGTCAGGTCGCTAACGTGACCGTCGATGCGTTTCCAAACCGGCGGTTTCAGGGATCGGTCGAGAAGGTCGAGCCCCAGGCGGTCGTGCAGCAGAGCGTGACGCTCTTCCCGGTCCTCATCTCGCTTCAGAACATGGACGGCGCGCTCAAGCCGGGCATGAACGGCGAAGTGAACATGATCATCTCGCAAAAGGACGATGTCCTTGCGGTCCCGAATGACGCGCTGCGGAGCATGCGTGAGCTTACCGCGCTCGCACCAACGCTCGGGCTCAAGCCGGATTCGATACGCAAGGCGCTTCAGGCCGGCGGTCGTGGCGGTCGTGGCGGTGGTGGCGGTGGTGGAGGTGGCGCCTTTGCGAATCGGGCGACGGGTGACACGACGCGCCGTGGACGGAGATTCGGCGCTGGCGGCGACACCGCGCGAGGCGGGCGACGCTTTGCTGGCGACAGTGCGGGGGGCCGCATGCGTGGCGGCGCAGGCAATCGGGCTGGTGCCGGGCAGGCTGCTTCGGGTGCCCAGGGCGCCGGTATTGGGGGTGGCGGTGGTGGCGGTGGTGGCGGACGCGGTGGTGGCGGGGGTTCGCGGCAGCTGATGTTCGTTTTCAAGGACAACAAGTATGTGCCGCGCGTGATTCGCACCGGCATCAGCGATTTCGACTACACCGAAATCCTCGATGGTGCGGCGGAAGGTGAGCTTGTCGCGCTTCTCGCCGCAGCTGCGCTCCAGGCGCAGCGTCAGCAGCAGGCCGATCGCATTCGCGCAGGAACGGGAGGCGGGCTACAGCAGACTCCCGCGGGAGGCGCACCAGGCGGTGGCGGTGGTGGTGGCGGTGGCGGCAGGCCGCCAGGCAACTAAGGGGAATCATGCTGGCAACTGAAACCGTCGGCGTTGCGCTCGGGGCGCTGCGGGCCAACAAGCTCAGGTCTTTCCTCACGATGCTCGGTGTCGTCATCGGCGTCGCCGCGGTGATCTCTGTCGTCGCGCTCGGCCGCGGCGCGCAGCAGTCGGTCAACGCGCGCATCTCCGCGCTGGGCACCACGCTGCTGACTGTGTTTCCGGGTCAGGTGGCGCGGGGCGGAGTCGCCGCCGAGGTGGACCGTGCCCCGCTCAGGATCAGCGACGCCGAGGCGCTGGCGGCGAGCAACAGCCCGGTGATCGCCGCCGTCCAACCGGAGATGTCACGCAGCTTTCAGGTCCAGTACGGAAACGTGAACACCAACACTTCGATCACCGGCACTACGCCCAACTATCTCGAGGTAAGGAAGTTCGAGCTCAGTGCGGGGCGCATGTTCACGGAAGTCGAAAACAGTGAGAGCCGACGCGTGGCGGTGCTTGGGCCGACTGTCGCGGATAATCTTGGTATTCGCAACCCGGACGACATCGTCGGGGGCAACGTGCGGATTCGCGGCATCCAGTTTGACGTGATCGGCGTTCTGGCCAGCAAGGGACAGGGCGGCGGATTTCAGAATCCTGACGACCAGGTCCTCATTCCGCTCGGCACGGCGCAGTTCCGTCTCTTCGGAACGGATCGCATCCGCCAGATCGGGGTTCTTGCAGCGACCGAGGCGGAAATCCCGCAGGCGATGGCGCAGATACAGAAGGTGTTGCGGCGTGAGCACAGGCTCCGCGTCGGCCGCGACGACGACTTCCAGATCCGGAGCCAGGCCGACTTCCTCAGCACGCTCGGCGAGACAACCAAGATCTTCACTTTCCTCTTATCCGGTATTGCCGCGGTGAGCCTGCTCGTCGGCGGAATCGGCATCATGAACATCATGCTCGTGTCGGTAACGGAACGGACGCGCGAGATCGGCGTGCGGAAGGCGCTCGGCGCAACGCCGCGTAATATCCTGCTTCAGTTTCTCATCGAGGCAGTGGTGCTCTGCATGCTGGGCGGGATCGGCGGCGTGATGCTGGGGGCGGCGGGGGCGATGATGCTCGCCAGGTTCGGCAACTTCAACACATCGGTCGCGCCCGCATCGATCCTCGTCGCTTTTCTGTTCTCGGGCTTTGTCGGCATCCTCTTCGGGGTTTGGCCGGCCCGGCGTGCTGCGAACCTCGACCCGATCACCTCGCTGCGGTACGAGTAGGCGCGCGGCTCTTTCCGCCGGCTGTCCCCCTTCCTATGTTGTAGGTTCCACCGTAGCAATTTGAGAGAGGAGAATCACAAATGAAGGAAAGGATTTCAACGATCACAATTGCGCTGTCGCTGCTCGCGCTGGCAGGTCCAACCGCGCTCGAGGCGCAGGCGCGCGTCCAGACCCCGCTGATCCCTCTCGAGCACTTCTTCGACAACCCCGAAATTGGCGGCGCGCAGATATCGCCCGACGGCAAGTGGCTTTCATACGTCAAGCCATATAAAGGCAAGCTCAACGTCTATATTCGCCCCGTGAATGGCACGGAACGGGACGAGCGCGTGATGACAACGGATACCGTGCGCCCGGTGGGTCAGTATTTCTGGTCGCGGGATTCGCGTTACCTGCTCTACGTGCAGGACAAGGGAGGCAACGAGAACTTCCGCATCTACGCGGTCGATCCGTCACAACCTGGCGTTCCCGTTGCGCGGGACCTCACACCATTTGACAAGGTTCGCGCGGCGATCTATGCCGTGCCACACAGAACTCCGGGACGAATTCTCGTCGGACTGAACCGGCGCATTCCTTCGGCGTTCGATGCGTACTGGCTC
>DATLXE010000595.1:0-6052 GCA_035575795.1 Gemmatimonadaceae bacterium
GCTCGACCGGTTCTCGGCCGGAGGATCGACGCAGTTCCGCCGGGTTGCTTCGGGAGCCTGGATCGTCGACAACTGGGTGCTGCGCGGGCCTGTTCTCACCCAGAACATCGGTACGGTCAGCGGGCTGGCGGCAATCGGGTCCGTCGTGGACGGCGGCGGCATGAAGATGCGGCAGCCGTTGCCTCGATGACTGCCTTATCTTGATTGTGAGCACGCTGTCCATCTCCAACTGACGCACGGAACCAATGGTTTCACTGCTCGACATCATCGGGCCGGTCATGGTTGGCCCCTCGTCGTCGCACACCGCCGGCGCCTGCCGTCTCGGCCTGCTTGCGCGTGCGCTGGCGGGCGGCACCCCCCAATCGGGACTGCTGCAACTGCACGGATCGTTCGCCCGCACGGGCGAAGGACACGGCACCGATAAGGCACTCGTCGCGGGACTGCTCGGCTTTCGCCCCGACGACGAGCGCATTCGCGAAGCGCTTCAGATCGCCGAGCGGGAGGGACTGAACTACCGGTTCGAGAAGACCACCATTGCCGACGCCGCGCATCCAAACACAGTCCGCATTTCCGTCGAGCTCGACGGCAATTCGGCGACCATGCTCGGATCGTCGCTCGGGGCCGGACGCATCCTCGTCCAGGAGATTGACGGCTACCCGGTCGAGGTCACTGGAAACTTCCACACGATTGTACTCGTAGCTGAGGATAGGAAGGGCTCCATCGCCCGGATCACGGGCATCCTCGCGGAGCACGACATCAACATCGCGACGCTCAAGCTGACGAGAAAGGAAAAGGGTGGCGACGCGTTCATGGTCATCGAGTGCGACGAGTCGCCCGATCGCGCAGCGGGGATGGAATTGAAGGCGCTGGACTGGGTTCGCTGGACGCGAAGACTGGATAAAGTGAGCGGAGGCTAGTGTACAAGGCGCTCGCCGACGCAATTCGCGACGCGGAGTCGCAGGGAACGTCGCTCGCCGAAGTGGCGCTGGCAGCGGAGGCGCGCGACAACGGCCGTACGCCGGCGGACATTCGCGCGGTGCTGATGCGTGCGCTGGTCGTCATGCGGAGCGCGATCGACCAGGGAACGACTGGCGACCTGCGCTCGGCGTCGGGACTCGTTGGGGGAGACGCGGCGAAGCTTCGGTCGAGCACTCGGGGACCGCTGGCCGAAACTCCGTTCCGCGATGTCCTCATTCGCGCGCTGGCGGTGCAGGAAGTGAACGCAGCGATGGGCGTGATCGTGGCGGCGCCGACGGCCGGCGGAGCGGGAGTGCTGCCGGCGATCCTGACGGGTCTCGCGAAAGCGCGCGGCGTGTCGGACGAAAAGGTTGTCGACGGACTGGCGACGGCGGGATTGATCGGGGCGGTCGTTGCCGAGCGCGCGTCGCTGTCGGGCGCGGAAGGTGGATGTCAGGCTGAAACGGGCGCGGCGGCGGGCATGGCGGCCGGCGCGGCGACTGAAATGCTCGGCGGAACTCCGTCGCAGGTCGGCCACGCCGTCGCGCTGACGATGCAGGGAACGCTGGGACTGGTGTGCGATCCGCTGGGTGGTCTCGTGGAATTGCCATGCGTCTTTCGCAATGCTACGGGCTCAGCGATCGCTCTGGCCGGAATCGAAATGGCGCTGGCGGGAATCACTTTCGCGATTCCCGTTGACGAGGTGATCGACGTGATGGGCGAGATCGGTCGTGAGATGGACGTCCGTTATCGCGAGACAGCGGGCGGCGGCCTTGCTGCGACGCCAACGGGCAGGAAGCTGGCAAAGGAACGGCTCTACCAGATCAAGCGCTCCGACGCTTAACTGTCGGGGCGACAGTCGGTTAGCTGGTGAGAGAGGTGTGAAAGCAGTATCTTCGGCCCCTGAGCATGCTAAAATCAGAGGTACCAATACAATGAATATCTTCGACCGTATAGCAATGTTGTTCCGCGCCAACATGAACGCGGCTATCAACGAGTTCGAGCAGCCCGAGAAGATGCTTAACCAGATCATTCTCGACATGCGCTCGCAGCTCGTGAAGGCGAAGCAGCAGGTTGCCGCCGCGATCGCCGACGAGAAGCGTCTGCAGGATCAGACGAAGCAGGAGCTGAAAGAGGCGGAGGACTGGGAGCGCCGGGCGATGCTGGCGGTGCAGCAGAACCAGGACGAGCTCGCGAAGCAGGCGCTGATGCGCCGCACCGAGCACATCTCGCGCGGCGAACAGCTCAACCTCACCTGGGCGGCGCACAAGCAGGAGACGGACCGTCTCAAGGAATCACTGCGCACGCTCAACGACAACATCGAGGAGGCGAACCGGAAAAAGAATCTCCTGCTCGCCAAGCAGCGCCGCGCCGACGCGCAGCGCCGCATCAACGAGACGATGTCGCACATCTCCGAGAAGTCCGCGTTCGAGGCATTCGCCCGGATGGAGGAGAAGATCGAGAGCAACGAGCGTCGCGTGAAGGCCAGCGCGGAGATTGATGAGGAGTTCTCGGGCGACAAGCTGGCAAGCGACTTCAAGCGTCTCGAGTCGGGTTCAGGCTCGGCGACGGCCGAGATGCAGCTCGTCGCGCTCAAGCAGAAGATGGGCATGCTCGGCGCGGGCGGTCAGGCGCCGAGCAAAGCGCTCGGCTCAGGGGCTGGGTCGGCTGAAGACGCAGTGGAAATCCGGCAGGTCCCGGAAGGGAAAAAGGCGCAGTGAGGGGGGAGGCCGGGATCGCTCCGCGATTCAAGCTGGCCCCGATTCTCACGGGGATAGTCCTCACCGTCCTGCTGTTGTGGATGCTGGGGTCGACAGTCGATGTCTTCCTGCTCCTCTTCGTTGCCATAATCATCTCGCTGTACCTCGGATCGGTGACTGACTTTCTCGAGGAAAAGGGGCACATCTCGCGCAAGCTGGCGTTCGCGCTGGCGGTGTTGTTTTCTCTTGCCGCGCTCTTCGGTCTTGGGTGGCTGCTTGTTCCGCCTGTGGTCGAGCAGACGCAGCAGCTCTTCGTCGTCCTGCCGAAGTACATCGCCGACTGGGAAAAGGGTATCGACAGCTTCGTCGCCCGCTTCCCGGCGCTCCGCGAGATGTGGAAGCCTGGCGACAATACGCTGCTCCGTGCGGTGTACGAGCAGGTTTCGGGACAGATGGGCTCGCTGGTGCCGAAAGTGTTCTCGATGGTGCACGTGATGATCAACGTGTTCGCCGTCGGCGTGATGGCTATCTACCTGGCGCTCCAGCCCGGCATTTACCGGGAGTGGCTGATCGCACTCTTTCCACCGATTCACCGCGACCTGATCCGCGACGTGCTGCGCGACCTGGGTGATGTCCTCCGCGCTTACATCGTCGGACAACTGCTGGCGATGACGAGTCTCGCGATTCTCACCGCGATCGGACTTTACATGCTGGACGTGCCCTACTGGCTGACGTTCGGAGTGTTCACCGGCCTGGTGGCCATCGTACCGTTCTTCGGCACGCTGGTCTCGACCATTCTGCCGGCGCTGTTCGTTCTCGGCGGTCCCGGGGGCGGCACGCGGGCGATCTACGTCATTGCGCTTGGCGTGATCATTCACCTCATCGAAGGCAATCTCATCGCGCCGCTGGTGATGTCGAAGAAGCTCGACCTCCCGCCGGTGCTGACGATCCTCGCGGTGCTCGTCATCGGCAAGCTGCTCGGCCCGCTCGGCTTGATCGTGGCGCTGCCGACGCTGGCGTCAACGATGGTGATCGTGCGGAGGATTCTCATCAACCGCATCTACGAAGGAAAGGGATTCCGGAAGAGCACGCGCGACCGAATTCTCGTGCTGCGCGTCCCCGTACCCGACGGCGGAATCCGAACACCAAGAGCGGCGGTCCCCGATCTGATACGCCTCAAGGAGAAGATCAACCTCGCGAAGTCGGCGTAGCTCCGGTCGTCTGGCCCACGGGAAGACAATGCTTTCGGGAGCCCATTAACGATGGGCTCCTTTTTTTTGAGTAGTCGAGATTCAAGCGTCTTCCAGAGCGGAGCGCGTTGCGTGAGACCGGCATTGCAGGTTCGAGGATTGAGGAAGGCCTACCGCTCGGGGATGCGAGGGCGCACGAGCGCGGTGGATGCGCTGGCGGGCATCGACCTCGCGGCCGGGAATGAAGAGATCATCGGCATTGCCGGACCGGCGGGCGCCGGAAAGTCTACGCTGATGCTCTGCGCCGCCGGGTTGCTGCAGCCCGATTACGGGTCCATCACCTGGTTCGGAGAGATGCTCTCCGCGCATCGCATCCCCCCGGGAATCGCCTACGTGCCAAGGCGCGCGGGATTTTACTCGTTCCTGACGGTTTGTGAGGCGCTCGAGTATCACGCAACGCTGCATGAGCTCGCTTCGTCCGGCCGCGCCGCGCAGGTTGACGCCGCCATGCGCGAGGCTTCACTGCTCGCATACTCCTCGCGGCGTGTCAGCCAGCTCTCGCCGGCCCTGCATCAGCGCCTCGGTTTCGCGCAGGCCCTCATCGGCGAACCGCGCGCCGTGCTGCTCGACGAGACACTTTCCGGCGAAGGGCTGCTCAGCGCGCCGGACGTGATCGCTGCGCTGAGAAGGCTGTCTCGCCGCGGGGTCGCAGTGTTGCTTTCAGCACCCGATGCGCGCGAGCTCGCCGGTGTCGCGACGCGAACGGTCGTTCTCTCCGCCGGGCGGATCATCGAATCTCCTTCCGAGTCGGTAGGCGTGAAGCCGCAGCTCAACTTTCGGTGGCCTGACAGGGCGGCTCAGCATGTGGCGGAGGCGACGGTGCAATAGCATGCTGCGCGAAAGACATCCCCTCCCGCCTGCATACAGAGCTGCCTAGCTTCCGCGTGTGACCACTTTTCGTCTCTACAACACGCTCACTCGCGCGGTCGAGGAATTCGCGCCCGCCGACGGCAAGACGGTGCGCATGTACACCTGCGGCCCGACCGTCTACAAGCCCGCGCACCTCGGCAACTTCCGCACGTTTTTATTCGAGGATCTCCTCCGCCGCGTCGTCGTGCTGCGCGGATGGCAGACGCTCCAGGTGATGAACCTCACCGATGTCGACGACAAGATCATCACCGGCGCCAGCGAGGCGGGCGTGACAATCGGCGAGATCACCGCTCCAGTGGTGAAGAAGTTTCACGAAGACCGGGCGTTCCTGCGCATCCAGGACGCCGAGATCTATCCAAGTGCGACCGATCACATCCCGGAGATGGTCGCACTGGTAAAGGCACTTGTCGATCGCGGTCTCGCCTACCGCGCCGACGACGGGTCCGTGTACTTCGCGATCGGAAAGCTCGACGGCTATGGCAAGCTCTCGCGTCTCGACACTCGCGAGGTGAGAACGGGCGCGCGGGTCATCCAGGACGACTATTCGAAGGAGAACGCGCAGGATTTCGCGCTCTGGAAGGCGGCAAAGGAGGAAGACGAAACGACAGGTGCGGCCTGGGATTCACCGTGGGGCAGGGGCCGCCCCGGCTGGCACCTCGAATGCTCGGCGATGGCAATGCGCTATCTGGGCGAGACGATGGACATTCACTGTGGCGGGATCGACCTCATCTTCCCGCACCACGAGGACGAGATCGCGCAGTCGGAGGGTGCCACGGGAGCTCCGTTCGCGCGCTTCTGGTGCCACGGCGAATTTCTGCTCACCGACGGCAGCAAGATGGCGAAGCGCATCGGTAACGTGGCGACTGTCGCGGACCTGAAAGAGCAGGGAGTCTCCGCGGCGGCATTCCGGCATTTCGTTTTCTCTACACACTACCGGAAGCAGCTCAACCTCTCCGGGGAAGCGCTCGAGGCATCGCTCGAGGGAGTGCGCCGCATCGGAGATTTCGCTGCCCGCCTCGACGCCGCGAAGGGTGCGACGCCGGCGCTCGAGAAAATCGCCGCGGAAGCGGAGAAGGAAGTTGTCGACGCTCTCTCTGACGACCTGAACGCTCCGGCCGCACTCGGCGCTCTTTACACGTTCATCAGGAAAGCGAACGCCGAGCTGGACCGCGACGGTCAGGACCGCGCCGCGGTCGAGGCGGCAAGAAAAACCTTCGCGCGCATCAATTCGGTGCTGGACGTCATCCCCGACGAAGCGGGGCCCGACCCCGAGCT
>DATLXE010000596.1:0-4666 GCA_035575795.1 Gemmatimonadaceae bacterium
TACAACGAGGAGCGACCGAAGAAGGGGCTCGGCGGGCTGACGCCCGCCGAATACGCCCGCCAGTTGACGACAGGGACGAACACAGCGAAAGTAACCGCCGGACTCTAAACCGACCCGCTACTGAACGCGGGGGGACGTCACGGGGACACTTGGCGTACCTGCAGGCGGGCAGTTAGCGCATGGAGCTCGACAGGGTCCACAGGAACAACGCAGAACGTTACCAAATCTAGGTCCCGAGGCTCGCGCCCAATAAGCTTCTCGCAGAAGCTGCCATTTAGCCACTGCACGCCGCGAATCAACCCTTCCTGTGTTAGGGCCTCACGAAACCTAAGCCAGCCCTCGAGGATGTCACACCTCTCAACTGACGTTCCGAATGCCTCAATGATTTCCGGTGTCGTCACTTGGTATGGCGAACGCTCGAAACCAGTGGCGGCGCCTCAATAGGGCGGCAAAACGCCGCTCAGTGTGAATGCGGGAACTGGGCTCATAGACGGTCGTGGCGCGACAGGATCAATGGCCATATCGGCCGTCCAGGCGCGGCGCTGTAATCCATTCGACGGACGCGACTCGCCCGCTTTGAGGCTCCGGGTCATTCAGCGCCCGCCTTCCGCCATGCCGGTCCGAGCTGATTCGGAGGCAGGTCGACGATAAATCTCCTACTACCGGCCAATCGAGGGAGTACGAGCCACGGGGAAGTGCGGAGGTCATGAACTGCCGGTGACGAGCGGCCGGAGACGAAGCGCTGGATTGTCCCTTATAGGTGGCCCTCCAGCCCGCGTTCCGCAGGTACGCACACGTGTCTGTTAACCGTTTGCCGGCACGCGGCGCGCGTCCTGTCGCTCGACGGAGATTCGCGCGTGCCACGCTGCGCATCGCGATTCGGCGTTGCGGTGCTAGGGGACCAACTGTAGCGACAATTGTAGCTACCCTTGATCAGAAAGCGTATTACTCCGTGGTAACACCGCAGCTCCGAATCTGCCTGTAAACCACTGATTCTGTTGACGCTGTATCACTCCGTAGCACGCCGCACCAATCGCCGGGTTCCGGCTGTTAACCGGAGGGTTGCTGGTTCGAGTCCAGCCCGAGGAGCCAACAACTTCCCTCAATAAATTCAACGATCAGCCCACTGGGGCTACGCGGTCTAACCGCCCTTCGATTGACACCAACTTGACACGCGGCGCACGCGATGCGTGCTGTGGGTGGTTGTGCTCGGTGGAGCATAAGGTATATGCTCTACGTTACATGACTGAGATCACCCAGGAAACGACAGTCCGGGCGCGACGACGGAAAGCGACCCCGTCCGCTGGGGACACCCCGCGCTTCACCTTGGCAGACGTGCTCGCCATCGTCCCGAAGACGAAGCGCAGCCAAGTCGAACTGTTGGTCCGGACCGGCCGCATCGTGCCGGCATGGCCCGCCGAAGGAACGGGCCACGACCGAGCGTTCAGCGGGCAGAACCTGTTCGAGATCGCCGTTGCGGCCGAGCTGATCAAACTGGGGTTTGTGGGGAAGCGGCTCGAGCACTACTTCGGCCAAATCATTCTCACGATCCTCGATAAGAGGAACGCGATCGACGCCGAGTACCTTGTCCTGCTCCCGAGCGACGACGGCCCGATGCCGTGGATCGAGTTACTGCCACGCACCAAGCTCGAAAGTGTCCTCGGGACCTTCACGTGCTCCTATGTGCTCAACACGCGAGACATCCTTAGAAATCTCAGGATTGCTCTCGAGGACTTCAACACGCGAGAGCGCAAATGATGGACCCGCAACCACCTGTCTGGCTCACGGTGAAGCAAGCGGCCGCGCGTGCGCAAGTCGGCGTTGCGACCATCTACCACGAAGTGCGGGCGGGCCGGCTGAAGGCCGCACGCATCGGTGGCCGGCGGGAACTGCGTTTCCGCGATGCATACATCGACACGTGGCTCGAAGCGTCTGCCATGCCGACGACTGTCGAAGCGACGGCGGATCGGTCAAGGGAGCTCACGCGGTGAACGCCCTGGCGCCAGCACTGCTCGACACGGTGCGCCGCCTCCGCTTGGCGCGGTTGTGCCTTCGGCGCTCTAGGGAACGCTATCTGGCCGTTGCTGAGGCGTTGCGTCTGGCGATCGCGATGTTGGCGGAACAGGACATAGCACTCGACGACCTGCGCGTGAAGGATCACACTTCGTGCGTTCAGAGTGAACCTTTGCGCGCGGATTATCACGCCGAGCGCGCGGAGTTTTACAAGAGGCGCGCAAAGGTTTACAAACGGCTCGCAGCTTTTTACGCCCGCGCGAAGGTTTACGCTGAGCGCGAACCGCGGATCGGTCAGCGGGATCGGGCCGCCTGATGCTCAAAGCCGCCGACATTTTCGGGCCCGAAGTGCCATCGCTCACGCAGGGCGCGACACGTGAATTCCAGTGTATCGACGAGGGCCATTACAGCCTGACGTTGCCACAGCTCGGCGTCGTGTTTTCCGTCGATCGGCTTCGCCGCAAGTGGGACGAGCTGATCGGCGAACTCACGGTGCGCTGTGATCTGTCCGGTGCGCAGACCTTTGATGGCGTGCTCTCAGTCGGCGATTTCAATTTGTCGACCCAACGCGCCAGGGAAGAACGCGCGCGGTACCTGTCCAGTCGGTCGAAGGCCCCGGATGTGGATTGGGCCGGCTTACTCGAGGAATTCGTTCAGCGCGTGCTCACGGCAGAGAGGGCAGGGCAGCCGGCCGTCTCCTTGCGTGACCTGCCGCGCCCCTCGCCTGATGATTCGATTGATCTGGATGGCGTGCGCATCATCGACAAACACCCGATGGTGCTCTTTGGCGACGGCGGCACGTTTAAAAGTTACCTGGCGCTGTACTTCGCCGGCCGGCTCTCGCAACAGGGTATCCGGGCGGCGCTGTTCGATTGGGAACTGAGCGGCGAGGATCACCGGGACCGACTGGAACGGGTGTTCGGGGCAGACATGCCGGACATCCCGTACGTCCGGTGCAGCCGCCCATTGGTTCACGAGGTGGATCGCCTGCGGCGCGTCGTCCGCGAGCAGGACATCAATTACGCGATCTTCGACTCGATCGCGTTCGCGTGCGACGGTGCCCCGGAAGCGGCCGAAGTGGCCGGTCGTTACTTCCAGGCGGTGAGACAGCTCGGGATCGGCTCATTGCACGTGGCGCACGTCAACAAGTCAGTCGAGGGCGACCAGAAACCATTCGGTAGCGCCTTTTGGCACAACGGCGCCCGATCAACATGGAACGTCAAGCAGGCCGATGCGGTCCCCGGCACCTCTCAGATCAACATCGGGCTCTACAACCGCAAGGCGAACCTCGGCCCACTTCAGCCGGCCGTGGGCTTCGAGGTGGGCTTTACCGCCGATCGCACGACTGTCCGTCGGGTGCAGGTGGCGGACGTCGCGGACCTGGCCGGACACCTGTCCGTTCGCCAACGGATGGCCCACCTGCTACGCAAGGGCGCGCTGAGCCCTGATGACGTGGCCGAGGAAATCACCGCAGATCCGGAGACGGTTCGACGCATCGCGCGGCGATATAAGCAGCAATTCACGGTGGTGCCCGGCGGGAAGCTAGCGCTACTGGAGACGAGGCGGGCATCGTGAGCCGAGGGTTTAACTGGTCGCCAACCAGTGCGCGGACAAAGTGTCCGGACACCCCGGACGGACTGTCCGCTGACAGCGGCGGCGGACACACTCTCTCTCTTAGAGAGTGTCCGTCCGCCTGTCCGGTCCGCCGGCAATCCAACAACCAACCGAAGGGAAATAGCTGATGTTCAACGCTGAAGCGCAGATGACGGAGCAGGGCTTGCGCACCCTGATCAATGGAATCCAGCACGACTTACGGCAGGTGCTCACGGCTCATGCGCGCAACGGCGCCAGCGCACGCATCCTGCTGCACTCGCTCGTTGAACTCCTCGGGAGCTTGATGAACGGCGAATCGTCCGAGAGCACAGAGGCCCGTCTTGAGTGTGCTCGGCTCGTCCAGGCGCTCGAACTCCTCGTCGCGCCGACGCCGAGTCATGTGTGCTGAAAGGAAGCGCTTCATGACAGAACCACGGATCGTCCGCGTCGGCATCGTTTGCCATCAGAGCATTCGTCGACGCCAGTGTTTGTGTTGTAACGGCGAGGGTCGGAAGGACGGCACCTACGTGGGTGTCTTCGACCAACTACCGGACGGCACCTTTGATGGCCGTGACTCGGGCAGTATCTGCGAGGAGTGTCTCCAGGGCGATGTCTTGTCGCTCTTGGCTGCTGAGCCCTATCCAGCGATTCCAGACGGCTCTGTGCCCTCGTTCGCTGAGCTCAAGGCTACCCGCCTACTCGACGACTACGACTACCCGGCAGGATCGGTGTCATGAGCCTGGCACCAAGGAGGGTCCCGGCGGTAGTCGAAATAGCTGCATATCGCCGAGTAGGGAAACCGTGCCCCGGTGCTGTGCGGGATCTTGGCGACACGTGCGCATTTTGAGGAGTAACCATGGCGGCTGGCTGGAATAAGCGACCGGCGGAATTTCATCGGCAGAACGGGACGTATCGGGCTGATCGGCACGGTGCGCTCGACGTGCCGACGCCGGCCGCGGTGGATGCACCGATCGAGCAACCGCGCTGGCTGTCCGGTGGGGCCGGCCTGGTGTGGGCCGAGCTCGCGCCGATCGCGCAGTCGTTGGGCACCTTGCAGCCC
>DATLXE010000597.1:0-2062 GCA_035575795.1 Gemmatimonadaceae bacterium
CGTGATCAACAGAAGATTGTGCGGGCGCGCAGCGACCCTGGACATCGGGCCGGATATCTCCGGCAGCAGCAACGCTCCGGCGAGGCAAACGGGAACAGCAAGGCGCAGCCGGACCATGAGCCGCTAACGTCGCACCATTTCAAAGCCGTGCTTATCCGAGTGACATGCAGAGACGAACGGCCTCTGAAACGGCGGTGTCGGGCGGCTTGCGATCTGAATCGATCCTCGCAACGTCCCTGAAATAGCCGTGGCTGTGCCTCTGCCGGACGCGATTCCTCCCACCAGTAGTGCGCCGGCATCGAAACGTTCCGCGATGTCGTAGTCCGAGTAGAAGTAGTAATAATAGAAGTCAGGATCGCTGAGGGAGAACGTGATCACGTCGGTCGTGTCGACGAAACCAACAAAACTGTTTCCACGGCCGTTCGTGACGATAAAGTCGGCGTCGCTCAGCGTCACTGTCAAACGCCCGCCTTCCTGCGTCACCTTCGCGGTATAGACACGGCGCCGGGCCGCGTCGGGGAACGTGCCTTGCCCGGAACGGCACGAGGGGGCGGCAATCGTGAGCGAGTAGGTCCCTCGGTAGTCAGTTCTCGGCCGTGCGGGCGCCATCTCGAAATCGTAGCCGGTGCGGTGCGAGGTCACGTCCAGCCGCTGCGTGCCGGTGAGATACCCGTCCTTCTTCGCATCGACCCGCACCGCGCCGCTGACCCCGTAGAGAGCGTAGAAGCCGTCCGAGCGGGATTTTGTTGTGAAACCTTCCCCGACTCCAGAAATCACGGTCAGCGTCACGTTGGCGAGTCCAACGCCGCTCTCCCTGACGTTCCCGCTGAGCCGGAAGGTGCCCTTGGGCAGCACAAGTATCCGCGCGCCTGCCGAAAGTCCGAAGAATTGAGCCGATACAGTCTGCTCCCCGAGGTTTTTTCCTGTGGCGAGCCCCGTGGAGCTGACTTGCAGGATCTCTGACGTCGAGGGCGTCCATTGCGCCTTGCTGCTCACGTTCTCGACTGAGCCGTCGGCTCTGATCGCATTCACCGTCAACTGCACGGATTCGCCTGGTGTGATCTCCGCCGGCGCGATGAGCTCCAGTCGGGCGGGTGTCACGATCAGGGGGCCAGTCGGCGAGGGACGATTCTTGTCGCAGGACGTGAACACGAGTCCGAGTCCCAGGACTGCAGCGGCGGCGAAGTAGCGATATCTGTTTGTCATGGCATCCCCCTGATAGAGTCAAAACGCCGGTGCGCGACAATCCGGACAAGTTGACGTTTTCCCTAACAGAATTGGGCGTCCCGGCGCGGTGTCCGCAATGTCGGCCGCTCGTCGTTTATGAAGTGGGCCGATGATCGGCACGCGAGACTCGTTCGGAACACAAGGAGGGAACTGTGCGGCTCAACGTATAACGAGACTGAAGATTGGCTGGGTATCAGGGACGCTCTTTGGAACTGGCTCCTAACGGCCGCTTGACTGCGGTCGGCGAAAGCGAGGGGCATTGCCGCCCTCCCCGTTCGCCATTCCAAGTTGTCGTTTCGACGTTTTCCCTAACAAAAGCGCGTGCCCCAGCGCGGTGTCCGCAATGTCGCCGCGCGTCGTTTTATGAAGTAGGCCGATGATCGGCACGCGGGACTCGTTCGGAACACAAGGAGGTAACTGTGCGGCTCAACGTATGCGGATCGACGGTGCTCATTTTGCGGACCCTGTCGGCCGCCGGGAAACGAGCCACCCTCGTGCTCTCGCTCCTCGCGGTCGGCTTGGGCATGGGTATCACCGGGAGCACCTTTCACAGCTTCACCGTCACCAATTCCAACTCCGACCCCACCGCCCCAGTACACAGCGACGCCAGTGCCCTTCAGTCTCACGCAGAGCCGAACCGTTGTCCGCGTTGAAACCCCTGCATAGGAGCAGTGCCATGAAGAATCTCGTTACAGAAACTCCCCCGATTCTCCCCGTCATCCCCTTCGACATTGATCGCGATCGCGTCACAAGATCGTCGTGCGTGGATCCCACTGAGGCTGGTGGCCCGCCGCCAGCGAGGAGAGCTCCCATGTACGGCAGGATGCTATGGCGT
>DATLXE010000598.1:0-3895 GCA_035575795.1 Gemmatimonadaceae bacterium
GCCGATTTGCTGCTCCACCGCTGCGAAAGCAGCGGAGTTTGCCGCTGGAATGTTGGCGGGAATTCCGGGCTGGAATACCCACTGCTCGATTCCGATGCGCTCCGACTCGTCACCACGCAGCAGTCGCTGCCTCATGAAGGCAATCATTCCCTCGGAGCTTATCGGCTGGAACGCGAACCTGTGGAAATACTCGCGCAGGAATGCATCGAGTCTCGTCCGCCCGACGACCGATTCGACCGTCTGCAGAAACGCCGCGCCCTTTTCGTAGGCGATGTCTGTCAGCCCATCGTCCGGGTCGCGACCGCGGAGATCGAGGCGCAGACGCGTGTCCGCGCCCGACTCGCCCCCGGCATCGACGACCGCCTTCAGCATGTCCTGCCTGCCAAGCGCACGCAGCATGTCGGCGTACGGCCTGCCGCGCAGCTCCTCCATGATCCTCGACTCAAGGTAGGTCGTGAAGCCTTCATTGAGCCAGAAGTCGTCCCACGTCGCGTTGGTGACGAGATTCCCCGACCATGAATGCGCGAGCTCGTGCGCGACGAGGCTGACGAGTGACCGATCGCCGGCAAGGATCGTAGGTGTGGCGAAAGTCAGCGTTGGATTTTCCATTCCACCAAACGGAAACGAAGGCGGCAACACAAGAATGTCGTAACGCCCCCACCTGTATGGCCCGTACAGCTTCTCCGCAGCGGCGATCATCTGGTCCACCTCCACGAATTCGCTGGCCGCACGCTCCACGACCGATGGCTCGCCATACACCCCCGTCCTCGTCCCGATCGCGCGGAACGCGATGTCGCCAACAGCGAGGGCAATGAGGTACGGCGGGATCGCATTCTCCATCCGGTAGCGGTAGACGCGGCGTCCCTGCGCATCCGACTCATTCTCGGCACCCGCCTGCTTCGCACTCATCACCGCGCGCATGCCCGCAGGAACGCGAACAACGGCCTCGTAGGTCTGGCGAATTCCCGGACTGTCCTGAGTCGGCACCCACGTCCGGGTCAGGATCGCCTGGCCCTGCGTAAACATGAACGGAAGTCGCTTGCCGGCAGTCTGCTCAGGCGAAAGCCACTGAACCGCCGCGGCCTCCGGCGATGTCTGGTACTCGATGACGATCACATCACCACGCGCGGGAAGTGCGATCGCCAGCGGTGAGCCAAGGAACTGCTGCGCCACGCCGACGTTATAGGCGAGCGCGTTGCCCGCGCCGTCGGTAATGCGCCTGATCGTGAGATCGCGAACGTCGAGCACGATGCTGTCCGCGGAAGGCGCGCGCTGAATGGTGAGGCGTGCGGTTCCCTGCAAACGGCGGGTCGCGAAATCAGTCGCAAGGTCGAGCGCGACGTGGCTGACGCGAGCTTCGGCGGGCCGCGCGAAGGAGTGTGAATCGTGCGGCAGTGGCGCGAGCCGCAGGGCGGCCGGCGCTCGCGATGCGGGCGGCACGCACGCCGCACCCATGAATACTGCTGACAGGATGATGCGGCGGAGGGCTGCCTCAAGCATGAAGTATCCCGCGGTTGGTGTGCGCTTCGCTAAATATCTCTGCCGATCGTTCTCAGCCGGCGGCGAATGCGGCGAGGGAGGAAAAACGCCGCCGCGGCGAGCACGCGCTCGAGATTGAGCTGGCCCAGCTCTCCAGGCTCACCCATCCAGTGATCCTGCAGCACCGCCTTCCCCGCGTTCGCGATCAGCCGCTGCAGCGCCATTACGAGCACGAAGATGTCGTCGACTTCGCCGATAAAGGGAATGAAGTCGGGAACGAAATCGAGCGGCAGCAGGATGTAAGCGATCGCCCCGCCAACGAGAAACTTGTCCGTCGACGAAATTCGCCTGTCGGTGAGAAGTCCGCCCAGCAGCCGCATGAAGTTCGGCAGCTCTTTCATCGTTGACATCAGCGTACGCTTGGCACCCGTTCGGGGGGCGGCGGAAGCCTCAGGAGCCGGGCGAGACTTCGAACTGGCTGGCCGGCGGCGGGCGCGCGTTGCGGACGATGCGGACGCCGCGCGTTCAGATTGAGTGCTCACTTACGCTGCTCTCCCGGTGGTTGGGTGGGGATAGGACCTGCTGTTGAAGGTGTCGCCGACTGAGCGGGCGCGTTGCCCGGAGGGGTCGTCGACGGCCTCGGGGTAGCTACCGACGAGGCGACTTCGACGATCTCCGTTGCAACTGACTTGCCAGCGTTCGCGACGTCGGTCAGCACGCCAACCGCCCTGTTCATCACGCTCATCGTCCCGCCAATCACGTTGGCCGACATTCGGCCCGCGCGCAGCGTGTCCTCGACGCCCTCGGCAAATCTCTTCAGCGGGTTCTGCGCCGCGGTCGCGCGCGGGGCGTACTTCGACTCGAGAAAGTCGATGTAGTCGAGGATCTGGTAGACCCGCTCTTCGGAGAGCGTGTCGAGCTTGCGAATCAGTCGTTCCCGCAGGATGTCGTTCATATTCGTCCCCCTCCTTTCAACCGCGCCAGCGCGCACGCCGGCCGCGAGTATCAATATGCACCCAGGTCTTCCGTCCGTGACCGCGTGTGTAGATGCCGAGCCCGCCGACAAGGTCAGGATGCTTCAACTCGACGATCTCTACCGCCAAACCTACCATACGGCTGTCGGCGGCGGTGAGTTTTCCGTCGCCATTGGCATCGATCTGGATGTCTGCCGCATCGCCGTACTGGTGCTGGCTGTCCCCGGCGGCCCGCCGTACACGGCGGTTGTGCTCCGGGGCGCGGAAGCCTGATGTGACGTCGAGCTGCAGGTTAGGCCGCGAGCCCTTTCCATGCCACCGTGTAACCTCGGCGATCACCAGCTCGAGCTTGTCGAGAAGCTTAGGGCTCACCGCGGCGTACCTCGGCCAGACCTTCTGGCCATCCTGATTGAGGAAATCTCTCACATTCAGGTGCGTCGTGATCGGGAGCCCCAGATCGCGTTCGGAAATCTCCAGGAATCCTTCCGGCGGCGGTACCCTTGTCGGTCGCCGCACTCTCTCCGAGAGATAGGTGCCGATGCGATACCCGCGCAGCATGCTGCCCTCCTTCTCATCGAACGGCACGAGTACGGCGAGCGTCAGACCCTCGACATCTCGTTGCCCGTTGCCCTTGAGGAGCGCGAGACGGAAAAATCCGGCTGTGTCGGGAGCGAGCATCCGCGCGCCCGCCAGGGGCCGAGGCGGGGTCGACAGCACGGTGTCGCCGTTCCGCACCCACGCGTACTGAAGAGATGTTGGATCTCCCTGCACATCGAGCGGATAGGAGACCTCCTGGGACGGCATGGCGAAGGTGAGCTTGACGCCCCCGCTTTGTCCGAGCGCTACAGCTGAGGGAACCGCCAGTGGAACAACTGTGCGCGCGAGATAGCCGAATGGCCCCTGCGCCCGATCGCCGGCATGGGTGAACTGGTAGGCACCGATGGCGGCGGCGGCAAATGCGGCCGCCGTGAAGATCTTGCCGGTGTGCCGGCGCCGAACCGGGAGCTCATCAGGAAGCTCGAGCTCCTCTAATTGCGGATTAGTGTGGCGCCGTTCTTCCTGGCTAATAGATGTAAACCGGGGTTCCCACGGGCACCATCTCGTACAGGCGCTCGATCTCCTCGTTGCGCATCCGCACGCAGCCGTGGCTCACTGACTGTCCGATGGAAGACGGATTGTTGGTGCCGTGAATGGCGTACCCGTCACCTAGTACGAGCCGGCGGGTGCCGAGAACCTTCAGGTACCGCCGTGCGCTCGTCCCGAAAGGCGGCATCACAATGTTTCCGCCGGCAACGATCTCGCGCCCCTCTTCCCCCCCGCCAAGCGCTTCCGTGGCCCCACTGCTCGATCGCTTTACTACTTCTGCGCCCGAAACCGTGATCACTCCGTCGCCGACCGGAATGGAGCCTCCCCTTTGAAGCTTCACAATGCCAAGGCCGCGC
>DATLXE010000599.1:0-1890 GCA_035575795.1 Gemmatimonadaceae bacterium
AAGCTGTCGATTCCCGCCTTGGCGACTGAATAGCCCATGACCGCGGAGATCGCCTGGTGAGCGGCCATGGACGAGATGTTGACCACCGCGCCGCGCTTCTGTCGGGCCATGAGCTCTCCCATGATGAGCGTGGCGACCACGGTGCTCTTGAGGTTGAGCGCAACGACTTCGTCATAAGCGTCCATCGGCATCTCGAAGACGGGAACCGTATCGGTTCGCGCACGGGGCACGTTTCCGCCGGCGGCGTTGATCAGGATGTCCAACCGACCCCATCCTCGGGCGAGCTCGTCCCTCGCGGTGCGCAACGCCACTTCGTCGAGAACGTCCGCCGTTACCGCGACGGCGTCCGCTCCGGAGGTACGGATCTCCGCTGCTTTTTCTTCCGCCGCGTCAGCGCGACGTCCGAGAATCGCGACTCGTGCCCCGGCGCTGGCAAGAGCGCTTGCCATGCTGCCGCCAAGGACACCATACCCGCCGGTGACGATTGCCGTCTTCCCGGTAAGATCGAACGAAGGGGCGCTCAACGGAAATCGGTTTCGAGCAACACCAGCCGCCGGTCACCGCGGAACACGATCTGAAGAGGAAGCGCGCCACCGCGGACCGCGGTTCGCACCTGGGTGCTGTCCCCGGGCGCAATGGTGAAAGCCTGCCGTGCGCCATTGACCTCTATCTCGAGCGGAAGTTCTTCCTTCACCGGATTGCTGACAGTCGTGAGCATGGTGCGTCTGGCGGCCGGGACCCGCAGCACAACGCGGCCTTCTCCCATGCGCGCGGCATTCGTTGGCAGCACCACCGATCCGCCATAGCTGAACGAGTACGGCCCGAAAGGCCTCCGCCCCCTGGCGAAGTATTGAATCGCGGGCTTGGTGTTCCAACCACCGCTCCCGCCGGCGTACACGAACCCGTTCGCATCGACCGTGACAGGGTACACCTTTTTGAGATCAGCAGGCACGCGCGGCACGGTGTTTACGATCAGCCCGTTGTAGATGCCTGTCAACAAACCCCGTTCAGACGCGTAATCGCCCCAGACGATCTTCGAGCTGAACTCCAGTTCGTTGCGATGTGCTGTGACCGAACCCATGTACCCGAGGAGATTCAGCAAAAGCCGGTCGGCAACGGGATCGCGGCCGGCGCGATCGACAAGATTCATCCCTGTCATCATCGCGGACCCCTCACCATCGAAGAGCTCTGCGATCGCGATGCCCTCCAGCCCATGGTCATAGTTTGCAATTACTGCCGCCCGTGATAACGACCTGGCGTCGGAGAGCGCGAAACCGCGAGTGACCGGATAGACCTCGGGGAAGCCGGGTTTCGATTCGTCCCACCCCGTGTAGTCGGACCACAGAAACAGGCGGTCCCGGTCGATGCCCGCCAGCACCGGGTGATCAGCACGCTCCGGATTGACAGCCATCCCGTTCCGGTACGGACGGTTGCCGGGCATGACGACAGAGTGGTCGAGCTCGCCAGTTGTTACGCGGACCGGCGCCGGCAGCCAGCTGCCATCGAACCGCGAATTCTGGTGCAACACCAGCACGCGCCCACCACGCGCAATGAATGTCCGGAGATCGGCGGTCTGCCGCGCGAGCTCTCCCGTCCAGGAATCAGCGCCAATGACAAGCAGGTCGCGCGTCGGCGAAAGGGCTGAAACGGTGCCGCTGCGGGAGGCGCGAACCCCGAGCAGCGTCAGCGCGCGAAAAGTCGTTCCGCTGCTGTCGTGAACGACGATGCGTCGCGTTCCCGCGCGCCCGGCGCGCCGGAACGATCGCGCCGCGATGAAGACGGACGTCTGGTTTCGCGAGAGGGTGTCCGCGCCACGCACGATGGCGCCGGAGAGCGTATAAGACCCCGTCGCCAGACTCGCCGGCAGTGGAATCTTCACCGGCGTGCTTC
>DATLXE010000600.1:0-3651 GCA_035575795.1 Gemmatimonadaceae bacterium
TTCGGATTGCTTCCCAACGGATACTCGGGTGCGCAGTCCTTCGCTGACGGTCTGGCCGCCACCGAGGTAGATCGGCCTCAGCGCTTTGGTGAGGGAGCGTACAGCCGCCTTGATCCGGGACAAAGCTCGGTACGCGTGGACCTGAGCGCGCTGACCTTCGGGGTGTCCACCGCAAATCTGGGATGGGGTCCGATGGAGAGCTTCCCCTTCATTGTCGGGGGAAATGCGCCCGGATTTCTGCACGGCTTCGTAGGTACCGGCACTCCTCTGAACGTGCTCATCGGACGGCTTCACACACGGTTGATTTGGGGCAGGCTCGACCAGTCCGCGCACTCCCCGGTCGTGGGAAGCAAGAGGTATTTCTCCGCGAATGAACCCGGCACGCAGCGGTTTGCGTCAGGGTTGGTGGCCAGCTTTCAGCCGCGAGGTTTACCAGGCCTCGAAATTGGCGGCGCGAGATTCCTGCACTCTTTCTGGCCACAGCAGGGGCTTCCCCGTTCGTACATTTTCAAACCGCTGGGGGCGGTATTCAGGTCGAGTTCCTCGCCCTCGGGCGCTCCCGGACTGGACGATGCGGTCAATGGCAGCAGCGATAATCAGCTAGCCTCCATCTTCACCCGACTCGTTTTGCCCGACGACGGACTTGAGATTTACGCCGAGTACGGCAAAGAAGATTACGCCTTCGATTTTCGCGATTTCATCCAGGAGCCAGATCACGCGCGCAGCTACGGTCTCGGCGCGCGCAAGGTTTTCGTATCACGTGACTCTTTGCTCACTGGCATCCGTGGGGAGCTGATCAACTACCAACTGCCAACGCTGGCGCGTCATCGTGGCGAAGGCCGCATCTATAGCCACGGCGTTCTACGCCAGGGCCACACGAACCGTGGCCAGGTGCTCGGCGCTGACGCTGGCATCGGAACCGGTGCCGCCTCCATGCTGGCGTATGACCGGTTCACGCTTAGCGGGCTCACCAGCCTGAGCTGGACACGTATCGTGCGGCAGGAACGCGGTACGTTTTTCGAGGACGGTCGTCGGGATCCGAAGCCGCGGGATGTGTCCCACGCCCTGGGCTTCCAGCAAAGCCGGAGGATTGCTGGACTGGAGGCTTCGGCCTCACTGACAGCCGTGCGGGAGTTCAATCGCAATTTCCTCGTCGACCAGTGGAACCTGAACTCGATACTTTCGGTGCGCCATCATTTTGGACGTTAGTTGAGTATCGCGTCGAGGCATGTTCGTGAATAACCAGGCGTCGCCCCGAACCGATGCAAAAACGCGAAAGGGCATTGTCCTCGCCGGTGGAAGCGGAAGTCGGCTCTACCCGATTACGCGGGCAGTCAGCAAGCAGATGCTGCCGGTCTACGACAAGCCGATGATCTATTATCCGCTCACAACGCTCATGAGCGCCGGAATTCGCGAGATCCTCGTTATCTCGACGCCGCGCGATCTCCCCGGCTTTCGGTCGCTGCTTGGCGATGGCGAACAGTGGGGTGTCGAGCTGGCCTACGAGGAACAGCCAAAGCCGGATGGTATCGCACAAGCCTTCATAATTGGTGAGCGCTTCATCGACGGCCACCCCAGCGCGCTGGTGCTCGGAGATAACATCTTCCACGGTCATGATCTTTCCGAGACGCTGCGCGCGGCTTCCCGGCGGGAATCAGGCGCGACGATCTTCGCGTATCGCGTCGGAAATCCGGATGCATACGGGGTTGTTGAGTTTGACTCTGACGGCCGCCCGCTCGGGATCGAGGAGAAGCCTCGGCAGCCAAAGAGCAGCTACGCTGTCACCGGTCTTTACTTTTATGACGCTGATGTCTCACGGTTTGCGCGCGGCCTGAAGCCATCGCCGCGTGGTGAAGTGGAGATAACGGACCTGAACATGTGCTATCTCCGTCGCGGTGATCTTCATGTCGCGAGGCTGGGGCGTGGTACCGCCTGGCTCGACACCGGAACGCACAGTTCGCTGCTCCAGGCAAGTCTCTTCATCGAGACAATCGAACAACGGCAGGGATTGAAGATCGCCTGCCCCGAGGAAGTAGCCTACCGAATGGGCTACATCGGCGCGGGTGACCTGGAGAAGCTCGCGGAGGGCTTGGCTAACACGGGCTACGGCGAGTATCTGCGGCAAATCATGTCGGAATGACAAGAGTCGTCGTATTTGGTGCCGGCGGACGGGTCGGCAGTCGCTTGGAGCTCTCCGTCCCATCGGAGCTGGATGGGAAATTCCTCACGCGGGCCGAGTGTGACATAACCAACGCCGGTGCCGTGCTGGATGCCATCGAAGCGGTTCGGCCTGAGGTGGTAATCAACGCGGCCGCCTACACCGCGGTGGATGATGCGGAATCCGATCCCGGTCGGGCATTTGCGGTGAATGCGGAGGGTCCGCGCAACGTTGCGGCTGCTGCGGCTTCGGTGAACGCGCGCATGATTCACATCTCCACAGACTACGTGTTCGATGGCGAAACGCAGTCGCCGTACACGCCTGAAGATCGGGCGAATCCGCTCAACGTCTACGGAAAGAGCAAGCTTGAAGGAGAAGTTGCCGTTCGCGAGTCGAACCCCCGCTCTCTGGTGATCAGGACGAGCTGGCTCTATGACACCGAGGGGCGCAACTTTCTCCGCGCGGTGCTTGGCCGGATGATGTCAGGGCAGCCGTTGCGCGTGGTGGATGATCAGGTGGGATCGCCGACATCAGCCGCTGGACTTGCGCGCATCGTTTGGATCTGCGCAACGCATCCGGAGATCGAAGGAATCCACCACTGGGCCGGACTCGGCCGGGCGAGCTGGTATGAATTCGCGGTGGCAATTCAGGAACTCGCAATTTCCTTTGGGCTAGTGAAGAGCGCAGTCGCAATCGAGCCCGTCACCAGCGCTGAATATGGGACGCCGGCCCGCCGGCCACCATTCTCCGTCCTGGATTCATCGGCGCTGTCGAAAGCTCTGGGTCGTTCGCCGGATCCGTGGCGCGAAGCACTGGCCGACTCGCTGAGTCAGGTGACACATGCGTAGGCTCCTCGTAACAGGCGCAGCGGGGTTCATCGGATCGAACTTCGTTCAGTACTGGCTCGAGATGCATCGGGACGACTACGTCGTTGCTCTCGACGTGCTCACATATGCCGGCAACCTGGCCAGCCTCGATCCCGTGCTGAAGAACGACAAGCTGAAGTTCGTGAAGATGGACATTCTCGAAGGCGAGCGTGTGCGGGCGCTGATGGAGCGGGAGCAGGTCGATACGATCGTTCATTTCGCCGCGGAGTCGCACGTGGACCGGTCCATCCATGGTCCGGACCCCTTCCTCGAGACGAACATCCGCGGCACGCACGAGCTTCTCAAGGCTGCAAAGACGGTGTGGCTCACCGGAGGCGGAAGCGGCCCGTATCAGTTCCACCACATCTCCACCGATGAAGTCTTTGGAACTCTTACAGCCGATGCGCCGGCCTTTACGGAAGAAACTGCCTACGCGCCGAATTCTCCCTACGCCGCCACCAAAGCCGCGTCGGATCACCTGGTAAGGGCCTATCATCACACGTACGGGCTTCCTGTCACGACCAGTAACTGCTCGAACAACTACGGTCCGTATCAATTCCCGGAGAAGCTGATCCCGCTGGCGATCGTGCGCGCGCTCGAGGGAAAACCCATTCCTGTCTATGGCGA
>DATLXE010000601.1:0-2449 GCA_035575795.1 Gemmatimonadaceae bacterium
AAGCGGCTGGATTCAGCTGCTGAGAACGCGAATGTCGCTACCTCGGCACAGGGCATTGAGGACGGATACAACCAGGCGTTGATGTTCCACGCTCAGTATCTGGGCATCCCGGCCACGAACTCTCCGACGATAAGGATCAACCGCGACTTCGAGGCAGCGCTCATGGATTCCGGCGTGATGTCGGCGTATGTGGCGCTGGTCAGCGCGGGTTTCCCGAAACGCGTGACGCTCAAGGCGCTCCAGGCAGGCGGACGCATCGCCGAGGACGAGGATCTCGATCTCCTCGAGCTGGAGTGGGAGGCAGGACTTGAGGCTGCGGAGGAGCAGAAGCGCCAGGAAGAGCAGGACCGGCTGGCGATCGCGGGGACGCGAGGGGCCGCGTTGGGCCCGTCATCGGTGGACATCGAAACGGCGTGATCGTCTTGCCGCCTGATCCGTGGTGGCCGCGTCGCTTCCAGGTGAAGAAAGACGGCGACTGTGTGCCCTATCAATTCTGGCTGCTCTGGCACTGGCAGTTCTTCCTGGGTCTCTACTAAATGGTTGCGAGGGGCACGCTAATGCATATACTCAACTCGTGCCCGCTCCCGACGACGAAGAGATCATGGCCGAGGCCAGACGCGCCGCGGTGTATTACAAGACCCTCTGCCGGGAAGGCGTGCCCGACAAACACGCCCAGGAACTCACGAAAGCCTACATCCTCCGCAACTTCACGCTCGGCGACATTCTGCCCGACGAGAAGAAAGAGCCGTGGGAGTTAGGAGGTGACGAAAGCTGAGCGCGCGTTCTGGACCAGGGTAACCCGGAAGGCGGCGAGCTTCACTCCCGAGCTCCGCGGCAAGATCATCCAGGCGTTCCGGCTCATCGCCGACAGCCTGTCGCAAACGCAGATGCAGAAGGCGATCGAATCAGGCTACGTCGATCGCATTTTCGACGAGGCGTTGACGGAAGCGAGGCTCGACCGGGCGTTCCAGCCGGTCCGTGACGAGCTCCGCGCCAGCATAGAATCGGGCGCCAAGTACGCCGGCCGGGATCTCCCCAAGGCGGGCAACATCGACTTCGCCTTCAACTCGCTCTCGCCCAGAGTGATCGAAGCAGTCCGCCAGCTGGACACCCGCGTCATCCGCACACTTCAAGAGTCGGTGCGGGAAACCGTTCGGGCACACGTCGAGAACGGGCTCCGGGACGGCGTGAATCCCCGCGAGATCGCGCGCGGTATCCGGGAAGTGATCGGGCTGGCACCGAATCAGGAGCGGGCAGTCGAGAACTTCCGGAAGGCGCTGGAGAAAGGCGGACGCTCAGCCCTCACGCGCGCGCTCCGCGATAAGCGGTTCGACAAGACGGTCATCAAAGGTGATCTCACGACCGAGCAGGTCGACAAGATGACCGCAGCGTATCGCCGGAAGATGGTCGCTTTCAACGCCGAAACGAACGCACGCACCGCGGCGCTGGATTCGATGAAGCTCGGCCAGCGGCTCTCCTACCAGCAGGCGGTCGAGCAAGGAATACTCGACGGCAACCGGTTGGAAAAGACCTGGGTGGGTGTCATGGATGCGCGCGAACGACCGTCCCATGTTGCGATGGAGGGCGACACCGTTCCCTTCAACCAGCCCTTTTCAAACGGCCAGATGATCCCCGGCGAAACTGAATTCAACTGCCGATGCCTCGCTCGATACCGTCAGACCAGGGCCGCGTAAAACCACTAGTACGCCTAATCCGACCGCCTCGCCACTTGCTATGCCGAGAATCGTCGTATCGTACTGTCAGAGACGCGCACGCAACTCCCGAGGAAACTGGATGCCGCTACCGACGTTCAAGACAAAAGACGAGATCCCGACAGGGTTTGAGTCAGAGTACGAGGAAGTCGAAGGCGAGTGGAAGCCAAAAGAGTCGAAGCTCGAAAGCACACTCGAACGGCTCAAGCAGGAAAAGAAGGACGAGCGCGACTCCCGTAAAAAGCTAGAAGACGAACTCGCAGATCTTCGCCGGAAGTCGCAGGCGATGGAAACCGGTGAAGAAAAAGACAAGGTCAAGAAGCTCCTCGAGAAGTTCGATTCCGACCTGAAGGCCGCGAAGGAACCGCTCGAGAAGCAGTTGGCCGAAGCGCAGGGCAGGCTCCGCACGCTACAGCTGGACGACCAGGCGAAAGCGGCGTTCATCAAAGCGGGCGGCAGGCCGGAGAAAGCAGACGCGGCGCTCAAGCTGAAGAAAGAATCGCTCGACCTTGCGGAGGATCGCATCGTCGTGAAGAACGATAAAGGCGAACCGACAACGGCCACGATCGACGACTTCTGGGGGAAGAGCTTCAAGAGCGAGATGCCCGAATTCTTCCAGGGGACGAAAGCAACAGGCGGGGGAGCTGGAGGCGGAGCAGGTCTCAAGTCTGCCGGATCCGGCACTTCGCGGAAATGGGACGCGGAAGCAGTGATCGCCAACCCGCTCGGCGCTCTTC
>DATLXE010000602.1:0-2043 GCA_035575795.1 Gemmatimonadaceae bacterium
CTCCAACTTCTTCGCGCACCTGGGTGTCGTAACGGAAGTCGGTGATCAGATGAAATTCGTGCTGGGTGACCACCACGAGCGCGCTGGAGCCCGAGAAGCCGGTGAGATAACGGATGTTCGGGATGCTCGTGATGACGAGCGCATCGATGTGCGCACCGAAGAGTGCGTCACGGAGAGCGGCGATCCGCGCCGGCCGGCGGTCAGTCATTCCGTGCGTGCATCCGTACAAGTCCACGCAGCGCGAGCTCGTAGCCGTAGGCTCCGAACCCGCAAATGACGGCGAGTGCCGCGTCGGCGAGGGCTGAGCGGCGCCGTTCGGGCTCACGCGCGAAAATGTTGGTGAGGTGCACCTCCACGAATGGGATGCTCACGCCGGCGAGGGCATCACGTATTGCGAGACTCGTGTGGCTGTACGCGCCCGCATTCACCAGCGCCGCATCAACAGTCCCACGAAAGCCGTGGATGGCATCGACCAGGTCGCCCTCGCCGTTGTGCTGCGAGAAAGTGATCTCGACGTCGAGCTCCTTCGCGACGATGCGCAGCTGACGCTCGATGTCGGCGAGCGATTCGGTACCGTAGAGCGCGGGCTCTCTTGTCCCGAGAAGATTGAGGTTCGGACCGTTGAGAACCGCTATTCTCACTCGCCGGTGAGTCCGTCGAGCCAGGCGCGGAATTTCGCCACGTCCTCTTCCGACTCGAGCGCGGCATTGGCGCGGGGAGTGATCGACGGTCGCCGTGGGGCGGTCGGCGCGGGTGCGGGGCGAGGCACGCTGACTTCGCGCGCAGGCGCCGCGGCAGCGGGGGTCCGCGGCGTTGGTGCGGGTGCCGATGGCGGAGCGGCTTCGTATTGTCCGCTCCCGCCCTCACGTCTGGTGAACGCGCCGGCAAGGGCGGTTGCGGCACGATCATCCTCGGCGTCGACCCTCGTCCCCGCAAACACTGAGTCGAGAGATCCCCGTTCAGCAGCACCCGCCCGCGCGGATGAAGGAGGCGAACCGCGCGTGTCGCCATTCATGCGGGCGGGGGGTCGCTTCCTGCCCAGGGCGGCAAAAAATTCCCTTACTGAAGGTTGTCGTGCCGCGACCAGCTCGGGCTCGGCACGCGGGTCATCGCGACCCGGCGACTCCACTGAGTCGCCCTCGGAGGGCGGGGTCGAGGATGGCGGCGAATCGATCGGCGAGCGGTCGAATCCTGGAGTTTCCTCCGATCCCGGCTGAGTCGATGGCGATGTCGGCGGCGACTCGATCGAGGGTGCGCGCGGCATCTCCCGCTCCGGTGTCGGGCTCTCTACCGATGGAGCATCGTCGCGTCGCGATTCGGCGCCGCTCTGCTCCGCTTCCTCCAGCTCCTTGAGCTTGGCGCGCAGCCGCGGCTCGTCCGGCCGCGACTCGATGAGCTGTCGGTACACGTTCATCGCCAGAGCGCGATAGCCCTGCTGCAGGTAGAGCTGCGCCATCGTTTCGTTGACGAATGGCTCCGGGTTGGCCGATGGGGCGACACGCGGTTCCGGCGGCGGCGCAGCAGGAGGCACGTTCAAATCAGCTGCGCTTACCCCGGCAAACAGGTCAGAGGGAGGTTGGGCGACCTCGTTGACGGCCGCGCCGGATGGAGCACCCCATGTGTCGAAGGGATCAGGCGGAGCCGACTCCACTTCTTCGGACATTTCTTCCGGTGTGCTTTCGTCAGTCGCATCAGCCGGCGCGGAATCCGAAATTCTATCCCGCTCGTCGAAGTCCTCGTCGAGGTCGAGATCCGCCGGTGGCGCGGCGGTATCCTGCCACTCGGTCGCGGGCGAGGGCGGTACGTCAACGCTTCCACTGACCGGGTCTTCCTCAGTCGCTGCTTCAGCGTCTGGCTCGACCGCCGGTGCATCAACCCCGGCTCCATCGACCTCCTTTACGCCGCCGACGGCCGTCTCGGCAGCGATCCCGTCGACGGTCGTAGCGGCAGCGGAGGCGGTCGCATCGATGGTCGAGAGGTCGCCGTTGTTTTCGTCGGTAGCAGTCTCCTGCGCGGCGTTTTCGATGGTTTTGTCATCAGCAG
>DATLXE010000603.1:0-1561 GCA_035575795.1 Gemmatimonadaceae bacterium
CATCCTTCACCCCGGCCCGATGAACCGCGGTGTCGAGATCGACTCGGATGTTGCCGACGGTCCGCACAGCGTGATCCTCGACCAGGTGACGAACGGCGTCGCTGTGCGAATGGCGGTGCTGTACCTGCTTGCGGGCGGCAAACCCGAGCTCGCTGAAGCGGCAAAGGGCGTCAGTGGGCGCGGGCGCGATGAGGATCGTTCGTGAAGCCGTTGTTGCTGCGAGGCGGACGCCTGATCGATCCATCGCGCGACATCGACGAGAAGGGCGACCTGCTGATCGCGCGCGGGATCGTCGAGTCGGTCGGCGGCAAGCTCGGAAACCCTGACGACGCTGAAGTGATCGACTGCGCCGGGCTGATCGTCTCTCCCGGCTTCATCGACGTCCACTGTCACCTGCGCGAGCCGGGCAGGGAGGATGTCGAAACGGTCGCGACCGGTGCACGCGCCGCGGCGGCAGGCGGGTTCACCGCGGTTTGCGCGATGCCGAACACCGAGCCGGTCACCGACAACCAGGCCGCTGTCGGCTTCATCGTGCGTCAGGCACAGCGCGCCGCGGCTGCGCGCGTGTATCCCATCGGGGCAATTTCGGTTGGCCAGGCGGGGAAGGTGCTTGCCGAGTTCGGCGAGATGGTGGGTGCCGGGGCGGTCGCGGTAAGCGACGATGGCAAGCCGGTCGCGAGCGCCCAGCTCATGCGTACCGCGCTTGAGTACGCGCGGACGTTCCGGATACCGGTGATCGATCACTGCGAGGAGCCAACGCTTGCCGCGGGCGGCGCGATGAACGAGGGAATCGTCAGCGCCGAGCTCGGGCTCAAGGGAATCCCGGCCGAAGCCGAAGAGATCATGGTCATTCGCGACATTCTTCTCGCGCGACTGACGGGAGGTCACGTGCACCTCGCGCATATGAGCACGAGGGGCTCGGTCGAGCTGATCCGCTGGGGGAAGGAACGCGGCATCAACGTTACTGCCGAGGTTTGTCCGCACCACCTTTCCCTCACCGAAGAAAGCGTGCGCGGCTACGACACTGATGCGAAGATGAATCCGCCGCTCCGCACCGCGGCGGATGTCGAGGCGCTTCAGGACGCAGTAAAAGATGGGACGATCGATCTCATCGCGACGGATCATGCTCCTCACCACTATGACGAGAAGGAGCGCGAATTCGCCGACGCTCCCAACGGCATCGTCGGACTCGAGACGGCCCTTTCGGTCGTCGTCACGAACCTCGTCAAAAATGGATCGCTTGGCTATTCCGATCTCATCGAACGGATGGCATGCGCTCCGGCGCGCATCTTCAACCTCCCCGGCGGCCGGCTGGAAAAAGGCGCCGTCGCCGACATCACGGTCTTCGATCCGAAGGAGGAGTGGGTGGTCGAGCCATCGCGATTCCTCTCCAAAGGGAGGAATACGCCTTACGCCGGGATGACGCTCACCGGGCGCGCGGCGTGTACTATTGTGGCGGGGTTGGTCGTCTATCGCTCGGGTGTTTCCGCCTAGGGCGGACGGGACGGGATCGAACCAGGGACGAAGTACGAATGGCTGAGAAGGAGCCGGTCGCGTTGGA
>DATLXE010000604.1:0-4849 GCA_035575795.1 Gemmatimonadaceae bacterium
ACGACAGGGCTCACACCCGACCGCTGGCCGACAAAGAGCTTTTCCAGCGTCGCCGCAATTGGCTTCGCGCTCACGGCGTATCCGGTGGGGATCGAGCGCGGGTATGTCTCCCGATCCGCGGCTGCCCAACGGACGCTCAACACGCTGCGTTTCCTGTACAACGCACCGCAGGGCCAGCAAGCGGAAGGAGTCACCGGATACAAAGGCTTCTTCTATCACTTCCTCGACATGGAGACGGGCCGCCGCTTCAAGACGGTCGAGCTCTCGACGATCGACACATCGCTGCTCCTCGCCGGGGCGCTCTTCTGCCAATCGTATTTCACGCAGGCGAATCCAACCGAGAACGCGATCCGCGCGTACGCCGACTCACTTTACCGCCGCATCGACTGGCAGTGGATCAGGCCGCGCGCGCCCTTTGTCAGCATGGGATGGCATCCCGAGACCGGCTTCATCAAGCACGACTGGAACGGCCTCAACGAGGGCATGATTCTCTACGTCCTCGCACTCGGCTCGCCAACGTACCCGATCGATCCGTCGGCGTGGAAGGAGTGGACGAAGACATACCACTGGGCTGAGTTCTACGGCCAGACGCACCTCAACTTCGCGCCGCTCTTCGGGCACCAGTACTCGCAGGTCTGGATCGACTTCCGCGGTATCAGGGACGAGTTCATGCGCGGGAAGGGAATCGACTACTTCGAGAATTCGCGCCGAGCGACGGTCGCGCAGCGCGCATATGCGATCGACAATCCGAGTCGCTGGCGTGGTTACGGCGCGAACGAATGGGGCTTGAGCGCCGTGGACGGACCCAAGGACACGACGATCACCGTCGACGGACGGTCGCGGCTCTTCTTTACATACTCAGCGCGCGGAGCCGCGGCGGGCGAGATCAGGGATGACGGCACGCTCGCGCCGACTGCACTCGGCGGCTCCATTCCATTTGCGCCGGAGATCACCGTGCCCGCGCTAGTTACGATTCGCGAAAAGTACGGCGACAACCTGTTCACCAACTATGGATTTCTCGACTCCTTCAATCCGACCTTTGACGTCGACATCACGCCTCAGCACGGCAAGGTCGTGCGCGGTGTCGGGTGGTTCGACACCGACTTTCTCGGCATCGACCAGGGACCGATCGTCGCGATGATCGAGAATCACCGCAGCGAGCTGATCTGGAAGACGATGAGAAAGAATCCCTACATCATCGCGGGATTAAAGAAAGCCGGGTTCACCGGCGGCTGGCTCGGGAACTAGCCAGCATATGCGACGGCATCCGTGTGCGCGGCTCGGCGTTGCGTGCGTGCTTGCCGCATTCCTGGCGGGGTGCTCCCGCGCTTCGGCCGGGGACGAGAAAGTGCTCCGCCTCTGGGCGATGGGACGCGAGGGTGAAGTAGTCACCCAGCTCATGCCGGCTTTCGAAAAGGAGAACCCCGGCGTCCGTGTCGAGGTGCAGCAGATCCCGTGGACGGCAGCGCACGAGAAGCTTCTCACTGCCTACGTCGGCGAAGCGACCCCCGACCTCGCCATGCTCGGCAACACCTGGGTTCCCGAGTTCGTCGCCCTGAACGCGCTCGAGCCGCTCGACGAGATGGCGGCGCGCTCAAAGGACATCCGGCGCGACGATTTCTTTCCCGGCATCTGGAAAACCAACGTCGTCGGTGGGAAGACGTACGGCATTCCCTGGTACGTGGATACGCGGGTGATCTTCTACCGCTCCGACATTCTCGCGCGCGCCGGCTACATGAAGATGCCGGAGACGTGGGCGGAGTGGGTTACGTGCATGAAGAAGATCAAGTCGCAGATGACGGAGCGGCAGTTCCCGATGCTGATGCCAACGAACGAGTGGCCGCAGCCGGTGGGTTTCGCGCTGGAAACGGGCTCGCCGATCCTCAAGGACGGCGGGAGGTACGGCGCGTTCCGCGACGCGAAGTTTCGCAAGGCATTCGAGTTCTACCTGGATTTCTACCGGCTCGGTCTCGCGCCGCCGGTGAGCAGCTCGCAGATCTCGAATCTCTTTCAGGAGTTCGAGCGCGGCAACATCGCGATGTACATCAGCGGCCCGTGGTACATCGGCGAGTTCAGGAACCGGCTTGGCAAGGACGTGCAGGACAAGTGGATGACGGCGCCGATGCCAGGCGTCGACGGGCCCGGCGTGTCGATGGCGGCCGGCGCGAGCCTGTCGCTCTTCAAGGCGTCGAATCGCAAGAAGGAAGCGTGGGCGCTGATGGAGTACCTGTCGCGGCCCGAGATTCAGCTCGAGTTCTACCGGCTGACCGGCGATCTCCCGCCGCGGAAGACGGCGTGGCAGGACACCGCGCTCGCCAACAACAGGTACACGCGGGCATTCCGCGCCCAGCTCGACCGCGTCGCCCCTCTGCCGCAGGTCCCGGAGTGGGAAGAGATCGCGACCAGCATCTTTGAGCACGGCGAGCGCGCAATTCGCGGCGCTGCGACGACGGACCAGACTCTCATCGCGCTCGACCGCGACGTCGATGCGATGCTGGAGAAGCGGCGCTACCTGCTCTCCCTCAAAGCTCCCGCGGAGAAGAAGGGTAAATGACCTCCGGCGTCGTGCAGGCTCCCGCCCCGGCCTCCGTGCTGAAGTCCGAGCGCGGTGCACGCGGCCGCATGCCTTCCGATGTCGGGAAGGCGGCGTGGCTGTTTCTCGCGCCGGCGCTGATCCTGATCTTCATCTTCTTCTTCCTGCCAGTGCTGGCGTCGCTCGTCCTCAGCGTCACCGACTTCGACATCTACGCGATCGCGAATCCGCCGACGACGCGGTTCGTCGGACTCGATAACTACGCGAAGCTGCTGCGCACGCCCGAGTTCTGGACGGCGCTCAGGAACACCTTCTACTTTGCGTTCGTCGGGGGGCCCCTCACCATCGCGATGTCGCTTGCGACCGCGCTCCTGCTTAACGCGAAGCTGGTGCGGTTCAAGAGCTTCTTCCGCACCATCTACTTCCTGCCCTTCGTCACGACGCTCGTCGCCGTCGCGATCGTCTGGCGCTACCTGTTTCACACCCGCTACGGGCTCCTCAACTTCGGGCTCGGCAAATTCGGCATCGGTCCAATCGACTGGCTCGGCGATCCCAGCTGGGCGATGCCGGCGATCATCATGATGTCGGTGTGGAAGAACTTCGGCTACAACATGCTGATCTTCATCGCCGGACTGCAGAGCATACCGCAGGACCTGTACGACGCCGCCGAGATCGACGGCGCGGGCCCGGTACGCAGATTCTTCGCCGTGACACTGCCGCTGCTCGGGCCGACACTGCTCTTTGTCGGAGTGATCACGATGATCGGCTACTTCCAGCTGTTCGCCGAGCCTTATGTGATGACGCAGGGTGGGCCGCTAAGGAGTACGACGAGCGTGGTGCTGCTCATGTACGAGGAAGGCTTCAGGTGGTGGCGGATGGGGTACGCGGCGGCGATTGCCTTCGTGCTCTTCATCGTGATCCTCATCGCGACGCTGATCCAGTTCCGGCTGCAAAAGGACCGTACGTAAGCATGTCGCGCACGAACGTTCGCTTCGACGAGACGCAGTCACGCAGGCCACCGGGCCGGCGTGATTCCGCAGCTAACCGCCGCCTCGTGTCGAAGATCATGCTTTATGTGCTGCTGATCGTCGGCGCGTTGATCGCGCTCACTCCGATGCTCTGGATGCTGTCGGCGTCGCTGATGCCGACGGGGGAGGCGAGTGCGTACCCGCCACGCTTTTTCCCGAGCCAGGTGACGTTCTCGCATTACGGAGAACTGTTCACGCGGTTGAACCTCGGGCGCTACCTGGCGAACAGCGCATTCATTGCTTTCACGGTCACGGCGATTTCGCTGGTGATCAACTCGATGGCGGGTTACGCATTCGCCAAGCTGCGGTTCAGGGGGCGCGACCGGACGTTCAGGCTGCTCTCGCTCGGGCTGGTGCTGCCGGTGCAGGTGGCGATGCTGCCGCTCTTCCTGCTGATGAAGAACATGAACCTGATCAACACCTACTGGGGCGTGATCATCCCGGGTATGGCTAGCATCTTCGGGATCTTCCTCATCCGGCAGTACGCGCTCTCGATTCCGGACGACATGCTCGATGCCGCGCGCATCGATGGCGCATCCGAGCTTCGCATCTACTGGTCGGTCGTCGTGCCGGGAATACTGCCCATCCTGGCAACGCTGGCGATCTGGACCTTTCTCGCGACGTGGAACGATTTCATGTGGCCGCTCATCGTTCTCAGTGACGAGTCGCACTACACGCTGCCGGTGGCGCTCGCGAATCTGTCCGGCGAACACGTCCAGGATACTGAGCTGATGATGGCGGGGTCCGTGCTGACCGTGATTCCGGTGCTGGCCGTTTTCCTTTTCCTGCAGCGGTACTATATCCAGGGCGTGATGGCAGGTAGCGTGAAAGGATGAAGCTTCGGAGTATGGATCGATTCGCTCTCTGGCTATCTGGAGGACCTAAGCAGGAACTGCTCCGGAGTATTGTATCGATTTGCTCTCTGGCTATCTGGAGGAGCTAAGCAGGGAGCTGAAAGCTTTGCAGTTGCAAGCTTATCAGCTTATTCCGTCGGAGTCTTAGCATTAACATGGGAAGGTTTGATGCGCTTTCAATTGGCTGTTGCCAGCTTGCTGCTCTTTCCGGCTGCCCTGAGTGCGCAGCAGGAGGCATCATCGGCTAACGCGAGCATTGTTATCGATGACTTTGAGACTGTGTCTGCATGGAGCTCGGCGCCTGCTGATGGAGTTGAGGTTTCTGTGCACCAGGACAATGGGCTGCACGGGAAGGCGCTGCGTGTCGACTTCGACTTCCATGGTCATGGGGGCTACGCTGTCGTGAAGCGCGCAGTCGAACTCGTGTTGCCGGC
>DATLXE010000605.1:0-2078 GCA_035575795.1 Gemmatimonadaceae bacterium
CATGAGGTCGAGCAGCCGGTCTTCGTGCGACCGCACCAGCCCCTCGGCCGTCGCGATCTCGTGCTGCATCGCGGTGTATTCCTTGTTCGTCTTCACGCCCATCAGCTGCTCTTTGTATTTCGAGAGCCGCGTCTGGACGCCCGACACGTCTTTCTCGATGTCCCGCCTGCTCGTGCCGGTCGCGGCGACGCGGTCCTTGACGGCCTGCACATCCGCCGCACGGGCCGCTGCGCGGGCTTCGAGCGACTGCTGAACGACTGGGATGTCGGCGATGCGCTTGCGGCATCGATCCGTGGCGGAGTCGAGCTCCTGCAGGTGGATCAGGTGTTCGAGGTCAGGCCGCATGGAGAATTGAAGAACTCAGGATGCGTGAAGTGTATCATCCGCGCTGAAGGAAACGGATGGACGTCCTCCCAAATGGCTGAACCGACGGGCCCCGCCGTGCTATGGCTCGCGCTCGGGCCGAAGACATTCGGCGACGCGGAGAAGCTCGGGCGGGGTCTGCAGCAGATGATCGCCGAGGATGCCGCCCTGCGCATGCGATCCGATGCGGCGACTGGCGACGTGATGATCGGCGCCATGGACGACCAGCATCTCGAGGTCATCGTCGACCGCCTCCGGCGTGAGTTCGGCGTCGAGGCGACGTGCGGCCGTCCGCAGGTGGCCTATAAGGAAACGATCACGCGTCCCGCGGAAGGAGAGGCGGCTTGCGAGAGAACGGGCGGACTGGGACCGTCCGGCCACGTGAGGATGCATCTCTCTCCAGGCGCGCGCGGATCCGGGTACGTCTTCGAGGGCCATCTCGCCGGCGGGGCGCTGCCGGAGGTGCTCATCCGGTCGGTCGATAACGGAATCAGGGACGCGCTTTCCGTAGGCCCGGTCAAGGGTTATCCGGTCGATGATGTGCACGTCGAACTGTGGGCTGGTTCTTACCACGACGCCCACTCCACCGAGGACGGGTTCAGGAATGCCGCGTCGATCGCGTTCCAGGAAGCGGCGAGAAAAGCCGGGCCCGTCGTCCTTGAACCCGCCATGCGGTTGGACGTGGTCGTTCCAACAGCGTTCATTGACGACGTGATGCAGAATATCGAGAGTCGCAGCGGGCACATTCAGTCACGTGAGGATCGCGTCGAGACACAGGCCATTCGAGCTCGCGTACCGCTGGCGGACCTGTTCGGGTACGGGACCGACCTCCGATCGCGGACATACGGGCGCGGCACCTATTCGGTACAGTTCGAGCAATACGTACCCGTCAGCCCGCCTGGCAGCGACTACGATCGCGACGCATTGGTCGGCGCGCCGCTGAAACCCGCCCCGAAGCTCAGAGAGTCTGGCATCGCGCTCCCTGAACCCGGCGAACTGCCCGGCGACGCGGTGTGAAGCGCGACGGGGGCGCATTCTCCTCCGCGACGCGACCGACGCCGCCCGGATAGTTGGGGACATAATCACGCATGGATTCACCTCTGCGCTCCGCACTCGGTCTGATCGTCATCGGCCTCGCCGTCAGTCAGGGAGCGATCCCGGCCTCGGCCCAACAGGCGTCCGCGATCGCGACGAATCCCCCCGCGACCTTCACGGACCCCGACCGCCGCGCAAAGCTCAGTGCCGCATTTCCGGAGATCGACCGCACCGTCAACGAATTCATGACGCGCACACATGTGCCTGGCGCGGCGTGGGGCATCGTCATCGACGGGGAGCTGGCGCATCTCGGCGTGTCGGGTATCCGCGACCTCACGATCAAGGCTCCGGTCGACAAGGACACGGTCTTCCGGATCGCCTCGATGACGAAGAGCTTCACCGCCATGGCGATCCTGAAGCTGCGCGACGAAGGAAAGCTGTCGCTCGATGATCCGGCGGAGCAATACGTGCCCGAGCTGAAAGGCCTCCGCTACCCAACGACCGACTCTCCCAGGATCACCGTACGCGACCTGATGTCCCACGCGGCCGGATTCCCGGAAGACAATCCCTGGGGCGATCAGCAGCTCGGCGCGTCGGAGGACGGGTTCACGGCGATGCTGAAGCAGGGGATTCCCTTCTCGAACCCGCCCGGCGTCGCGTACGAATATTCCAACTACGGC
>DATLXE010000606.1:0-3109 GCA_035575795.1 Gemmatimonadaceae bacterium
GCCGTAGCGCAGCCCTTCAGGGCTGCTCGACAGCGCGCACGGGCCACGGTTCAACACGGTTCAACACCGCAGTGCTCACGCCGTGCCGTATGCCCGCCGCCCGAGCCGTAGTCGTAGCGCAGCCCTTCATGGCTGCTCGTCAGCGCGTCGTGCGAGACGGGCCACGGTTCAACACGGTTCAACACGGCAATCTGATGGTTGCCCGATTGGTTCACGAGCGACCCCAATCACGGCTGCGAAAGCCTGTCAAAACGGCGGTGCGCGGCGGCGCACCGGTGGCGTGCGGTCCGCTCGAGGCCTCGCACTCCGCGCGTGCGTGCATCCGTGGCAACGAGGCGATCAAGCAGAAGAAGCGGCTCGACGTCTAGCGCCGTAGCGCAGCCCTTCAGGGCTGCTCGACAGCGCGCCGTGCGAGACGGGCCACGGTTCAACATGGTTCAACACCGCAATGCTCAGCGCGCCGCGCGAGACGGGCCACGGTTCAACACGGTTCAACACGGCAATCTGATGGTTGCCCGATTGGTTCACGAGCGACCCCAATCACGGCTGTGAAAGCCTGTCAAAACGGCGGTGCGCGGCGGCGCACCGGTGGCATGCGGTCCGCTCGAGGCCTCGCACTCTGCGCGTGCGTGCATGCGTGGCAACGAGGCGATCAAGCAGAAGAAGCGGCTCGACGTCTAAGGCCGTCTCCCTGCTTCACCGCAAAGGCCGCTGATGCCGTTGAGGACAATCGCGGCGGCAGGGCCACGCCAGCGCCACGGCGCCTCGGCCTGACGCGCGGAAAACTGCACCTCCGGCGATCGTCTTACGGTGCCGCTCCGGCTTGACTTCGTCGAAGGCCGGTGAGGGATCACTTCGGCGTTCGGGTAGGTCGTACGGCGGTGGCGAATCAGCGCCGTCGCGGATAGGAGTGCCTCCGGTGCAGTTTTCGAACTGACGCAGCGCGCTGGCCGCATCGCGCCGTGGCCCCGACGTGACCTCGCCGCGACACTGGGCTCGACCAAGCCAGAAATAAGGAACTGCCGATTCTGGCAAAGGATAACTCGGCTGACCTACCGCTGCTCGGATTGTCACCGGGTTCCGTTGAAAGGATGATTATGTTCTCGGCGCCCTCCGCGCCCTCAGCGGTGAGGGCTTGAGACAGGTTGATACCGGATCACTCCCCCACAGTGACCGCCCGCCTCGTCCGCGCCGAATGATAGATCGCCTCGATGATCGCGATGCTCTTGCGTCCTTCGTGCGCGTCGCACATCGGCGCGCGGCCCGCCCGCACCGCCTCGATGAAGTCCGCGATGACCCTGGCGTGAGGCTCGGCATCGGCGACGGTCGCGGTCACGGCGGCGGCGTCGGGAGGTGTGGAGGGCGCCAGGTCCGGGGCGGCGCTGTGGCGCTGGGCCTCCCGCAGGTCTTCGGCGATCAGCGTATCCCCCTCGATGATCAGCGTGCCCTCGCTCCCCGTCAACTCCAGCCGACGTGCGTAACCGGGATACACCGACGTCGTCGCTTCGATCACACCGATCGCACCGCTGCGGAACGTGAGGGTCGCTGCGGCGGTGTCTTCCGATTCGATCGCGTGGATGCGCGTCGCAATGGCCGCCGTCACCGACACGACGGGCCCGAACATCCATTGCAGGAGATCCACCGTATGGATACCCTGGCTCATCAGCGCGCCGCCACCGTCCAGTGCAGCCCTGCCTCGCCACCGTGAGTCGCCGTAGTATTCGGGCGGGCGGTGCCATTTCACGCGCCCTGAGGCCATGCCGGGCTTCCCCAGGCGCTGATCCTCAATCAGACTCTTGACCCGGACGATATCCGGCTTGAGCCGATCCTGGAAGAAGACACCAACCTGAACACGCCCCCTCGCGGCAGCGGCGATCACCGCGCTCACGCGCGCGCTCGAGATGTCGAGCGGCTTTTCGATCAGGACGTGCAGCCCCCGTTCGATGGCCGTGATGGCCTGCTCCGCATGCAGCCCGGGCGGGCTCCCGATGAGGACAAGATCGAGCGGCGTGTGCGCGAGGAATCGCGCGAGGTCGTCGTAGGCGGTGGCCCCAGCGGCGTCAGCGAGCCGCTGCGCGTTCGAGAGGGTAGGAGAGTAGACGGCGGAAATCTCGACCCCCGCCAGCGCCTGCGCCGCTCGCATGTGCGTGTCGCTGATATTGCCCGCGCCGAGGAGGCCGATGTGCGTCACGTCCGCGACGTAGCGCCGACGACAACCTCCTGCTTTGTGTCGTCGAACGTGATGCGCTGGCCCGTCTGCAGCGCGGCGATCGTCATGCAGAGCGCGACGGAGTGCCGGTAGCCCGCTTCGATGTCCGCATTCGGCGTCTTGCGGCTGCGTACGCACTCCATCCAGTTGCGCACGTTGGCGCTGGTGTCGTTGTCGACGCCGGTGCTGGCGGTCGTCGCCGTCCGTTCACCCTTCGGCGCCAGCGTCACCTTCTCGAGCTGGTTCGGCTGCATGTTCATCGCTTTCGCGTGCCGCTCCTGAAGACCGCCCTCGGGGGTGACTTCGCCAGTGTCGAGGTTCAGCGTGCCGCCGTTCGAGTAGTACAGCTCCTTCACGTCCCCGGCCTCATTGGTCATCCGCGAGCTGTAGACGACCTGAAAGCCCTTGGTGGGATCGTTGATCGGGCCGTAATCGAACACCGCCGCCATCGTGTCGTAATTCTGCCGCCCATCGCGCCACAGGTAGATCCCGCCGTTGGCGACGACACTCCGCGGTCGCGGAAGGTCGGTGAACCAGTGCACGGTATCGATCTGATGGACCATCCACTGATCGGGAATGCCGGAGGAGTAAGGCCAGAACAGCCGGTACTCGAGATGCTTTCGTGCATCGAAGGGCACCTGCGGCCGGTTCATGAGGAAGCGCTTCCAGTCCGTGTCTTCCTGGCGCAGATCGGCGACGAGCTTGGGCCGCCGCCAGCGTCCGGGCTGGTTCACGTTCCAGGTCATCTCCGCCATGACGATGTCGCCGAACTTGCCGGACTTGATGAAGTCGTGCGCGCGCTGGTACTTCGTCGAGCTCCGGCGCTGCGTGCCGATCTGCACCACGCGCGCGTACTCCCTGACGGCGGCACGGAGGGCCTTCGCGTCGGCCATCGTGTTG
>DATLXE010000607.1:0-7273 GCA_035575795.1 Gemmatimonadaceae bacterium
TCAACGCATCAAGCTGCGCGCGCGTCGCGCCGCCGTCGCTCGCGCTGAGCTTGTCGAGCTCGGGGAACGCCCAGCCTTCGTAGCCAGGCACTTCAACCGCGCTGCCGCTTTCGCGCTCGATCAGAGGCGCCGTCGTTTACCGTCGTGCGCCCGTAGCTCACTTGGATAGAACCTGGGACTTCTAAGCCGGGGGTCGCAGGTTCGAGTCCTGCTGGGCGCGCCAAATCGGCCAGATTTATCGAATCCCATCCGCAGCCCACGAATGTCGAACAGTGTCTTGGGGCCCCACGACCGGTCAGCCTTGGGCTCGGTGAATTACTTGGTGGCGGTTGCGTCGAGAATCGAGGTAATCGTGTGGACACACGATGCCTGGAGCAGTGCGACCAATCGGACCCAGCGAGATGCGTTGCCTGCGTCTGCGGATGCAGTTGTCGCAGCCGCAGTTCGCGGAACGATTGGGCGTCTCGGTGGAGACGTACCGCGCCTGGGATTCGGGACGCCGCGCGGTACCCCGCGGTTGGTTGGAGAAGGCGCGCACCCTGGCCGTCGTCGAGGCTCCAGATCGGCAGTGGTCGCTGCCGCACCTCGCCACACAACTCGGCGTCCATGTACGCACGTTGCGCCAGGCCGCGCGCAACGGTCGTCTCACGGTGACGTACGGAAACCGGGTCGTTTTTCGGAATCCCGTGCCCACCGCGACGCTCGCGGCCGGCAGGGCCTTCATCGAGCGCTACTACAAGCGTTCGTACTCTCGATTCGCGCCCAAGCCCATCGCTCCCGTGCCGGTGCGTGTGCCGCCCGACTGCGCACATCGTCTCCGAGCTATGCGCCTGGAGCTGGGGTTTACGCAAGCAGCCTTGGCGCAGCGACTCGGGGCTGCCGGCAAGGCTGTCGTGTACCAATGGGAGTCTGGGAAACGTAGGCCCTCATCGGTGCTGTGGAGGAAGATTGAAGAGCTTCATGCGCACGCTGATCTACAAACGAACACACCTAGGAGATCCTGACGAATTAGGGCGGTTCGGAATCCGTGACTGCATGGGTCGTGTTCAAGCCTGGGACTTCGAGGCGGTCATCGGAGTGGGGGGCACCGGTCCGGAGCCCCGGTCGCATGGGCTGGCGCCATTCTCTCAGGCTTCAGCTGGTCCGAACAACGCCCAGCAGGTCATTCCGACGGGACATGAACGAGCCGTCATCGAACGTGGTTAATCTCGACAGGCTCCAGCAGGACGCCGTCGGATACTTCCTCCGCGCCGCGAACCTGGACAACGGGCTGATCGCCGACAGCTCGCGGGAAGGCTCCCCGTGCAGCATCGCCGCCACCGGGCTCGGCCTCGCCGCCTATGTCGTGGGGGCGGAGCGAGGCTTCCTTCCCCGTCGCGAGGCCGCGGCGCGCACGCTGGCCGCGCTGCGGTTCTTCCGCGACAGCCCCCAGAGCGAGGAGCCGGACGCCACCGGCTTTCGAGGTTTCTACTACCACTTTCTCGACATGAAGACCGGCCGGCGCGTCTGGCAGTGTGAGCTGTCCATGATCGACACCGCGATCCTCATCGCCGGCGTTCTCGCCAGCGGAGCGTACTTTTCGGCCCCAGTGGACGACGAACGAGAGATCCGGGAGCTCGCACGGTTCCTCTACGAGCGGGTCGAGTGGCCCTGGGCCACCACGGACGGCCGCGCGGTGCGTATGGGGTGGAAGTCCGGGGCCGGTTTTCTGAGTTACGGTTGGGAGGGATACAGCGAGGCGATGCTCCTGTACATCCTCGGCCTGGGCTCGCCCACGCACGCGCTCCCCGCGGAGAGCTACGGCGCGTTGTGCGAGACCTATCAGTGGGAGAACCTCTACGACATCGATTTCCTCTTCGCGGCGCCGCTGTTCATCCACCAGCTCTCGCACGTCTGGATCGACTTGCGTGGCATCCAGGACGCGTTCATGCGGGAGAAGCGGGCCGACTACTTCGAGAACAGCCGCCGGGCCACCGCCGTTCAGCAGCAGTACGCGATCCGCAATCCCCTATGGTTCAAAGGGTACGGTGCGAACTGTTGGGGCGTGACCGCCGGCCTCGGCCCCGGCTTCTCGAAGCAGCGTTTGGAAGGAGGCATCGAGCGACAGTTCTACGGGTACGTGGCCCGGGGGGTTCCGTTCGGACCGGACGATGGGACGCTGGCACCCTGGGTAGTCGCCGCATCCCTGCCCTTTGCTCCGGAAGCCGTCCTGGCCGCGCTCCGGCACGTCCGGGAGGTGTATCCGGAAAGCCTCAGCAAGGACGGGCTTCTGACCAGCTTCAACCCCAGCTTCGATACCGGAGACGGGACCGACCGAGGCTGGCTCGCCCCGGAGCACCACGGGCTGGACCAGGGACCGGTGGCCCTGATGATTGAGAACTACCGCTCGGGGCTGCTCTGGCGCCTGATGCGCGAGTGTCCTGCCATCGTGACCGGGCTGCGCCGCGCGGGGTTCCGCAACGGATGGCTGAGATCGAGCGACCGATGAGCGACACCGACCGCACTGAAATCATGCACGAATCCGGGCGCTGGATTGCCGTCATCCTCGTCGCGTTCGCCCTCCATTTCGCATGGGAGATGGCCCAGGGCAACCTCTTTCGACAGATGCAGTCCATGCTTTTCTGGCGGGCGGCAGCATGGTGTGCGAGAGCGGCGGCCGGGGATCTCGTGATCACGACGATTGCGTTCTCGGCGGCGGCGATGTCGGGTGGACGGCATTGGCCGCTGCTCCGGTGGCGTCTCTCCCCGGCGGTGATCTTCCTGGCCGTCGGCATTCTCATCACCATCGGATATGAGATCTACGCCGTCTCGACCGGCAGGTGGGCTTACGACGAACAGATGCCGCAAATTTTGGGAATCGGATTGTCGCCGCTGCTGCAATGGATCGTCATCCCGCTTCTGGAGATCGCCGCATACGGGGTGATCTGGAGACGTGCTCGAACCGACCTGTAGTAAAGCCCGCCGCGCGATCGACGCGGTACACGCCGGAGAATGCGATCGGAGCTCGAACCAACGCCTGAGCACGAAGATACAGAGGAGTTGATCATGAACGGAATGATGGGAATGGGCGGCTGGATGATGCTATGGCCGGTGATCAGCGTTCTCCTGATCATCCTCCTGATCGTCGCCATCGTGAAGATGGCTCAGAAGAAGTGATGCTGACGCCAGCGGCTTCGACACCGGCGACGGGGCCCACCGGGGTTGGCTCTCCCCGGAACACCACGGGCCGCCGCGCGAGATTCGGCCGGGGATGACTGAGATGAAGCAACAACCGATGAACGAGGCCGACCACGCCGAGTCACGGGCCGCGCTGCAGCCGAACGACGTCCGCGACGCCAAGCTGCTGGCCAACGTGCGGCCAGCGGACTGGACGAACCCGCGACCCGCCCCCAGCTACAACCTCGTCGTCCTCGGCGCCGGCACCGCCGGGCTGGTCACCGCGGCCGGCGCCGCCGCCCTCGGCGCCAGGGTAGCGCTGGTGGAAAAGAACCTGATGGGCGGCGACTGCCTGAACTTTGGCTGCGTTCCCTCCAAGGCGCTCCTGCGCGCCGCGCGGTTCCACACCGACCTCCACCACGCGCCGAGATTCGCCGGGAGCGCGCCGGTGCACTCGGAACCTGATTTCGCCGCGGCCATGGAGCGCATGCGCCGCCTCCGCGCCCACATCAGTCGCCACGACTCGGCCCAGCGGTTCCGGGCCCTGGGTGTGGACGTGTTCCTGGGCGAGGGGACGTTCGCCGATCGGCGCACGGTCGAGGTCGCCGGCGCCACGCTCCGGTTCAAGAAGGCCGTCATCGCCACCGGCACCCGCGCCGCCCGCCCCCCCATCGAGGGCCTCGACGCCGCCGGTTATCTGACCAACGAAACGGTCTTCAACCTGACCGAGCTTCCCCGGCGGCTGTTGGTGATCGGCGGCGGGCCCTTGGGCTGCGAGCTGGCTCAGGCCTTCGCGCGCCTGGGCAGCGAGGTGATCATCGCCGGCCGCGAGCGCTACTTCCTCCCCGGCGAGGAGCGGGACGCCGCGGAGATCCTCGCCGACGCCTTGCGGAGAGACGGCATCGACGTGAGACTCAATACGGAGGTGACGCACGTCACCCTGCGCGACGGCGAGAAGCACGTACGCTTGGTCAACGACAACCAGGAAGCGACGGTGGCGGTGGACGAGATCCTGGCGGGAGTCGGGCGGGCGCCCAACGTCGAGGGGCTGAACCTCGAAGCGGCCGGCGTCGAGTACGACCACGAGCACGGTGTACGGGTGAACGACTATCTGCAGACCAGCAACCGGCGCATCTACGCCGCGGGCGATGTGGCGCTGGAACGCAAGTTCACCCACATGGCGGACGCCACGGCGCGCATCGTGATCCAGAACGCGCTGTTCTGGGGCCGCCAGAGACTGAGCGCGCTGACCATTCCCTGGTGCACGTACACCGATCCGGAGATCGCGCATGTAGGCCTCTATATGGCGGAATGCCAGGAGCGGGGCTTCCCGATCAAGACCTTCACCGTGCCGATGAGCGACGTGGATCGCGCCGTCCTCAACGGCGAGGAGGAGGGCTTCGTCAAGATCCACGTCCGCGACGGCACCGACACTATCCTGGGAGCGACCATCGTCGCGCGGCACGCGGGCGAGATGATCAACGAGATCTCCCTGGCCATGGTGGCGGGGATCGGCTTGAAGACCGTCTCGCGAGTGATCCATTCCTATCCGACTCAGGCGGAGGCGATCCGCAAGGCTGGCGATGCGTACAGCCGCACGCGCCTGACCCCATTCCTGAAATCAATCAGCCGCCGCTGGCTGGCCTGGTCACGATGAACGAGGAGACCTCATGAACGCCGCCAGACGCGTTGCCCCAGGGGCAGGCAAGCCCGCCGACCCGGCCACGCTGGTCGACATCCCGCGGCTGATGACCGCCTACTACACGCAGCGGCCCGACGCGTCGGTGCCCCAGCAACAGGTGACCTTCGGCACCTCGGGCCATCGCGGATCAGCGTTCGACTGCGCCTTCAACGAGGACCACATCCTGGCCATTACCCAGGCCATCTGCGACTACCGGCGGCGGGCGACGATCGACGGACCGCTCTTCCTCGGCATCGACACCCACGCGCTGTCGGCATCGGCCCTGGCCACCACCCTGGAGGTACTGGCCGCCAACGGGGTGGACGTGATGATCGACGACCGGGACGGGTACACGCCGACGCCGGTCATCTCTCACGCGATCCTCTGTTACAACCGCGGCCGGACCACCGGCAAGGCCGACGGGATCGTGGTGACGCCCTCCCACAACCCACCCGAGGACGGCGGCTTCAAGTACAACCCGCCGCACGGGGGCCCGGCCGAGACCGGCATCACCGGCTGGATCGAAGCCCGAGCGAACCAGCTCCTCGAATCCGGCCTGAAGCGGGTCAAGCGGGTCCCGTACGAAACAGCACTGCACGCCGCCACCACGCGTCGGCACGACTACCTCAGTGCCTACGTCAGCGATCTCGGCGACGTGATCGACATGGAAGCGATTCGGGGCTCGAAAATCAGCCTCGGCGTCGACCCGCTGGGCGGCGCCGGGGTGCGCTACTGGGAGGCCATCAGTGAGCGGCACGAGTTGGCGCTGACCGTCGTCAGCACCCAGGTGGATCCCACCTTCCGCTTCATGACCCTCGATTGGGACGGGAAGATCCGGATGGACTGCTCCTCGCCCTATGCGATGCAGCGGTTGATCGGGTTCAAGGATCGCTTCGACGTCGCCTGGGCCTGCGACACCGACCACGACCGCCACGGCGTCGTGACCGGGGGCGCCGGGCTGCTCGACCCGAACCACTACCTCGCGGTGGCCATCTCTTACCTCTTCCACCACCGGGAGAGGTGGCCGGCCGCGGCCGGGATCGGCAAGACGATGGTCAGCAGCAGCATGATCGATCGAGTGGCTCACAGACTGCAACGACCGCTCGTGGAGGTCCCCGTCGGGTTCAAGTGGTTCGTCGACGGGCTCCTCGACGGCAGCCTCGGTTTCGTAGGCGAGGAGAGCGCCGGCGCCTCGTGCCTGCGCCGCGACGGGACGGTCTGGACCACCGACAAGGACGGGATCGTCCTCGGGCTCCTGGCCGCAGAGATCACGGCGGTCACGGGGCGCGACCCGGGGGAGCTCTACCGGACGCTCACGGGCGAGCTCGGTGACCCCGTCTACGAGCGCATCGACGCCCCCGTGACGCCGGAACAGAAGAAGCTCCTGGCGGGCCTCTCGCCGGAGCAGGTGAACATCTCCACGCTGGCCGGTGAACCGATCACCGGCAAGTTGACGCGGGCGCCAGGCAACGACGCTCCCCTCGGCGGGCTGAAGCTCGTGACCGAGAGCGGCTGGTTCGCCGTGCGCCCGTCCGGCACCGAGGACGTGTACAAACTCTACGCCGAGAGTTTCCGGGGTCGCGACCATCTGCACCAGATCCAGGCCGAGGCGCACGATATCGTCGCGGCAACATTCACGCACGGGTAGCCCACACAGAACGGACGGATATGTCATCGCTCCCGCACGCGCACACCGCGCCTCGCGCGCAATTGCTTTCCAACGGCCGCTACACGGTGATGCTCAGCGAGGCGGGATCGGGGTTCAGCCACTAGGGCGATCTGGCCGTCACCCGTTGGCGCGAAGACCCGACGCGCGACCCGTGGGGCAGCTACGTCCTGCTCCGCGATGTCGAGAGTGGCGCGGTGTGGTCGGCGGGCTTGCAACCCTGCGGAGGCGCCCCGATGCCTACGCCATGACCGCGTCCGCCGGGTGCGCGCGCATCGTCCGTCGCGACGGTGCCTTGGAGACGACGCTCCAGATCGCGGTCGCTGGGGATCGGGACGTCGAATTGCGCCGTGCCACCATCGCCAATCACGGTGAGTGCGCCCGCACCATCGAACTGACCTCGTACGCCGAACTGCTGCTGGGATCCGCCGCAGGCGACGCCTCGCACCCGGTGTGCCTGCCAAAAACTCGATCTTGCGGCGTCCAGGGAGCGACAGGCTTTGAGGACGGGCGTGCCGTTCGGTTGACGAGTGCGAACGCGGGTGCGCGTGTCGAAGGTGCAGGCGAGCGCTGACGTCCGGGCGCCAGGAGGGGTGGCGTCGGCGCGCGGCGATTCGAGGATCGGGGGTCGTGCCTGCGGCCATGTCTGGGTCAGGCGGCGTGGCGTTCGTACCGGTGATGCAGGCCACCCACCTGCGGGATCGCCACGATCCGGCCCTCACTGGGCGGCTCGATCGGGCGAGGAATCGGCGCGTCCTTGTCGAGCGAGA
>DATLXE010000608.1:0-2617 GCA_035575795.1 Gemmatimonadaceae bacterium
CTCGGCGCCTGCTGATGGAGTTGAGGTTTCTGTGCACCAGGACAATGGGCTGCACGGGAAGGCGCTGCGTGTCGACTTCGACTTCCATGGTCATGGGGGCTACGCTGTCGTGAAGCGCGCAGTCGAACTCGTGTTGCCGGCTAACTACGAGTTTTCCTTTGCAATTCGCGGGCAGGCCCCCAATAACACGCTCGAGTTCAAGCTCGTCGATCCGTCCGGGGAGAATGTCTGGTGGTCGAATACCGTGGACTACACGTTCCCGCGCGAGTGGACGACGTACCGGCGCAAGAAGCGGCAGATCTCCTTCGCGTGGGGTCCGGTCGGCGGCGGCGACATGAAGCGGGTTGCTTCCATCGAGCTGGCGATTACGGCGGGCACGGGCGGGAAGGGGAGCGTCTGGCTCGATGATCTGACGCTGACCCCGCTCGAGCTCGACCGTCCGTACGACCTGACTCCACGCATTACGCGCAGCGCCGACTCGTACGATATCGACTTTCTTAAACGACGTGAGCTCGGTGCGCTTACCGTCGACTGGCCGCCGTTACAGCGCGCGGTCGATTACGACGTGCTCGGCTCCACTGACGGGGCGCTGTGGCAGAGTCTCTACCGCGTGCGTAAGACCCGCGCTACAACGTGGCTGTCTTCCTTCCGCAGTCTCGCGCGTGACTATGTGTGGATTCCGGAGACCGACGTGCGATACCTGCGCCTGCGCCAGGTCTCGAGGTCCAGTGTCGGTCCCGGTTCGATGTCGGCGGTCCGCGATGTGAGCGTCAAGCCGCTCGACTGGGCACCGACGAAGAATGACATGCTCCTTCGCATCGCCGGCGATGCCTCGCGCACCGGTGCGCCCAAAGGCAGCCACCCGAAATACCTCGGCAACGTGCAGTCCTACTGGACGGTGATCGGTGCTGATCGTGACAGCGCCGAGGGCTTGATCAACGAAGAAGGTATGATCGAGGTCGGACGCGGCCAGTTTTCGGTTGAGCCGTTTCTGTTCGACAATGGCAAGCTAATCACCTGGGCCGATGCGAAGGCGACAGTGATCGCCGAACCCGAGGGGCTGCCGCTGCCGCGGGTGAAGTGGAGCACGCCGGAGATCGAGCTGTTCATAACCGCCTTCGTGTCCGAGCGGTCCCGGCGGCAGGGGCCCTCCGTGATGTTCGCGCGATATCGAGTTACCAACAAGACCGCGGCGCCGCGCCGAATGAAGCTGTTCATCGTAATTCGTCCGCTTCAGGTAAATCCGCCCTGGCAATTCCTGAATGGGGCGGGAGGCGTGGCGCGCATCGACAGTATCTCGATGCCGCGCGGATCGTCGGACGTCGCAGTAAACGGCCGGGCAGCAATAGCAGCCTACCCGACTCCAACCGGCTTCGTGACAAGCTCCTTCGCCGACGGCAACATTGTCGATGGCCTGCGAACCGGTGCAATCGTAAGCCTGCCGGCCGTCAGCGACGCTTTTGGGCTGGCTTCTGGAGCAATGGAATACCCGCTCACCCTCGCGCCTGGCGCAACCTCGGCCCCCATCGATATCGAGATTCCGCTTCATGGTAACACCCTTGATGCCCAACTTGGGGAGGCGCTCAGCACGGAAGTCGTTGGACGCGCTGTCTTCAGGGACGGAAGTGGCAAGCTCAAAACGCATCACCCTTCAGCCATCTCGATGCGCCAATCCAGCGCAATGTCGGTACGAATCGACGCCGCCCTCGCGAGAACCCGCGCCGAGTGGCGTGAGAAGCTGGGGCGCGTAACGATCGGGCTGCCGTCATCAGGGCAGCGCCACATCGAGACGATGCGCGCCAACCTCGCCTACATCCTGATCAATCGCGACGGCGCCGCGATCCAGCCCGGCTCGCGCTCCTATTCCCGCTCCTGGATACGCGACGGCTCACTCACTTCGACCGCCCTCCTCCGACTCGGCCACCCCCAGGCCGTGCGCGAATTCATCGAGTGGTACGCCCCGTACCAGTACGACAACGGCAAGATCCCGTGCTGCGTCGACGAGCACGGCGCGACGCCGGTGCCCGAGAACGACAGCCACGGCCAGTTCATCTATCTGGTTGCCGAGTACTACCGTCACACCGGCGACCGCGCGTTGATGGAAAAGATGTGGCCGCGCGTGATGAAGGTGGTGAGCTACATGGACTCACTGCGCCAATCGCGGATGACCGCCGAGTTCGAGTCCGGCGACAAGCGAATCTTCTACGGCCTCCTTCCCCAGTCGATCAGCCACGAGGGTTACTCAGCGAAGCCGATGCACTCTTACTGGGACGACACCTTCGCGCTCCGCGGATTCAAGGACGCAGCATGGATGGCGGAAGCACTCAACAAGCCCGAGGCGAAAGCGTACCGCGCGCTCGAAGCCGCCTTTCGCAAGGACTTCTACGCCTCGATGGAGCTCGTGATGAAGACGAGAAACATCGACCACCTTCCCGCGTCCGCCGAGCTAGCCGACTTCGACGCGACATCGACGACGACGATGATATCCCCCGGCGGCGAAATGCACCTCCTGCCGCAAGTCGCACTCAATCGTACATTCGACAAATACTTCACGCAGGAATTCGTCCCGAGAGCAAACGGAACGAAGAAAGTAGATGGCTACACCCCATACGAGCTG
>DATLXE010000609.1:0-2441 GCA_035575795.1 Gemmatimonadaceae bacterium
GAACGGCCACAGCCTCACCCCGGCGGAGGCGACCGCGCAGAGCGGCATCCAGACGGTCATGACGATGAGCCAGTTCGATGGGTTCATCGCGGCGATGTTGTCGAAGCGCCCGATGGGCGGGAGCCCGACCGAGTACGCCGCGTTCTTCCAGGCCCTGGCGGACGGGAAGGCCCGGCTCGCCATACTGATGGAGCCACAGAGCCTCCGCGCGCCCCCCACGCCCACGGCGCAGTTCGCCGCGACATTGCGAGAGCGCTTTTTTGGTTTCCGCGTCACCGACGCCTCCCCCGTTCTCGACGCGTTACGCCAGATCAAGACTCCCTACGAGCAGGACGTTCTGCGCAAAAGCGTCAAGATCTCGAGCGATGCCCACCGCGCGGGTATGCGCGCAGCCGCGCCAGGAAAGTTCGAGTACGAAGTCGAGGCGGAGATCGAAGCCACCTACATGCGCAACGGCGCCATGAGCTGGGGCTATCCCTCCATCGTCGGCAGCGGGCCCAACGCGACGATCCTGCATTACGGAAAGTCCAGCCGGCGCATGGAAACCGGAGACCTGCTGCTGGTGGACGCCGCCGGCAGCTACCAGGGGTTGACGGGTGACATCACGCGCACGTACCCCGTCAACGGCACGTTCACTCGCGCACAGCGCGACATCTACGAGATCGTCTACGCCGCGCAGCAGGCCGGCGAACAGGCCGCCAAGGCCGGCGCCGAGGTGAGCGCGATCCAGGTGGCCTGCGACGAGGTGCTTCGCGCCGGGCTCCTGAAGCTTGGCCTCGTGACGGAGGGGACCGGCACCCAGTTCAAGATCTGGTCGACGCACGGCGTCTCGCACTGGATCGGTCACGACGTGCACGATGTCGGCGTCCGCAAGCCGCTCGAACCCGGGATGGCGTTCGTCATCGAGCCGGGGATCTACATCCGTCCGCAGGCGCTCGATGCCCTTTCGCCGACGGCGGCCAATGCCGACTTCATCGCGAAGGTGCGCCCCGTGGTCGAGAAGTACAAGCACATCGGCGTGCGCATCGAGGATTCGTACCTGCTGACACCGACCGGCCTCGAACGCCTGTCGGCGACCGTTCCACGAGGGGTCGACGAGATCGAGACGTTCATGAAAGAGAGGAGGCGGCGGGAATGAAACGTTGGCAGAAAGCGGTGCTCTTCACGGTGCTCGCGCTCGTCGTGTTCCTCGGGGCCGCGATCACCGCAACGATCGGCTGGACGCCGTTCTTTGGCCCGAAGGCGCGCCCGCTCACGGACCGTCGATTCGAGCCGTCGGCCTCACGCCTGGCGCGTGGCGAATACATCGTCCGCAACGTGTCGATGTGCCTCGTCTGCCATTCCGAGCTCGATGCCTCCATCGACGGCTTGCCGATCAAGGCGGGTATGACGGGGGCGGGTCGTCAATGGACGCCTGAGGGGATGCCCTGGCTGGTCGCGCCCAACATCACGCCGGACCGCGACACGGGCGCCGGAAAGTGGACCGACGACATGATCGCCAGGGCCGTGCGGGAGGGAATCGGGCATGACGGCCGGGCGCTCTTTCCGCTCATGCCCTATCAGAACTTCCGGAAGATGTCCGACGAAGATCTCGCCTCCGTCGTGACCTACATCCGCTCTCTTCCGGCAGTGCGCAGCGAGCACCCGAAGACGGCCATCCCGTTTCCGCCCGGGCGCTTGATCAATGCCGAACCACGACCGCTCGACGGCATCGTGCAGCCGCCAGACCTCAGCACATCGGTGAAACGCGGGGAGTACCTCGTCACATTGGCGTCCTGCGGCGATTGCCACACGCCAATGGACGACAAGGGCCAGTATCTGCCCGGGATGGCCTTCGCCGGGGGCAACACTCTCCGGTACGACCCCGAGCGCGAGCCGAAGGCCTCGGCCAACATCACACCAGCCCCAAACGGGATCCCGTACTACACGGAAGAGCTATTCCTGGAAACCATCAGGACCGGCCGGGTCCGTGAGCGCAAGATCTCAGACGTCATGCCGTGGGGCCACTATCGCGGCATGTCGGATGAAGACCTCAAGGCGATCTTCGCGTATTTGACAACACTGACGCCGGTCGATCATCGCGTGGACAACACGCTGCCAGCCACCAGGTGCCCTGCGTGCACGCTCGAACACGGAGGGGGGGAGGGGAACAAGAAACGCTAGTGCCTCATTTCGCTGGCAGCCCTGCCTTCTGCCTGGCTCTCTCCAGCTCGTTCATCGCGTCGAGCACTTCCTTGCGCGCGGCGTCCTTGGCGCGCTCGTTCTTCGCGTCTTTCAGCTTGTCCATCGCCTTCATCAACGCCCACTGGAGGGCCAGCGACGTCGCCGCGACCATCAGCCCTTCACCATTCGTGAACACGGAGTAGCCGCGGTACTCCGCGGGTGTCACCATGTGGAGGAACTCCTGGTGCGTCATGCCGCCGTACGGAACAGGCCCCTTG
>DATLXE010000610.1:0-9219 GCA_035575795.1 Gemmatimonadaceae bacterium
GGTGTTGTTGCTGGGGTCCTTCACGGTTTGAAAGCTCGCCCGGAGAGTATTTAGCGTCGCAAGCGAGCCAGCGGAATTTCCGGAGCGCAACTGGGCCTCCGCCTCCAGGAGCCTCGCCTCGACACCACTCACGATGACCACGTCGTCATCGCGGCTGGGCCATATCAGCTGGACGAATAAGGGCCCGCCGATGCGCGGCGATGCTCCAAAGTTGTTGTCGAACGAAATCGTGTTGGCCACTCCGACGCCCCTGCACACGGCGTCACCACCGCGACACACCGGAATGCGCGGATCGCCCGACATTGCGTAGTTGAGTCCGACACCTCCGTCGCGGTCTGCAACGACGTACCGCCGCGCCGAGTTGTTGAGTGCCCACAGCTGATTGACGGCAGTGCCGGTGATTGCCTGCTGGTGATTAATGAAAAACCGAAACGTGCTTGGAATTGCCGGCGCAGCCGACAGCGTCGCAGCGACCTGGCTGGCGTTCCCCAGATTTGCAAGAACGCGGGCGCGGCCGATGCGGGCCATGATGCGTACCGTGTCGCCACGAGCATTTGCCGCACCGACGGCAAGCGCCGAGTCGAAGCTGGCGAGGGCACGGTTGTAAACCTGGATATTCGATTCCGGCAGACCAAATGTTATAACCGATCCCTTTAAATCGAAGCGGCTTATTGGCGTGCCGTTACAGTAATTCTCGGCAATCGCCGTTTCGGCGAAGCCGCGCACCCAGAACATCTGTGCAATATTCGACTGATTCGCCGGCTGAGCCGAGGCCGCGACCGGAGGGAAGTCACGCAGCGCGCGGATTGCCTCGTCGGCCGCCGCCCGGGTACGGTTTACCGCATACCACATGTTGCTGACGACAGTTACCTCTTCCCGAAGCGCGCGCTTGTCAGTCTCGTCACGCTGCACGAACGTATCGCCCGAGCGCCACTCGTCGCCGAGAAGGCCGGGGAAGTGGAAGGTCGACTCCCCGCCGCTGGTCATGTCCGAGAGACGCGCCAAGGCGCCAACCCTGAGCGCGTCTGCTGCTTCCGGCGAGTTGATATTCTCGCTCTCGATGATGTCAGGGTCCGTAACCTCGAGCCCCGCACTGCATCCGATTCCAACTGAGCCGCTCAGGGCGAAAACCAGGCCGAGCGTGACCCACTTACGTGAGTTCTCGAACTTCAAACCCCCGATTCTCCTCGCGAAATTCCAGTTTGTCATTTTAGTCTCAGAATCCGAGGTTGAATCGAAGCGTCAGGTAGCGCGGCGGAGGAGCGGTCTGGAAATCCGTCTGAATGTCATTTCCGCCCCCACCCTCGAAGTACGCGGACTCTGGATCAATTCCCGTGTAGTTCGTCCACGTCTTCAGGTTCCGGGCGGCAAGCGTGACGCTCAGGCGCTCCGCGCGGAACGCGCGCCCAAGCCGCCAGTTGCCGGACGAGGTGAAGGTGACCGCCACCTCGCGGAGCTTGGTATAGTCCGCATCCTCGATGAAGCCTGCCTGCGTTCGGCTCGGATGATCGCGGAGTGCGACTACCCGGGCCTGCTCCTTCAGCGACGCAGTAGGATCGGACAGCCCGCGGCAGTTGTTCCGGCTCTGACAGCGAATGCGCTCGTTCGCGTTCAACAACTTGTAACCGCCCTTGTGGTCCAGGCTGGCGGTGATCCGGACCTTGTCACCGAAGAGATCGAGGCCGGGCGAAAATGACATCTCGACTCGCGGCAGCGAGCGACCGAGAAACTCCAGGGTGTCGCCGATCACAAGCTCGTCCTGCGTGATGAACCCATCGCTGTTGTTGTCGTTGAAGCTCCTGATCGGCCGCTGATAGTAGCCGAACAGCGGAAAGCCAACCCGGTGCTGTATCTGAGTTCCAACGATGATTGGAAGCGGTCTCTTGTTTACGGTGTCAACATCCAGCTCGAGAATCTTGTTGTCATTGATCGAGTAATTGAACCCAAAATCGAACCCGATTTGCTCACGCCGCAGCAGTTGCGCGCGGATGCCCGTCTCGATTCCCTTGTTCTGGACTGATCCAATGTTCTCGAAACGCGAGGAGGCAATGCCCAGCGACCCGGGGAGAATGCGCGAAATGAGCGCATCGTTCGTTTTCTTCCGGTAGCCGGTGAATTCGATCGACAGCCGGTTGTCGAACATTGCCAGGTCTGCGCCGCCCTCGAGTTCGGTCGCACGCTCAGGCTTCAGGTCGAGATTTCCGACGGAGCTGAAGGTGACACCCGGAACTCCCTGATCACCCAGGTTGGCGATGTTCGGGGCAAAGAACAGCAGCGCGTCGTTCGTTCCTGGCGAAACGCCAGAGGCGCCATAAGCAGCCCGGATCCTGAACTGGTCGAGAAACCGCGGCTTGGGAAAGAAAGTTTCATCGGAAAGAATCCATGACATATCCGCCTTGGGGTAAAGGACGGCGTCGAAATTCTGCCCGAACGCCGTGTTGTTGTCGGCGCGGAGGGCTCCAGTCAGGAACAGGCGGTCGCGGAGCCCGAACGTCTGCTCTACGAAGGCGCCCGCCGTAATGGCAAAGGACGTGGCCTCGCTCGAGCTTTTCACCGCGCCGGCATTCACGGTGTTTCCGCCGCGGGGAAGGTTGCTCGCGCTGGCGCCGTTCCGGGAAAAAACGTTCCGAAAGTACTGCACGCCCGTTGTGGTCTTCGAGCTGAGTGCGGGACTCACGTTAAACCTGGCGGCAGCGTTCACATCGAAAGTGTACTGGAAGAAATTCGTCCGGTTGTTGACGCGGAATCCTTCGCGCTGCGTGCCGAAGTCTGAGCAGTTGCCGCGCTTGCAAAGCTCGGAATCCACGCGATTGGTGAAATCGAGACCGAAGTTGCCCCGGCCCGTGAGCCAACTCGTTGGCCTCCAGGCGGGAGTCACGCTCCCGATGAAACGGTTGACCTCCTGAGTGGTGACGTCCTGAAATACATCACCCGGGGTGAAGACCCGATATCCGTTGAGCGGAAAGCCGAGACTGGTGTTCCCGTTGTCGCGAAATCCGGGGCCGCCAAAGGCGCTGGATAAAAGCCCCGTGGTGTTGTTGTCGGTCTGCGGAAGTCGCTGCGAGCTGGCGACATACCCGGTAGAGACCGCGACGTCGGTCTTTTCGCTGAGGGCAATGTTGATGTTAGCGCGGACGTTCACCTTCTCCAGCGCATTGGGACGGAGCTGCTCCTCCGGAATACTGCCGACGGTGCTGTCGAGTCGCGCGATGTCGAACCGCGGAACCTTGTATACGCCCGTCTCATCTTCCCACTCACCCGAGAGGAAATAGCGCAGTGTTTCGGAGCCCCCGCTCACCTGTGCACCGTACTGGGCCCGCGTTCCCGTCGCCAATGGCGTAGTCTCCGCATCCTCGAACAGGTTGAAGGCGCGTAGGCTGTCCACTACACATGTGCCGACCGAAACCTGCGCGAGCGTGCACTGCCGCTGGGTGGTCGCACCGGGAGTCTTGCCGACAAGAGTGAAGGCAGTGGGGTAGTCGTTCCTGTCAGTAAGCCAGCCCCGCTCCACGTAAGTGCTCCATTTTGCCTTCCCCGCCTTCCCCCTCTTGGTCGTAATGACGATGACGCCGTTCGCGGCGTCGGTGCCATAGAGAGTTGCGGCCGACGGACCCTTGACCACATCAATGCTCTCAATCTGCTCGGGATCGAGATCGCCGACGCGACTGGGGAGCGCCCCGCCAACCCCGATACTCGAGGAGCCGGATGAGCTCTCCATGCGGATTCCATCGATGATATAGATGGGATCGTTGTTCAGAGAAAGGCTGTTGGTGCCACGGATCCGGATGCGCGGCTGCGTTCCCGTAATCGAGCCGGGTATGACCTGGACTCCTGGCGCGCGCGCCGTAAGGAGATCCGCGATGTTCTTGACCGGCTGGGTCGCTGTCAGCTCGGCGGCATTCACCCGCGCGATGTCACTCCCCACTTCCAGACGGCGTTGCTCTCCAGTCGCTGTTGTCACGACCTCGGCCAGCTGGACCGCAACGCTGGCCATTGAAAAGTCGAGTCGTGAGGTTTGGCCAGCGGTCACCGAGAGCGCACGCTTCTGGGACTCGTGCCCGAGGTAAAACGCACGAACCTCGACAGGGCCCGCGCCAACTCCGCGGATGACGTACGTGCCGTTGTCGTTGGTCGCGACCGCGATGTTCGTTCCGACTACAGTCACTCTCGCGCCCGAAAGCGGACGGCCCGTACCAGCCTGTCGCAGCTCCCCCGTGATAGTGCCCGTTGCCTGGGCGGCGAGCCCCATCGGAACGATTAGTGAGAGCGCGACCAGCAACATGTTTCCAGACCGACGAATACTGAGCATCAGGAACCTCCCCGCGACTTGCGCGGCTGTGCGTACCTCTGCAGGGTTGTAGAGTTGCGTGGATTTCTCAACAAAGCCTCCTTCACTCAACAGCGCAAGGTGCGCCTCCTGCAAGGTCAGACGGCTGAGCTGGCACATGCCGGGAAGCGAATTCGGGGATAGATGGCAGCATCGCGGAGGCACAAGGTGGGAGTCCAGCCAACGGTGTCCAATCGGATGTCAGATTCGGCGCACACTCGGCCTGCTCGCCTTTTCGCGCTGGTGCTCGCGCCGATGATCATTGCCGCCTCCGGCGCGTCGAGCCAGGAAGCCGGGAGCGCCGCTCACATTCACCAGTTAGCGGGTGTCGTGACGGACGCTCGCGGGTTCCCGCTGCCCGACGCTGAAGTCACTCTGGATCGGCGGTCATCCGGTCTTACGGGTTCACTCTATCCCGTTGCGCGAACCTCAGCCGACGGCACGTTTTCCTTTTCTCGCCTTGAGCCGGGTTCAGCCATACTCAGCGTCCGAAGGGTTGGCCACCACCCATACCGGCTCGGACTGCTCGTGGACACAGTGGCAGTCACCCGCCCCGTCCGAATCGCGCTTCAGGCCATTGTCACGGCGCTCGACACCGTCAGGGTGCTTTCGAAAGAGGGCGCGGCAATGCAGGAATTCAACGCACGTCGCCGTACTCGGGGATCCGGGGTTTTCATCGATCGACGCGAAATCGAGCGTCGCCGGGCTGCTTACACGAGCGATCTGCTGCGCGCGTTTCCGGGCATTGGTGTGCGTCGGTCGGCAAGAGGGGGAAACAGAGTCAGAGTTCGCAATTGCCGGCCGGCGATTTTTATCGACGGCACGCAAGCGCTGGACGCCGAGCTCGACGACGTCACACGCCCGGCGGACATCGAAGGAATCGAGGCGTACAGGTCCTGGGCCGGGGTACCCCCGCAATTCAGCGATCGATCCGGTAAGTCGTGCGGGGCGATCCTCGTCTGGACGCGCATCAGGTAAAGCCACCCTCGACCGTAAAACTGGGGACGCCCGCGGCCCACGGCATGAAAGCCGATGGCCCCAGGCAGGTCGTCTTCAGTTGGCAGTGGTCGTCGAAGCCTTCTCCGTAACAATCCTCACATCATCGTTGAGGACCTGCATGAAGCCGCCCTCGACCATGAACCGCCGCGGTGAGCCGCCGCCGAGTCGGAGCTCACCGTTCCCAAGCAGCGCCATCAGCGGTGCGTGCCCGGTGAGAATTCCCACCTCGCCATCGTAGGCGGGAGCGACCACCGAGTCCGCTTCTCCCTCGAACAGCACCGACTCCGGCGAGATCACCGACACTTTCAGCACGATCCTATGCCTTGGCCAGACGCGCGGCCGTCTCGACGACGCCGTCGATCGGACCCTGCATGAAGAACGCCTGCTCCGGGTACTGGTCGAACTCGCCGGCGACGAGGCGCTCGAACGACGAGATCGTCTCTTCCAGCTTCACGTACTGGCCCGTGATGCCGGTGAACTGCTCGGCGACCGCAAATGGCTGCGACATGAAGCGCTGGATCCTGCGCGCGCGGCCGACGACGAGCTTGTCCTCCTCGGACAACTCGTCCATGCCGAGAATTGCGATGATGTCCTGCAGCTCCTTGTAGCGCTGGAGAATGCGCTGGACATCGGTTGCTACCTTATAGTGGCGGTCGCCGAGGAACTGGGCGTCGAGGATACGCGACGACGATGCTAGTGGATCGACGGCGGGATAGATCCCGAGCTCGGTGATGGCGCGCGAAAGGACAACCGTCGCGTCGAGGTGGGCAAAGGCCGTCGCCGGCGCGGGATCGGTGATGTCGTCGGCGGGAACGTAGATCGCCTGCACCGACGTGATCGAGCCGTTTTTCGTCGAGGTAATGCGCTCCTGCAGGTCGCCCATCTCCGTCGCCAGCGTCGGCTGGTACCCGACTGCGCTTGGCATACGGCCGAGCAGTGCGGACACTTCGGAACCGGCCTGCGTGAAGCGGAAGATGTTGTCGATGAACACGAGCACGTCGGCGTTCTCGACATCGCGGAAATATTCGGCGACGGTGAGCCCCGACAGTCCGACGCGAAGGCGCGCTCCCGGCGGCTCGTTCATCTGCCCGTAGATGAGCGCGGTCGAGTTGAGAACGCCCGACTCTTTCATCTCCAGATAGAGATCGTTTCCTTCACGCGTGCGCTCGCCCACGCCGCAGAACACGGACTTTCCGCCGTGGCCCTTCTGCACGTTGTTGATGAGCTCCATGATGACGACGGTCTTGCCGACGCCGGCGCCGCCGAAGAGTCCGATCTTTCCGCCCTTTACGAACGGGGCGATGAGGTCGATGACCTTGATGCCCGTCTCGAATACTTCAGTCTTCGGCTCGAGGTTCGCGAACTCGGGCGAGGCGCGGTGAATCGGCCAGCGCTCGACGTCAGCTGGAATTTCCGGCCCGTTATCGACGGGATTGCCGAGCACGTTGAGAATTCTGCCAAGTGCCGCCGCTCCAACTGGAACCGTAATCGCGGAGCCCGTGTCCTCGACTTCCATGCCGCGCACGACGGCGTCGGTGGATGACATGGCGACCGCGCGCACCTGGTTGCGGCCGATGTGCTGCTGCACCTCGACAACGACGTCGATGTCGGCGCCCGACTCGGACTTTGCGCGGATTCTCAGCGCGTTGTAGAGCTCAGGAAGATTTTCGGACTCGAATTCGACGTCGAGCACAGGTCCAATTACCTGCACGACCTTGCCGATGTTGCGGGCCTGAGGAGCGGCTCCGTTCTTCTTCTTCCTTTCGGTAGCGACAGCTGTTGCCATGATTTACCCCTGTAAAGCAGCGGCACCGCCGACGATCTCGGCGATCTCCTGCGTGATCTGCGCCTGGCGGGCGCGGTTGAACGTGCGTCGAAGATTGTTGAGCATCTCGCCGGCGTTGTCGGTCGCGTTCTTCATCGCCGTGCGGCGCGAACTCTGCTCGCCGGCGGCGGTTTCCACCAGCGCGCGATAGACGGAATTGCGCACATACGAAGGCAGCAGCTGCGTCAGGATTACTTCCGCCGACGGCAGCAGGATGTAATCGGGCTGCGGTCCGGCGCGCTCCGGCGGTGTGACGGGCAGAATCGTCTCCGAAGTCGGTGGCGTGGAGAGCGCTGAGTTGAACTTTGCGTAGACGATGTGTACGGCATCGATCTCGCCCGAGGCGAATCGCTGGATCAGCTCGTCCACCAGCTCGGCGGCATTCTCCGCGCTCGGGCGGTCGGTTATGTCGATCCTGCTCTTCGCGACTTCACGGCCGATGTAGCGGAAATAGCCAAGGCCCTTCTTGCCGACGACGTGCATCTCGAGTTCGACGCTGTCCCTGGCAAGTCTCCCAAGCAGCGCCCGTGTTTCCTTGAGCAGGTTCGCGTTGAACGCACCTGCGAGTCCGCGATTGGTGGTGAGCAGTATCACCGCCGCCTTTCGAATCGTCGCCGGCTGGCGCAACAGCGGGAATCGCTCGGCGAGGTCAGGCGTGTAAAGGTTGCCGATTACTTCACGCAGCGAGTTCGCAAACGGGCGCGCCGCGACGACGCGGTCCTGCGCGCGCTTCATCTTGGACGTGGCGACCATCTCCATCGTGCGCGTGATTTTGCGCGTGTTCTCGACGGACTTGATTCGTCCCTTGAGCTCGCGGCCCTTTGCCATCCCCTAGCGGGTCTCGGTCGGCGTGCGGGAATCCGGCGTGTCACTCTTGCCGCGCGTGCCGTTGAAGCCTTCGATCGCGCGCCTCAGGTCGGCTTCATTTTCCTTGGAGAGCGCCTTCTCGCTCCTGATGCGCTCGACGACCTGCGGGAACTGCGCCTCGATGTACTCGAGGAAACCAGTCTCCCACTGCTTCAGCTCCGCAACGGGAATTGCGTCGAGAAGTCCGTTCGTCACCGCGTAGATGACGACGACCTGCTGTTCCACTTTCATCGGCTTGAACTGCGGCTGCTTCAGCATCTCGACGGTACGCGCGCCGCGCTCGAGCTGCTTCTTGGTGGCGGCATCGAGATCCGACGCGAACGACGAGAACGCTTCGAGCTCGCGGTACTGGGCGAGGTCGAGTCGGAGTCGGCCGGCAACGGAGCGCATCGCCTTTACCTGCGCCGAGCCGCCGACGCGCGACACGGAGATGCCGACGTTGACCGCGGGGCGGACGCCGGCGAAGAACAGGTCGGCCTCAAGGAAGATCTGGCCATCGGTGATCGAGATGACGTTGGTCGGGATGTAAGCCGAGACGTCGCCGGCCTGCGTTTCGATAATTGGAAGCGCGGTGAGGGAGCCGCCCGGCTTGAGGATGGTCTTGCCGTCAACGACCGACGCGTCCTCGCTCAGCTTGGCCGCTCGCTCGAGCAGGCGCGAATGGAGATAGAAAACGTCGCCCGGGAAGGCTTCGCGACCCGGAGGCCGGCGCAGGACGAGCGAGAGCTGGCGATACGCGGCGGCCTGCTTCGACAGGTCGTCGTAAACGCAAAGTGTCGGCTTCCCTTCGTTGTACATGAAGTACTCGGCCATCGCGCAGCCGGTGTAAGGCGCGATGTACTGCATCGGTGCTGGATCGGACGCTCCAGCCACAACGATGATCGTGTACTCCATCGCGCCCGCCTGGCGCAGCTTCTCAACAACGGCGGCCACGGTCGAATTTTTCTGGCCGATCGCGACGTACACGCAGATGACGCCCGTGCCCTTCTGGTTGATGATCGTGTCGATCGCGATCGCCGTCTTGCCGGTACCGCGGTCGCCGATGATCAGCTCGCGCTGCCCGCGGCCGATCGGGATCATCGAGTCGATCGCCTTGATACCCGTCTGGAGCGGCTCCTTCACCGGCTGGCGGACGATGATGCCGGGGGCTTCCGATTCGACCTTACGGGAGTGCTTCGCGTCGATTGGGCCGGCGCCATCG
>DATLXE010000611.1:0-2201 GCA_035575795.1 Gemmatimonadaceae bacterium
GGGCGATGGCTACGGGCCGCGCCTCGTCGCGATGAAGCCAATGACGCGCGACGAGGTTCGCGGCAAGTTCATCGCCGTTCCCGGACTGATGACGAGCGCGTACCTCGCGCTCCGCCTCTACCAGCCGGACTTCATCCCCGTCGCGATGCCCTTCGATGCGATCGAGGCAGCGGTTAAAAAGGGTGAAGTCGACGCCGGACTGCTCATCCACGAGGGGCAGCTCACCTACGCCGACGACGGCTTCCATCTCGTCGCCGACATGGGCGCGTGGTGGAAGGAAGACACCGGCCTCCCCCTCCCCCTCGGCGGCAACGTCATTCGCAAGGATCTGCCGCGCGAGCTCAGGTCCATCGTGTCGAAGCACCTGCGCGCCAGTATCGCCTACGGCCTCGACCACCGTCAGAACGCGCTCGACCACGCGATGAAATACGCACGCGGGCTCGACCGCTCGATGGCCGACACCTTCGTCGGCATGTACGTCAACGAATGGACCCTCGACTACGGCGACCGCGGCCGGCAGGCGATCCGCATCTTTCTCGAGAGCGGCGTCAACGCCGGAATCATAACGCGCCCGGTCACGGTGGAATTCGTTGACGACTGAGCTCGTCATTGAGCTCGAGCGGCGCGCGGCGAGGTTCGCCGCCGTCGCTACCGTACAGCAGGCAATCTCGGCGGCGATCTCGCTCGACGAGACTTATCACGAGATCTATACCGCCGTCGCCTCCGTCGTCGACGCGCCCTGCTTCACGCTGATCACCGCCGATCCCGTCTCGGAGATGTTCAGGCCGCAGTACGCCGTCGTCGACTTCCAGGAACGGAAGAGCACGGACACGGCATCCTTCCCGATCGGCACGCGCAGCATCTCGCAGGCGTTCCAGACCGGCGTGCCGAGCATCTCCGCCGAACCGGAGCGGTGGTGGACTGGAACGGGGTACGAGGTGAAGGAGACACAGCCGGTGCAGAGTGAGATCACCGCGCCCCTCGACTACCGCGGCCGCATCTTCGGCGTTCTGCAGGTTCTCTCCTATCGCGCACGCGCGTACGACGCGCACGACATGGAGCTCATCACGCTCATCGCCCGCCAGGCAGCGGTGGCGATCGAGAACGCGCGCCTTTTTGCCGACCAGAGAAGCGAGCAACAGCAAACGGCAGCCGCGGCGGAGATCGCGCGCCTCGCGCTACGCAAGGTCTCCGTCAAGGACGGAACGAAGAACATTCTCGAGGTGCTCGATCGCGTCTTCCCTTCGAGGGGCAAAGTCATCGGCGTGGTGACCAGCGACGATCGCACGCTCATCTGTGTCGCCGCCAACGGCAGCTGTTCTCCGATGCAGGACATCAGCGCGCCTGTCGAAGAGAGCTCGGTGCGCACCGCGTGGGCGCGCGGCAAGCCGACCCTGCTCGACGATTTCCGCGCTGACGCGCATCACGTCGACAAGGTCCCCGCCGAGCCGGCGATCGTGATCCCGCTCATCGCCAGCGACCGGCGCATCGGTGTGCTCGTCGTCACCACCGAGGCGCCGCGGCTCCAGGACGTGCCCTACGTCGATGCGCTCCTCGATCTCGCGCCGAGCGTAGCCTTCGCCGTCGATGTGCTCCTCCTCGGCGAGCACGAGCAGCGAACCCATGCGCGTGAGCGAACGCTCGCCGCCGCCCTCGCAACGATGGACCAGCCGGTGCTCATACTGGGCGTCGATGCGCGCGTCCAGTACGCCAACCGCGCGGCCATCCGCGAATATGGATACGAGAGTCGTGAGATTGCGGGACTGCTGGTGGACGATTTCGTCGTCGGGTCGACTCAGCTCTCGCGCCGCGAGACCATCCCCGCGTCCGCGAACGAGAAGGGACTGTGGACCGGCGAGCACATTCACAAGAGAAAGGACGGAACGGAGTTTCCTGCCTCCGTGACGCTGAGTCACATCCGCGATGGCACCGAGAACATCGTCGGGCTCGTGATTGGCGTCCGCAATCTGACCGAGGAGCGGAACATCAGGGAGCACCTCACCCGCGCGGAAAAGCTCGCGGCGGTCGGTGAATTGGTCGCGGGCGTGGCCCACGAGCTGAACAACCCGCTCACCGGCATTTCCACTTTCGCGCAGCTGCTGCTCGAAGACCACCTGGAGACGGACCAGAAGGAATCGGTGAACCTCATCAAGCGCGAGGCAGACAGGGCGATCGGCGTTATCCGCGATCTGCTGCTCTTC
>DATLXE010000612.1:0-7826 GCA_035575795.1 Gemmatimonadaceae bacterium
TGTCCCCGGTGATCACGCCCTGCGAGACACCACCGGGGAGACCACCGGGAAGGCCGCCGGGAAGGCCAGCGGTCGGCGTGAACGTGATTGGTCCGTCCCTCTGCTCCCATTTTCCACTGACAGCCTGGGTACCATCGGTCACCGTCGTTCCCTGGGTCTGACGGTTGGCGATAGTCTGGGTGTAGGTGCCGTCGGGCCGGATGACAATCGCACCGCCGAGGACCTCCAGCTTGATGAGAACGGGCGTCGGGACCGTGAACACGGTATACGGGAGCGCCGATCCATTGACGGCCTGCAGCTGGAACGTCCCGACCGCGTTCACGAAGTCCGGTCTGGTGGAAGAATCGCCACCGCATGCGACAATGGAAAACGCAGCAATCGTGAGCAACATCCGACGCATGATTACCAGCCGACGCATACCTGACTCCGGTTCGGGGACAGTCGAAACGTAACGGGAGGCGCGAGGCTTCGGAGGCGTCGGCGCGCGGTTCGGGCCTCACCCCCGGAGTTTTCTCTGGCTCGTCACTGGGCAAGAACGTATTTTCGCACCGTGTCCGACCCCATCGCCCCCCTCCGCGAAGCGCTCAAGGCTCGCTACGAAATCGAGCGCGAAATTGGACAGGGTGCGTTTGCCACAGTTTACCTCGCGCGCGATCTCAAGCACGAGCGGCGCGTTGCGCTCAAGGTGCTCAATGCCGACCCCACATCGGAAACCGGTGAGCTCCGATTCATTCGCGAGATTCGCATGCTCGCGCGCCTCCAGCACCCGAACATCCTGCCGCTCCATGACTCGGGCCACGTCGAGGCACTGCTCTACTACGTAATGCCGTGGGTGAGCGGCGAAAGTCTGCGCGCGCGCATGGACCGTGAGCGGCAGCTTCCCGCCGACGCCGCCTGCACCATCGCGCGCGAAACGGCGGACGCGCTCTCCTATGCTCACGGTCAGGGCATCGTGCACCGCGACATCAAGCCGGAGAACATTCTTCTCTCAGGAGGTCACGCGATCGTTGCCGATTTCGGCATTGCGCGGGCGATCGACGTCGCGGGTGTGCGCCAGCTCACGCGGACAGGCATGGGCGGCCCCGGCACTCCCGCCTACATGAGTCCCGAGCAGCTACTCGGCGACCGCGAAGTGGATGCGCGCACCGATGTTTACAGCCTGGGGTGCGTGCTCTACGAGATGCTCACCGGCAAACCGCCCTTTGCCGGCAAGGATGGGTTCGTCCGGCGATTTACCGAGCCTCCGCCGCGAGTGTCGTCGCAGCGCAAGGATCTCTCACCCTGGCTCGACGAAGCAGTGGCAAAGGCGCTGGCGCGAAATCCCGCCGACCGTTATGGGACCGCAACAGAAATGGTTGGCGCTCTCTGTGCGCCCTCGGGACCCTCGCCGCGCAGCGAAAAAAAAATGCCGGCTGATGCGCGGACCAATCGCAACCTGCTCGCATCGCCGCCGCTTTTTCATCAGGATCCGATGTCGACGCTTGATGCAGTTGTCGAGTCGCGGCATGTCGCACGAACCCCGGTGCGTAGCGCGCCCGAGCTCCGGGAACCTGATCTATCCCCGGTTGGTGCGCAGGTGTCTTCCCCGGGCCCCGCGAACGCACCGCGCCCGCATTGGCTCGAGGTGCTGGCTGATCGTCCAGGGCGCACTGCCATCGTCGCGGGAGCGCTCATTGTGTTCCTCATTGGTGCCGGTGCGATTGCCCGCAGCGCCGGAATCGATGGATCGTTCGTATCCCGGTCCGCGGTTCCAGATTCGACGCGGTTCCTGATCCTCCCATTCGCCGGCCAACCGGCGGAAGGGGCGCGCGTCGCTCACGCGCTTCAGGAAACGATAAACCGATGGGAGGGCATCGATGCGGTATCCGATCTCGAGCTGGCCGACGCGATGCCCGGCAATGCTCCGCCTCCGAGGTCGCTGAGCGAAGCCCGCGCGCTCGCGCGCCAGCTGCGCGCGGGCCGTCTGGTCTGGGGCCAAATTTCGGGAACCGGGGACGCGTCGCGTGCGCGAGTTGTGCTCTACAACGTCGCTGGACAGGGAGCACCGGTGTTGGGCAGTGCTGTCGTCAGCGCGGGAGATGATACGGCCTTGTCGCGCACCTGGATTGAGCTGCTCAAACCGCGCAACACGCCATTAGCCGCTGCAGGTGGCGATAATGGCACGCGTTCATTCGGAGCGTGGTCTGCTTATGGACGCGGACATGTGGCGCTGGCCCGATGGAACCTTCCGGTGGCCGAGAAGGAGTTTCGCGGGGCGGTAGCAGCGGATGCGAGCTATCTGCCGGCGCGATTGTGGCTCGCGCAGACTCTGGCCTGGTCGGATTCAGCGTCGCAACCCGAATGGCAGGAGAACGCCTCACGGGCGGCGGGGCGGCCGGAAGGATTGATAGAGCGCGACAGGTTCATCGCCGCGGGCCTCGACGCGATGGGGCGCGGCGACTATCCGGCTGCATGCGCACTGTACCGGCGGCTTCTCGAGCGCGACTCTCTCGATTTCGCCGGCTGGTACGGGCTTGGAGAATGTCAGTCCCAGGATTCCCTCGTTGTTCCGGACGGGGCAAGCCCGAGCGGATGGCGGTTTCGCGGCAGCCCCTGGAGCGCTGCGCGGGCGTATAGAAAAGCGCTCAGTCTGGAACCGGCGGCCTACTCGAACGTCACTTTTGGTCGACTTCGCAATTTGCTGCTTACCTCACCGGCTCGCGTACGGGTAGGAAAGAGCGCTCCACCCGAGAGAGCGGTCTTCCCTGCCTTCCCATCGTTGGTGCCACCTGTCGACACGCTTGGGTACGTGCCCTATCCGGTGGAAAGATTTGCATTGCTTCCAAGTGAAGCGGTTAACAGAAGGTTCGCAGCGCTCGATGCGAACAAGGATTCGTTGTTGCTTCTCGCTGAGGAGTGGACGCGTCATGCGCCGACCAGCGCCGACGCGTATGAGGCGCTCGAGGACATTCTCGAGGCACGGGGCGACATCGGCGACCGCCCGCGCGGCCGGCCGCGCGATAAGCCCCGTCTCCTGTCTGCGCTGGCGGCGGCCAGGAAAGCCAGGGAGCTTTCAACGGATTCTCTGCAGCAACTTCGGCTCACCTCACGTGAGGCCTGGCTTCGCTTCAAGCGGGGCGAGTTTGCGACGGCAGCGAAAATCGCCGATTCACTGATCGCTGCGACGACTTCCCCATCGCTCGACGAAGCGAGAGTTATCATTGGGTTGGCCGCCCTAACCGGCAAGGTAGCGAGGACCGCCGAGCTTGCTGCAATAACGCGCCCATTCGTGGCTGGGTTGCGGGTTAATCCGCCGCCCTCGATCGATGACCTGGCGGCGCGCCTCTTCGCACACGCCGCGCTGGGAACATGCAGCGACAGCATCTCCCAGATAGAAGCCGGATTGCGGGACCGAATCGAGAGCAATGTGGCGGAGGCAAATCGGGCGGAAATCGCGGCCGCGGTCACTTCCCGATCACTCAGCATGCTCGTCCCCTGCACGGCGGGCGCTTCGGCGCTGCGCATGAGAAAGTCGGCGGACAGGTTTTATAAGATTCAGGAGGCGTACGCGCGGAAGGATTTTGCGAAAGTCCGCGCTCTTCTCGGCGCCGTCGCATACTCGCGAACTATCCAGCGTCCCGGGGACATCTCGCTCGACCGAACGTTCAGCGAGGCGTGGCTCCGGCGCGCGGCTGGCGACACAGCGGGAGCGATCCGTCAGCTCGACCACATACTAGGCGCCTTGCCGACAATCAACGCCGAGTCGCTCTTTGGAGTGGCACATTCCCCCGCGGCCGCGGCGGCGCCGCGGGCAATGATGCTGCGAGCCGAGATGGCGGCAGCGCGCGGTGATTTTGCTACCGCCCGCCGTTGGGTGCAGGCAGTGGAGTCACTGTGGGGAAAAGCCGACCCCCGCCTGCGGGCTCAACTTCGTACGGTCGCTACTCTGGCAGGTGGCGCCAGTTCCCGGTAAAATCGATCACTCTCATATCCGAGGTGTGCTCATGCCAGCTCGTCCGAGTATCGGTCATCCCACCATCCACGAGGGAGGTCAGATGAAGGCTGTCAAGCGCGTGCTTCGCCCGCTTACCCTGGGAGCTGTCTTCGCGTTCGCAGCGGGGTTCGGCTGTACTCCCCCGCCGGTGCCGGATTCGGGAGCGGGAAACCCGCCACCTCCCAGATCAAGCTCGTATCCCGCTGAATTGACGCCGGCGTCCTCGGGGAAAACGTGGACTCGTTCGAGGCCTGGGAACTGCGGCGGCGCCGCATGCACGGTTAACATCGAGATCGACGTCAAAGCCTACAAGCTTTTCGACCCCGCACACGGCAGATTCAACACGATCGTTGCGAGCATAAAAAATTCGTCCGCAGGCACGGAATTGAAATACGGGTTCAAGCCGTCGACCGTTGAAACGTACGAGATCGTGGCCAGGAAGGGCTGGACTGGGCCGGCGACGATCGCTGTATACCGTCTGCCAACGGCTGGAGGCAAGTATTTCGTTAGCGAGAAGGTGCTTAGGAAATGTCACGACAAGCCTGCCGACTCAATGTTCAAGCCGGATGTTGATTTCGCCGAATACAACCACCCAAGAGGGAGCCCGTGTATGACCGCGGGAGCAGAGCGGCCTCTCGTCAACTATGCGTCGATGCTTCCCCTCGCTCGCCTCGCTGCATCGCTGGTCCAACCTGCCGTCGTCCCTGGGCCGATGTGGATCGAGTGCGGGGGCTGCTGTTCATGAAGGCAAAGACCGGCTGAGCTCGGCCACGATTGTCCGGGAAGATTTGTGTCATCCTCAACCCGGCATCGCGTGGCGGAGCAACCCGGTCCCGCTTGCCGGAGATTCGGGCCGCCCTCGAAGCGGCGGGCATCGGGCCGATATTCCAAACGACCGCCGCGGGAGAGGAAACTTCTCTCGCGGCGCGGGCAATCGCGACAGGAGCTCAAACCATCGTCGCCGTGGGCGGCGACGGGACGTGCAGCCGGATTGCGGCAGCTATCCTCGAATCACGGATCGACTGCCGGTTGGCCGTGCTGCCAAGTGGAACAGGGAACGACTTCGCCAAGACGCTGGGCGTCAGCCGATGCTCTGTACCCGAGCTCGCCGATCTGATTGAAAACGGCGCCACCGCACAAGTCGATGCCGGTCGGGCTGACGGGCGGTATTTCATCAACAGCTGCGGTTTCGGGTTCGATGCATCGGTGCTCGAGGCGACCACGCGGATACACCGGCTAAAGGGCTACACCGTCTACATCTACTCGGCGCTCCGCATGCTGTTCGGTTACAAAGGGTTCTCGGCAAGGATTGGGGGCGATGATGCGGGCCCGCCGTCGACGAGGCATCTGCTGATGCTCACCGTGTCCAACGGCCGATTCCTCGGCGGCGCATTCATGATTGCGCCCGGCGCGTCGCCCAACGACGGACTGCTGGATGTCTGTCACGTTCACGACATGAGCGTACCGCGGCGCCTGCAGCTTTTCGCGCGTGCCATGCGCGGAACTCATGCCGCGGTTGCTGGAGTTACGATGAAGAAAACGGCTCGGCTTGAGCTACGTTTCGATTCGCCGCCATTAATCGAGATTGACGGCGAGCTCCACCGGGCCAGCGCACGGGACGTTACGATCGAATGCGTGCCGCGGGCGCTCTCGGTGGTCACCGCGCCCGGCGCTATCGCCGGCTGATCACCGCGGGGGAATCGTAAGGACGATTTGGTCTCCCGGCGTCACCATAATCTGCTCGCTGACCGACGTGCGCGAGCTGCCGATCGGGTCGGCGATGAACGTCAGCACCCCGATTCCCGAAATGAGATCGGGTGGAATTGTAAACCTCGAAGACTTGCTCCCGCCTGCCGTGCCAATACGTACGCGTTGTGAACTACGCAACACGTAAATGGTCATGTCGAGGTATCCCTGATTCTCCACGAGGAGCGTCGTTACCTCGCTCTCGACGCGGGGCCCTGGGGTTCTGCTCGGCGCGCACCCCGCGCCCACGAGCGTAACGGCGAGCAAAGCAATAAGTCGTTTTCTCATTTCGTCATCCTTTTCGTATTGCTACCATCGCAGGCATAAGGCGTTCCACGGTTGACGCAACCACGCGCCGGGGACAGCTTCACGCTCCATGCTCAAGCCGCTGATAATCGGGATCGCCGGTGGATCGGGGTCCGGGAAATCCACCGTCGCGCGCAACGTCGCCGACCTGCTGACGACATCGTCGGTCGCGTTCATCGACATGGATGCGTACTACAACAATTTCACTTCCCTGTCGCTCGACGAGCGCAGAAAGCTGAACTGGGACCATCCCGATGCGTTCGACTACGACCTGCTCTGCGATCATCTCGAAGCGCTTTCCTCGAGGCAGGCGATCGATAAACCGGAGTACGACTTCGTGACTCACCTCCGCTCGGGTGAGCATACGCACATCGAGCCGGCTGACGTGATCGTCATCGACGGGATCCTGCTGTTCGTCGACGAGCGGCTGCGCGAACTGTGTGACGTGAAGGTGTTCGTCGATGCCGAGGCCGATGTGCGGCTCATCAGGCGCATCGAGCGCGACACGCATGTGCGCGGACGACCGCTCGACGACGTGATCGAGCAGTATCTGTCAACCGTGCAGCCGATGCACCTGCAGTTCGTCGAGCCAAGCAAGCGGTACGCCGACGTGATCGTACCGCGGGGAGGTCACAACGCGGTGGCGATCGAGATGATCGTCGCTAAGATCCAGCGCCGACTGCAGCGCGTTGCGGGATCCGGGCGCGAGGCGCGGCATACCCCATCAGTACTGCAGCGAGTCCCCCCAGCGCAAACATGACCAGCCAGATGACCGTCGGGCCCATCGCATCGAGGAGAGAAACCCCCGCCCACGGTCCAATCGTGAAGGCGACGCTCAGCGCCATCGTGTAAGCGCCCATGTAGGCGCCGCGCCGGTTTTCGGGGGCGATGTCGCCCATGTGCGCCGACATCGCGGGAAACAGCATCATCTCTCCGAACGTCCAGATCACCACCGTCCAGATCACGCCTGCCGCCGACGCGACCAGCGCGAGCGATCCGAACCCGAATGCGAACAGCATGCATCCAATGATCAGAGCACGCGTATTCGGCCAGTGCGCGGTTGCCATGTTGAGCGGTACTTCGAACGCGACGATGAGAACGGTGTTGATCGTGAACAGCATGCCGTAAAAAGCGGGCGAGGTACGCAGCTCGCGGTCGAGGTAGAGCGGCATCGCCGCTTCGTGCTGGAAGAACACAACGCCGACGAGCAGGACTCCACCGAGAAAAACGAGAAAGGTGCGGTCGGCAAAAATCGTCCCGCCCTGCCCGCTTTTGGCCGCGCTTGTCTTCACTTCACCCGCTCCGTCGGGACGCCATGGCGAGAGCAACAGTACGGCTCCGGCGGCGATGGTGGTGATAGCGTCGACGATGAACATCCAGTTGAACGAGACCGTGGCGAGAAATCCTCCCAACGCCGGACCGACGCTCATGCCGAGGTTGATCGCGAGCCGATTGAGCGCGAATGCCGCTTTGCGCTGCGCGGGGGGCACGACTCCAGTCATCGCCGCGAGGCTGGCGGGACGAAACATCTCGGCGCACGCCGACCAAACGATCGTGACCGCGGCAACGGCGGCGAACGATTGCGCAAATGGGAAGAGCAGCAGGACGAGGCCCGAGGAAAGCAGCGATCCGCGCATTACGGGCAGCGGGCCGATCGTATCGCAGAGCCGGCCAGCGATCGGCGCAACGACGATTGCGGTGCCGCCGTAGAGGGCGAGGATGAATCCCGCGCGTCCCGCTGAGAATCCCAGCTCGCGCGTGAGGTACAGCACGAGGAATGGCAGGATCATCATCCCTGCCC
>DATLXE010000613.1:0-3080 GCA_035575795.1 Gemmatimonadaceae bacterium
AAACACGCCCGCGGTCACATGCCCGCACGAGCATCGCCGCCTCCGGCTGCGATGCTCCGTCCACACAAGCTCAATCGGCGGTAGATCCGCCACCTGCCGCGTCTCCGTCTGCATGAGCGGCGCACCGATAAGTGACGAGCCGCATGAACCACACGAGTGCGGCTCATGCTCCACCACCACATCCGGCGCGGTCACCTGCGACAGGAATCGCCCGTCCGTGCCCGGCTGCTTACCCGGCGGCCGTACACCTCGCTGGCGCGGAACCGAACGCCGCTTCGTCAAACCGTCTGACGACGGCGGCTTCGACGACGTCGACGAATCCGAATTCAACCGAGCTTCCAGCTCCGTGATCCGCGCCGCCTGCCGCTCCACAACAAGGATCAGGTCACGGACCTGATCCTTCAACTCAGCAATTTCCCGATCCCGCGCATCCACACGCACGGTCTTCGAGTCCCCGAGTCAAGCTCCTGCCTCAGCTACCTGAACAGTTACCGATGCGGTGAAAAATATCGCTCCACGGCACCCGATTGTCGATCTAGTCAGTCTCTCTCGATTTATTGAGGATCGCCGGATCTCAGAGGGAATGCCTCGCCTTCTCGATCCCCTTGATGAGGAGGGTACGAGCAGCACCGAAAATTATCGCCTCCGTCGTACTGCCGAGCGTAACGAGTTCGGTTTTGCGCGAGTTGCGGCAGGAGGCTCAGGCTCTGCTGTCGTGCTCACGCTGTTTTTCTCGGCAATTTTCCTTCCTCTGTACCTCTACAGAGTCAACCGAAGCATTGCCCGTGTCGGGGACGAACTCGAAGAGCGTGGGCGCGGACTACGCCCGCTGCCATGGCTCCACGCTGTCCTCGGATTTGTCGGCATTTTTCTGGCAGCGCCCCTCGTCGGTACGTACCTTGCCACGTGTGCGCGACTTGCCCACATCGAGGAAATGTCGGGACTTGCGTGGCGCGATCGCCTTTACATGCGGACGGCAGTGCTCCCTTGCGTGCTTGTGGTCGCCAGCTTCGCCATGACACTCGTTCTGCCTCAGCCGTGGTTCTTCGTCGGGTGGCTCGGCACATGGATTTCGGCAGCCATGGTGGTGCACACGCTCGTCGAACATTCGGAGCGAATCGCTCGCACTATCGAGGGAGAGCTTGAACCAAAGTCGGAGGTGAAATTCGGCGCCCCCGTTGCAGGTACTTGTCTCGCTGTCGCCGTCGTGGCCGCGGTATTCGGGTTCGCGTTCCTCGGAGGCGACGGATGGTCGTTGGATTCCTTCACAGCTACCGAGGTAGCCAGTTCTCCATCGTCATCCGATGACGAGTCCGAGGATGCTGACACCACCGCGACTGGCTCTCCATCTTACGACGAAGACGGGTTGGAAGCGAGCATCGAGGAAGGTATCGAATTCGACGACGGAAGCAAGGACGATGTCGATACCGCCTCGTGCGAGCAAGCTGACGAAGAGGGCTGGAAGTGGACGTGTACCATTGCCTTTGACGACGCTTCAAACGGCAGCGGCATGTACACCGTCACTGTAGACGACGAGGGCGGCTGGGAGATGGAGGAGTACGACCCGTTGGCCGAGAACGCACGAGAGATGGAAGCGCTGGATGAGGCAGCGGATGCCGACCCAGCGGTGGCCGAGTGTGCCCGCATACTCGTGCTCGAAGGCAATGTCAGCTTGTTGGGAAAGGGGTACTCCCCAGAGACGTTATGCATCTCGATGAAGCAAGTGATGGATGAGGCTGGAGCGGCTGAAGCACTTGGCGAAGACGCCGCCGCGGCGCTATTCGCTACGCCGTAATATGCAACTCGGAACCGCCCCGCGGACAGCCAGCCGTGGACGGGTCGAGAGGGTGACTGCGTATCGCGAAAGCCTGTCGCGCACGTCACGTACACGCGTTCCATATTGTTGATCGCAGGTCGTAACAGGCTATAGCTGTCGCTCGCATTTCCGTAATCTCGGAGCAACCCGCACGGACATGCAGCGGGGCCCAGAGCACTCCGTGTTCATCCCGGTCGGCTCGACGAGTGTGTCAAGACTTCGGTGGAGTCTGCTAGCGAGTCGGCTGACTAGTGTCGCGTCTCGCTATTAGGCGGCCTTGCCAGCGTAGGTCCAGTTGAACGGCTTGGCTTGGGTCTCGTTGTAGCTCTTCACATACTTCATGAGCTGCGCGACGAGTTGCTGCTTGGACTGCCAGACGCCGCCCTTGACGACGTCGCGGGTGAGGATGTTGAACCAGATTTCGATCTGGTTCAGCCACGAGGCGTAGGTCGGCGTGAAGTGGAGTGTCAGTCGCTTGCGCTTGGCGACCCAGTCCTTGATCTCCTGGCTCTTGTGCACTGACAGGTTGTCGAGGATGACATGTAGCTCGACGTGCGGGTAGGTTCGGTACAGGTGCTTGAGAAACCGCAGGAAGTTCTCGCTGTTGTTGGAGTCCACGCACCGCGCCTGCACGCCGCCTCGATGCACTTCCAGCGCCGCGAGCAGGCAGGTGGTGCCGTGGCGCTTGTACGTAGCGGTGTGGCGCCGTGGGATGCCGGGCCGCATCGGCAGCTCTGGCTGGGTGCGATCCAGCGCCTGGATCTGCGACTTCTCATCAACTGACAACACGAGCGCGCCAGCGGGCGGGTCCAAATACAGCCCGATGATGTCAGCCTGCTTGGCATCAAATTCCGGATCGGGGCTCTTGCCACACCATTGTTCGACCTTGTGTGGCTTGAGCACGTCTGCCGCCAGGATCCGCTGCACCGTCGCCGATGACATGCCGCTCATCCTGGCGAGTTTGCGAACGCTCCAGTTCGTCGATCCATCCTCGGGCTTCGTGCACGCGAGCGCCGTCACCGCGACCCGCGCGCTCGCGTCGTACACGCGCGGCTTGCCCGGACGCGGCGCGTCACGAAGCGCATCGATCCCGCCATCGGCGAATCGGGCTCGCCACTTCTTGACCGCCGACGGGCCAAGGCCCGTCCGCGAACAGATTTGCGCGACCGCCACGCCATCAGCCGACAACAGCACCACCCGCGCCCGATCGACCATCCGACGCTCGCTCGAATGAGCCGCCACGATCCGCTCCAGATCGTCGCGC
>DATLXE010000614.1:0-8767 GCA_035575795.1 Gemmatimonadaceae bacterium
CGCAGGCTGGCGCTTCTGGCAGTACTTGCTGCTGTGGGGGAGCGAGGCCGGAGCCGCGATCAGCTGCTGGGACTATTCTGGCCGGACGTCTCCCAGTCAAAGGCGCGCCATTCCCTCGAGCAGCTCCTATATGCGATTCGCACTTCGCTGGACAGCGGCGCGTTCATCGGAGTCAATCCGCTCCGCATCAACCCGGCGTTGATCAGAAGCGATGTCGGTGATTTTGCGGGGGCGCTCGAGCGCGGGGAAACCGAAGCGGCGGTAGAGATCTACCGAGGGCCGTTTCTCGACGGGTTCTACCTCAATGATGCGCCCGAATTCGACCAGTGGGTGGGCGCCGAGCGGGCGCGCATCGAACGCAGCTACACCGAGGCTCTGGAGCGCCTGGCCAGGAGCGCGGAAGAAGCGAAGAATCCGGCGGCGGCCGCGCGCTGGCTCGAAAGGCTGGTAGCGACCGACGCTGTCAGCAGCAAGCACGCGGCTAACCTCATTCGCGCGCTGAGGGATGCCGGCGATCACGGAGCCGCGCTCCAATACGCGGAGCGGTATGAGGCCATTGTTCGCCAGGAGCTTGGAACGAGCGTCGGGCCGGCGGTCGCTGCGCTGGTGGCCGAAGTCCGGCAGGGTGCGCGAGCCGAATCGGTGGTCGTTCGCGGCGCTCCTCTCCCGCGGCCGCCCGAACGCGAGCCGGCTGGTATTCCCGCGGTAGCGAGCGGGATGACTGCGCCGGTGCCAGCGCATGAAACGATTGCTCCTCCCCGGCCGCCGGACAAGCCCTTCGTTGCGCCGCAACGCAGGACGGCGTTGTATGGCATTGCCGCGCTGGTGCTGGCGGCAGTCATCGGCTCAGGCTGGTGGATTCGATCCCGCGCCGGCGAGAAACCGGCACCGGTGGCTCACGCACCTTCGATTGCCGTGCTGCCTCTCGCGAATCTGAGCGGCAATGCCAGCGATGCCGCGCTGGTTGATGGATTGAGCGAGGCGCTGATCGGCGTCCTCGCGAAGATCGAGCGGTTGCGCGTTGTGGCGCGAACGTCCGCGTTCGTTTTCAAGGATAGCAAGCTGGGTGCACGCCAGATCGCCGACAGCCTGCGGGTCTCCAACATTCTCGAAGGCAGCGTGCAGAAGATCGGTGACAGACTCCGCGTCCAGGTGCGCCTGGTAGATGCACGAGACGGCTCGACGCGGTGGTCGGAAACCTACGACCGTGAGCTCAAGGACATTTTCCTGGTCCAGAGCGACATTGCAGCTGCGGTAGCGCGGGAGCTCGACCTTCGACTCGGGGGCGCGACTGCCGGCGCAGTTCGCAGGGGCCAGACGCAGAACCTTGCCGCTTACGAGTTGTACCTTCGTGGCAACGATCCGGTGCTCGCTCGCAACGACACTACCGTGGGCCTGGGAGTGCAATACTTCAAACAGGCCATCGCGCTCGATTCCACTTACGCCGCGGCTTACGCGGGTCTTGCCAGGCTAACTCTCGCGCGAGCGGTGTGGACATTAGCGCCCGACACGCACGCGCAGGCGAAAGAGGCTGCACTGAGAGCTGTCGCCCTCGACGACTCGCTTGCCGAAGGTCACGTCGTACTTGGGGCAGTGTTCATGAGAGCGTATGACTTCCCAGCGGCGGAGCGAGAACTGCGGCGCGCGGTTACGCTGGATCCCGGTAGCTCCCGGGCGCGCGAATTGATGGCAAGGTTCTATCATTGGGCACAGCGACCTGCCGATGCGCTCGCCGAAGCTAATCGGGCGCTCGTAAACGATCCGCTTTCGGCAACCTCCCATGCCGAACTGGCGCTGGCACTCTGCGCGAATGGGGAGTATGCGCGCGGACTGGCTCATCTCGCCCGTGCGGAGTCAGTGAAGCCGCCGGTGGGGCGCGCCCGTTCTTATCGCGGTCTGTGCCACGCCATGCAGCGGGAGTGGTTGGCAGTAATCGCGCGGCTGTCGCCCCCCGGGAGGCTGGACAGGGGTTACCTGGGACACGCGCACGCGCGGGCGGGCCAGCGAAAAGAGGCGACAGCCATTCTTTCGGACTTGCTCAGCCGGGCAACGCGCACCGATAGCAGCAGCGGTGCCTTCGACGTGGCAATCGTTTACGCCGGCCTCGGCGATTATGACCGGGCGTTCGACTGGCTCGACCGGTCAGTCGAGGACGGTTCGCTCTCGCCAAACATCATGCTGCCGCTGTTCGATCATCTGCACAGGGACCCACGGTTTGCGCGCTTTCGCGTCCGGCTGAAGCTTCAGACGCGGTAGTGGGGGATCGACAAATCGAGCTGAGCGAAGTCTGAGTGAACTCTGAGGTGGTTGTGAAGCCGGGATGAGCGCCCCGCATCACCTTGCTGGAAACACTCAGTTCGGAGAATCCTGATGCGCGTACCTCACCCCGATCTTGCCGCCCCCCTGCTTGGCCTCGCCGCGATGCTGGCGCTGGGATGCGGCGACTCCAGTGGCCCGACTCCCGAAAAGGTTGCCGAGACCGGGACCATTCGGGTATCGACAAGCACCCTTGGTCTTTCCCCGGATCCGGATGGCTATTCCATAGTTGTTACGGGAGTTCCCGGTCCGGCGGTCGGCGCGACCGGCACGATCGAGATTGCAGGACTTCCTGCCGGGGAGCACACAGTTGAGTTGGGCGGGGTGGCAGCGAACTGCCGGATCGAAGGATCCAATCCGCGAAAAGTAAACCTCGCACCAGGTGGAACGGCGGAAATTGTCTTCACCGTGCGGTGCTCAAACATGACTAGCGTGAAGGTGACGACGATCACTACCGGCATCGATCGTGACACGAACGGATATTTTCTCAACCTGCACGGGACCGGTTTCCTGAGTGTCCGTTTGCCGTCGAACGGCACCGTCAGCCTATCCCCGAACCCTGGGAACTACCCGCTATCGCTCTCTGATATGGCGGCGAATTGCGACGTTATTTCGCCGAGCCCGCGTCAGATTGCGGTTGTCATCGGAAGCCCGCTTGAAATCACGCTCGACATCAGGTGTGAGGAACCAAAGCAGCTCGCGTTCGTGAGGGGTGAAGGCGCCGCGGCGGAGATCTACGTAATGAGGTCTAACCGCACCGATGAGACAAGAAACACCTTTAATTCGGTTCCCGACATTGACCCCGCCTGGTCTCCGGACGGCAGAAAGATTGTTTTCGCCAGCCTGCGCGACGAGAACTACGAGATCTATGTAATGGACTCCAACGGGGGTAACCAGACGCGCCTTACCACACTGGCCGCCCCTGACTATCGCCCGGCGTGGTCGCCCGATGGGAGAAGGATCGCATTCGTCAGTGAGCGGGACGGTAACGCCGAGATCTATGTAATGGACGCTGACGGAACGAATCCACGGCGGCTCACGAGCGAGAGCGGCGCTGATTCCGATCCTGCCTGGTCCCCGGACGGGAGCAGAATCGCTTTCCGGAGCGAGCGCGGCGGAAGCAACGGGATATGGGTCATGAATGCGGACGGCTCGGGTGCTGCCCGTATTACGACAAATCCAGTAGCGGGTGGAGACGCGGACCCGGCGTGGTCACCCGACGGCGCCCGGATCGCATTCGTCAGCAGTCTAAACGTCAGGTTCGGCCGCGGCCTCGCGATTGTAAATGCCGACGGGTCAGCACGCATACTGCTCTTCGAGGGCTCGGCAGTGTCGAAGCCCGCATGGTCTCCAAACGGCCGCAAGATTGCGGCGGCGGACGACGACTTTTACTACGGCCGGGAGATATTCGTCGTCAGCACCGACGGGATACGCACGTACACATATCTCGGCGCCGGTGGCTCCCATCCCGCGTGGCGGCCGTGAGGTTGTGCATGCGCCATGTCGGATTGCCTGTCGTCGTGGTGTTCCTCGCCGCATGCGCGAGTGATGTCGCTGCTCCCCCACCGCGGGTTGCGCCGACAATCGGCGCGACCCTCAGAGACGAACCGAATCGGCGACACTCGCTCCGTCGCATCGGGCGGCTCTAGGCGCGTTTTTGCGCGAGGCGGTCGCGTCAGGGGGCGAAAAGAGCCGGCGTTAAGTCGCTGGAACTGGTAATCCCGGCTCAAATGGGCCCAGGACGCGACGCAATCAAGAAAACCGAGCCTGATCGCGAGTCTGAGGTGACTCTGAGGTGGCTGTGAGGCCGGGATGAGCGCGGCCCATCACCTTGCTGGAAACAATCAATTCGGAGAATCCTGATGCGCGTATTTCACCCCGATCTTGCCGCCCCCCTGCTCGGCCTCGCGGCGATGCTGGCGCTTGGTTGCGGGGACTCGAGCGGCCCCAATACCGGCACTATCCGGGTAACGACACTTACGCTGGGTTCGGGTGTGGGCCCGGATGGTTACTCGGTGAATGTCACGGGACTTCCCCGTCAGGCGCTCCCCGCAAGCGGGACGGTCGACATCGCGGGAGTTCCAGCGGGCGATCGCACAGTGGCGCTCGGGGGGGTGGCAGGGAATTGCTTGGTTGTCGAACCCAATCCGCGCAGGGTGAACCTGGCCGCCGGTGGAACGCTGGAGGTTGTCTTCACCGTACGATGCCAAGAGGCAGCAAACGTGCAGGTGACGACGACCACCACCGGCATCGATCTTGATCCGGACGGATATTCTCTGGACCTCCGTCCGGAAAAAGGTCCCAGTCTGAATTTCCGGCTGGCGCAGAACGGCACCGCCGGTTTCTCGGCAGCGCCTGGGAACTACCTCCTGACGCTATATGGCCTGACGGCGAATTGCGACGTTGCGCTGCCAAGTCCGCGCCAGATAACGGTGGCCGCTGGCGGCGCAGCCCGGATCACTCTCGACATTAAGTGCGAGGCGGCAAGGCAGCTGGCGTTCGTCAAGGGTGAAGGCAAGCGCGCGGAGATCTACGTCATCAAGTCCAACCGAGCCAGTGAGAAAAAAATCACCTCGAATGAGGTACCCGACATTGAGCCCGCCTGGTCTCCCGACGGCAGAAAGATCGTTTTCACCAGCCTGCGCGACCAGAACCTTGACATTTATGTAATGGACTCGGACGGAGGGAACGAGGCGCGTCTTACCACCGTGTCCGCCGCAGACTATCGTCCTACCTGGTCACCCGATGGGAGAAGGATCGCATTCGTGAGCGAGCGGGATGGCAACGCCGAGATCTATCTAATGAACGCCGACGGAACGAATCCCCTCCGCCTCACGAGCGAGGGCGGCGCTGATTCCGATCCCGCGTGGTCGCCGGAGGACGGGAACAGAATCGCGTTCCGGAGCCAGCGCGGCGGAACCAGCGGGATCTGGGTGATGAATGCGGACGGCTCGGGCGCTGCCCGTATCACGACGAACTCACTGCCCGGTGGTGACGCGGACCCGGCGTGGTCTCCTGACGGCGCCCGGATTGCATTCGTCAGCAGTGCGAACATCGGGGGTGGCCGCGAGCTGGTGATCGTGAACGCCGACGGGTCAGCTCGCACGCGCCTCGGTGAGTTCTATGATGCGCTGGCGAAGCCTGCATGGTCTCCCAATGGTCGTAAGATCGCGGTAGGAGACAACGACTTTTACTACGGCCAGCAGGTAATGGTCTTCAGTATTGACGGGATATCCACGCCGTCGTATGTCGCGGCTGGCCGCCAACCAACCTGGCGCCCGTGAGGTTGCGCATGCGCCATGGTGGATTGCCTGTCCTGGCGGTGTTCCTCGCCGCATGCGCGAGTGATGTCGCTGCTCCCCCACCGCGGGTTGCGCCGACCATCGGCGCAACCGCGGTTGTGGCAAATACCCACAACGCGCTAAGCGTCACCGTGTCTGTTCGCGTGCGTGACGCCGACAGTGCAGGGGTGCGGTTTCATCTCGATGGTGCGTCGGAGGCCGGCAGCGTCACGCCTGCCGTACAAACGGCTGGAGATTCAGCTGTCATCCCCGTGCTCGGACTTCTGCCCGCCCGTCGCTACACCCTGAGCGCAGTCGCATACGGCGGCGGCGGGAGCGTGGTCGGGGATGCAGTACAGTTCACGACCGACACCTTGCCCTCCGATCTCCCCCGGTACTCAGCGAGCGGCACTGATCCGTCGCCCGGGTACGTCGTCTTCTCGGCCGGCGCTTACGCGCTCGCGATCGACAATACCGGGCGCGTCGTCTGGTACCGCCGGTTCCCCAACGGCGCCGGACTCGCATTCATGGCCGAGCCAAGCGGGCGCTACGTTGTGCGACCCCCGACCCCGGACCTAGGCGACGTGGAACCATGGCTGGAGCTCGACCCCCTCGGTAACGTCACGCGAGCCATGGCGTGCGCGCGGGGGCTTCAACCCCGACTTCACGACGTCATTGGCGAGCCGGATGGCAGCTACTGGCTCATGTGCGACGAAACGCGGACGATGGACCTGAGTGCAACCGGGGGTCGCGTCAGCGCAGTCGTCACGGGAACAGCAGTACAGCACGTCAGTGCAGCGGGCACGCTCCTCTTTCACTGGAGCCCGTTCGATCATTTCGAGATCACCGACCTGAATGCGGCCGACCGTTCCGGACCGAGCGTCAACTGGACGCACGGCAACGCCATCGAGCTCGACACCGATCGGAACCTGATCGTTTCGTTCCGGAATCTCGGGGAGATAACGAAGATTCACTCGGGAACGGGAGCGGTGCTGTGGCGGATGGGCGGGCGGCGGAACCAGTTCACCTTTCTGGACTCGCCGTCGCCGGCGTTTGCGAGACAGCACGGGGTTCGTGTTTCTGCGCCCGGTACTCTGATATTGATGGACAACGTCGGCAATCCCAACGAATCCCGGGCTGAACGCTACATCGTGGACGAGGTCGCGAGAACTGCGCGACTTGCACACTCGTACGGCTCCGTACCCGGGGCCCTCACGCTGATCGGAGGCAGCGTTCAGAGTCTTCCCGGCGGGCGAACGCTGGTGTCGTTCGGCACGGCGGGACGGGTCGAGGAGTACAATGCGGCGGGGCAGGTGCTATGGCGCATCAATGGAGAGCCGGGCTATGTCTTCCGTGCCCAGCGAATCCTGTCCCTCTATGCGCCGGGCCTGGGAACAGCGCGTTGACACCGAGGCAATCGTCACGCGCCGCCGCGGCGTGGCGTCCGTGAGCCTCTACCAGCGCCGGTTATTGCGATAACTTCGTTCTCGAACCTTCCGGGGTCGGGTGATGGCAAAGAAGGAAACAGCAGAGACTCTCTCGATCGAAGGGCGCGAAGTCCGCATCAGCAACCCGGGCAAGCCTTACTTCTCGCGGGACGTCAAGCTCACCAAGCTCGACATCGTCCGCTACTACCTGTCCGTCGCGCCCGGCGCCGTTGCCGGAATTCGCGACCGGCCCGGAATGCTCAAACGGTTCGTCGACGGCGCCGAGCGCGAGCCCTTTTATCAGAAGCGCGCGCCGGAGAATCGTCCGGAGTGGCTGCGTACGGTCACTCTCTCCTTTCCGTCCGGACGCACCGCCGAGGAAGTAGTCGTCGATGACGCGGCCGGCCTTGCCTGGATCGTCAACCTCGGTTGCATCGAGCTGCATCCACACGCCGTGCGCGCGGGCGATCTCGATCATCCCGACGAGCTGCGCATCGATCTCGATCCCGGCCCGGGCGTCGGGTGGGTCGACGTGCGACGCGTGGCGATGGAAGTGAAGAACCTGCTCGACGAAGTCGGATTGCGCGGCTGGCCGAAGACGAGCGGCTCGCGCGGCATCCACGTCAACGCGCGCATTCAGCAGCGCTGGTCGTTTACTGAAGTGAGGCGCGCGGCGCTGGCGCTATCGCGCGAGATCGAGCGGCGCGTGCCGGCACTCGCAACGTCAAAGTGGTGGAAGGAAGAGCGGCACGGCGTATTTCTCGACTACAACCAGAACGCAAAGGACCGCACCACCTGCTCGGCGTACTCGATCCGGCCGCTCCCCGATGCGCGTGTCTCGGCACCGCTTCACTGGGAAGAGGTGCCGGACTGCGAGGCCGCGGATTTCACCGTTCTTACGATGCCGGGGCGGTTCAGCTCGACTGGAGATCCGCACGCAGCCATGGACGAGCAAGCCGGATCACTCGAGCAGCTGCTCGATCTCGCTGCGCGTGACGAGGCGACCGGACTCGGCGACGCTCCATGGCCGCCGCACTTTCGAAAGATGGAGGGAGAAGCGCCACGCGTCGCACCCTCACGCGCAAAATCGGCGAAACCAACTTCAGCGAAGAAGTCTGCGGCGAAGAAGACTGCCGTGAAGAAGACTGCCGCGAAGAAGACGGCAGTGAAACCGCGGGGAAAGCTCCGCTAGCCGCGACGGACTCTCGCAAGGGAGTGTCAGGGCTGCCTCTTCGCCGCGCTCCTGTCACGCACCGGCCGGAACTCTGAAGTCTCCCGGTAATTTGGCCAGGCGCGCGAATCTGCGAGTTGCCGCACCAGTTGCTGCAGCACCGTCACATCCTCGGCGATTCCCGCCAGATTCCAGGTTGCCGCGTTGTACTCGTCCGCCGGCTGATGGTACGCGTCCCGCCGGTATGCCTGATCCGCAGCACGACCGACGGCTGTGCCGCCTGTCAACAGGTCGACGCCGCTATCCATGTACAGCATCGGCACGCCGCGCTTCGCCATCGGGAAATGATCGGAGCGAAAGAAATAGCCGGCTTCGGGAGTTGGGTCAGGAGTCATCACGCGGTTGCTCGCCATGAGAAGCGCGCCCAGCCGATCCTCCATGTCCGTCTGGCCCGAGCCAACGACCAGCACATCGCGCGCGCGTCCAGTTGCACTGAGCGCATCGATGTTGAATCCACCCACGGTCGTCTCGAGCGGATACACCGGATTGCTCGCGTAATACTCCGAGCCGAG
>DATLXE010000615.1:0-1603 GCA_035575795.1 Gemmatimonadaceae bacterium
CTGCCGGCTTTCGGTCTCCCCGTACTGCAGCACGTTGATCTGCGCCGTCGTCGGAGTCACGCCTTCCTGGGCCACCTTCGCGCCGACCAGCGCGTTGATGAAGGCACTCTTGCCGGAATTGAACTCCCCGACGATGACCAGGAGAAACAGCTCGTCCAGCTGCTCAATGGAGCGATCGAGCGCCGACTGATGTTCGGCTGACGCGTTGAACCGGGCCAGTGCTGCCTTGAGGCGCGCAAGGACCTTGCGCTCCTCGCGGAGCAGCTCATCCTGGTCGATCGAGAGCAGCTTGGTGAGCATGGCGGTCCGTTGATCGCAAGATCAAGGCCAGCCGGCGCGTTCAGCGGGATTCCGGTAAACCCGCCGCTGACACTGGAGGATTTCGTTCGTCAGGGGCGGGGGCCGGGGCCCAGTTCGTGTGGGGCGCCTGGTTCTCGACGATCCATCCGTACGCGAGCTCTCCGTACGTGCGCCACCGCATCTGCTTCTTCTCGTAGAAGGGCACGAGCGCGCGCTGCACCTGCGGCAGCCGGTAGAGCGGCACGCCGGGGAAGTAGTGATGCTCGAGGTGGTGATTCGAGTTCAGGAACGCAAAATTCCAGAACCAGTGGCCGCGCATGAGCGTGCCCCACTTGGCCGGATCACTCGGATCGATGTCGTAATGCTGCCCGAGGCGGTTGAGCGTGAAGGCGATCGGAAAGATGAAGAAGACCGGGATGATACTGGCGCGCAGGGCGGCGTAGAAGCCGAAGAAATACCAGAACAGCCCGAGCGCTGCCAGGTGCGCGGCGAGCGACAGCTGGCGCTCGAACCCGATGCGCCGCTGCAGGTCGGCCGGGTAGGTTGAAGATTCGCGGCGGGCGGCGCGGAAGTAAATCGGGAAGAGCGCCGGCGTGCAATAGAGCAGCTTGTACCAACGGGCGTTGACCTTCGGCGACAGGTGATGCCGCTTGGGATCGTCTTCCTCCGAGCCGAGTTCCGAGTGATGGTCGAGATGCCAGCGCGTGAACTGGCTGGCCGAGATGCCGCTCGGCACGGCGTAGAGAAAGCCCAGGAACCGCTCTGCCCCCGGACGGCGCTTGTCGAAAATCGTGTGGTGCACGACCTCGTGCAGGAGCACCGTGAAGTTGAAGATGGTGAATCCCTGCACGAACGCGATCGGAATCCATATCAGCGGGTTGTCGAACTGGATTAACGCCCAGGTGGCGATTGCGAGGATGGCAAACTGACGGGCTGCAATGATGAGGTGGCGCGCCCCTGACCGGCGATGGAAGTCCCGCATCTGATCGCGCGAGACGGCTGCGCCCAGCTCAGCACGGAGAGGCCCGGCATGCATCGAGTAGTGATGGGATTTCACCGTAAAACCATTCTAACAGGTCAGTCAGGCCTTCCCCACCCGCGTCAGCGCGACGCCCCCGAGGACCGCCGCGGCACCTGCGAGCTTGCCCAGGGTGAACCGTTCCCCCAGAAAGAGCACGGCCGTCAGCATGGCGACGATCGGGATCAGGTTCGAATACACCGACGTTCGAGCGCTGCCGATCGTGCGGACGGCGACGTACCAGATCGTGTACGCCACGCACAGCGCGAAGATCGACGAGTACAG
>DATLXE010000616.1:0-3775 GCA_035575795.1 Gemmatimonadaceae bacterium
CTTCAATAAGTGGTGGTGAGATCGATGGTCGCCCGGTTGCAAACCAAAGCCGGCTTCGTCCAGCACGGCGCAGGCCGTCCACGAGTCTTCCGTCACGCGCGCCACCAGCGCGATCCGCATCCCCGTTGTCTGGCGCAGCACGCGCAGGATCAACTGCACCGCTTCGAGCCGGTTGATCGATTCTACAGTTGTCGCAAGATTATCCGTCACAACGTCCAGCCGCCGATCTTGGAAAGTCGCAAAACATGAACGCGGGAACTAATGGCTTGTATGGTCCCGTTGTTCCTGATCTTGGCCTCATAGAGATGGGAGAGCTCGTGCTTCTCCTTCTGCGATCCAAAAGGCAACGCGTCGATCCGGTCGATCATTTCGCGCAGGTTGTAGCCGCTCGCGACCTTGTTCTTTATCTCGCCGAAGAGTTCTCCGATCTTGTACTCGATGGTGTTCGCCCCCGTGGCCGTACGCTTGAACTTCTGGAGGCATGGGAATAGTTTGTCGTTAACGAAGTCGAGGTTGTCGTCGCCGGTCTTCGCCTTGTTGTGGTGAATGGCGCCGTGCCGGTCCTTCGGCGCAGCCCATCGATCCCAGTGGAAAGGCTCATCTATGATGAACTTGTGCGCCTTGCCTTCCAGCTTGGCCTCCGTTGCCTTGTCGTACTCAACGTGGTTCTCGACCTTCTCGAGATGCAAGCGGTCCGCCACGGGCGCGGCAAACCGCTCCCGACCTCATGAAGGCTGCTGACCCATGCCTTGTTGGGCCTGCTGACGGTGAACTTCGCTGGAGTAGATTCGGGATCAGGACGGCAGGCTTACCGACGGACCAGCGCCGCGTGCGAAAGTCTCGCCGGTCTCGGTGCTCGCCGCGACTCCCACCACCGGCTGCTAGACTGTGCCCTCGGAGGGAGCGCGATGCTTCAGGACCTACGTTACGCGGTTCGCGTGCTGCTGCAGGGGAAGACGTGGAGCGCGATGGTCGTGCTCTCGCTGGCGTTGGGGATCGGCGCCAACACCGCACTCTTCAGCGCCACCAATGGGTTGCTGCTGCGCCAGCTCCCGGTCGAGGATCCAGACACGCTCGTGCGCTTGCGGCATGTCGGCCGCAACAGCATGGCGAACAACACCAGCGAGTACGGGAACATCGCGAGGCTGCCGGCCGCCGAGCCCTCCGGCGCGACGATGTCATATCCCGCGTTCGCCACGCTGCGCCAGGCGAATGCGACGCTCACCGGACTCGCAGCCGGCGTCCCCATGGGCTCGGTGAACGTCGTCGTCAACGGTCACGCCGAGATAGCGACCGCGTACCTCGCCACGGGCAATTTTCACGAGTTGCTCGGCGTGCGTGCGATTCGCGGACGGACGCTCGTTCCGGACGACGACCAGGCGAACGCGCCACCAGTGGCGACTATTAGCGAGCAGTTCTGGGCCCGCCGCTTTGGCAACGACCCGGAAATCGTCGGAACGGTGATCCGCGCGAACGACACGCCGCTCACGATTGTCGGCGTCACGCCCGCCGCATTCACCGGCGTACAGCGCGTTATCGCCGACGCGCCGGATGTGGTCATGCCGCTGGCGCTCGATCGGGTGTTGACGCTGCCAGGCGCGATGTACCCGGGCGGTGCGGATCAGGCGCGGCTCGATCAGCCGACGTTCTGGTGGCTGCAGGTGTTCGGCCGGCTGAAGCCGGGCGTCACCGCGTCGCAGGTCGAGGGCAATCTCGGTGGCGTCTTCCAACAGACGGCGCGCGAGGGCATGTCGTCGTTCCTGGGGTCGGTGCCGGAGGCGGTCCGCAACTCGACGTCCAACCGCAATCGCGCCGACGTGTCTCGCCTGTCGGTGACCTCGATGGCGCACGGATTGGTCGACACCGATCCCGCCATGCTGCGCGGCGTCGCGATCATCAGCGCCATCGTCGCGCTGATTCTGCTGCTGGTCTGCGCGAACGTGGCCAACCTGCTGCTCTCGCGCGCCGCGGCCAGGCAGCGGGAGATCGCCGTGCGTCTCTCGATCGGCGCGACGCGGATGCGGCTGGTGCGGCAGATGCTGACGGAAAGCGTCCTGCTCGCGCTGGTCGGTGGCGCGCTCGGTCTGCTGGTCGCCTACTGGGGACGCCAGCTGCTACCGGCAGCAGCGGGTCAGGCGCCGCTCGATTGGCGCGTGCTGATGTTCACCTCCGGGGTGGCGCTGGCGACCGGCATCGTCTTCGGAATCGCGCCAGCACTGCGGGTCACAGGCACGCGAGCGAGCGAAGCCTTGAAGGAAACGAGCCGTTCCATCATCGGCTCACGCACGCTCCTGCCGAAATCGCTGCTGGTGATTCAGGTGGCCATCTCGCTCGTCCTGCTCATCGGCGCCGGGTTGTTCCTGCGCACTGTCTACAACCTCCGGCACGTCGACGTCGGATTCGATCCCGACAACCTGGTGGTGTTCCGCGTCAACCCGCGGCTGAACCGCTACGACCCGGCGCGTATCACGTCGTTGTATGACCAGCTGCTCGAGCGGCTCCGCGCGACACCCGGCGTGCGCGCGGTGACACTCAGCAACCCGCCGCTGCTTTCCGGCGGCGTCAACTCGACGAACTTCATCGTCCAGGGCCGCACCTACGAGCCGGGCGTACTCGCGGATCCGCGCTCGGAAGCCAACGTGATCAATCGCGTCACGATCGCGCCCAGCTTCTTCGAGACGATGGGGATGCCGCTCGTCAGGGGACGACAGCTGGACGAGCGCGACAACATGACGGGGCCGCGCGTCGCCCTCATCAACGAGGCGGCGGCCCGCAAGTACTTCCCGGGCGAAGATCCGATGGGCCGGCGCTTCGGGAACGCGCCGGAAACGAGCGGCCAGATCGAGATCGTCGGAGTCGTTCGCGATGCGAAGTACAACGACCTGCGCGAGCCGGCGCCGCCGACGATGTACGTGCCGCACAGGCAGTTCCCGCCCGGCGCGATGGCGGTGGTCGTGCGAACGCTCGACGATCCGGTCGCGGCGATGCCGGCCATTCGCGAAGTGGTCCGGCAGGTCGACGACAACGTGCCGCTGATGGACATGACCACGCAGACCGCTCAGATCGAGCGGCGGTTCGTGCAGGAGCGCGTGTTCGCGCAGGCCTACACCCTGTTCGGAGCGCTCGCGCTGCTGGTGGCGGCCATCGGAATCGCTGATGTCGTACAACGTGACGCGCCGCACCACGGAGATCGGCATCCGGATGGCGCTGGGAGCGCAGCGGCAGACCGTCTTGCAGATGGTCCTGCGCGAATCGCTCGTGCTCGTCGTGATCGGCGTGATCATCGGCGTCGGCGCGGCGCTTGCGGCCGGCCGTCCGGTCGCCTCGCTCCTCTTCGGGCTGCAGGCGACTGACGTCACGACGACAGCACTGGCGGTGACGCTGATGCTCGCGGTGTCGACAGTTGCGGGGTATCTCCCGGCGCGGCGTGCGTCGCGGCTGGGCCCGATGCAGGCGCTGCGGCATGACTGAGGGTCACGAACAGAATTGGACGCTGCCAGAAGGATCTTTCATGCGGTGCGGAGCATCCCGCCAGGGATAATCGGGAGCACTCAGACGAGAGCACCGGCCAATTCGGCGTTGGAGTGACCTGCCCCCATAATCCGCTACGCGTAGAATGACGGTCCTCCGTTCACTGAGGGGCCTCCCTTTTTCGGTTCACTCGGAGGTTGAGCCCGCGGCCGTTGTAAGCATCCTTTCCGCGAATTCCCGAGGGCTTAGACCCTTGAGAGATCGGTGAGGATGATGCTCATTGTAATCCCACCGAAACGCATCG
>DATLXE010000617.1:0-13830 GCA_035575795.1 Gemmatimonadaceae bacterium
ACGACCGAGCGCTCGAGCAGCGTACGGTGCGTCTTGTGGTGACCGGAATGGAATTGCTCGATCGACAGATAGTCCACGCCCACCAACTCGACGCCCTTGTCGGCGAGAAACTCGGCGCCGTCCGGAGCGAGAAAGGTGTAATCGGGGACGAACTCGTCGCGGTGCAGCAGGGCCGAATTTCGCGTGCGAATCAGGATGCGCGTGTGGCCGTCGAGCTTTACACCCGCGAAATCCGCCGCCGTCACTGACCTGAGGTCGTCCGGAAAAGCGACGAGCAGCGCCGGGCCGATGAGCGTCTCAAGCGGGATTGCGTCGACTGTCTGGCCATCATCGAAGAAATGCTTCGCCGCGTCGGCGTGGGTTCCGGTGTGAGACCCGAAACGAATTGCGGAAACGTTCGCGCCGGCGCCCTTTGCGATGGACTGTTGCAGCGAGATCTCGATCGGAGGATTGCCGGGATAGACGATACCGCCAGAGCGGATCGGCACCGAGATGTCGTAGATACGGCTCATGCCCGGTACGGAAGCAACTGTCGTTCCGGCGTCAGGCCCATCCTGGCAGGTCTCAGGAGGGCAGGCTCGTGGACTCGGTCGCGCTCAGGGTGAAGCGCGGAATGGCTGCCTCGAACGAAGTTCCGTCCTGCCTCAGAAAGCCGTAATGACCTTCCATATAGCCCTCGCCCGATTTAAGGATGCAGAAGCTCTGGTACTCGTGCACGGAGCCGGGCGTAATCGTCGGCTGCTCGCCGACGACTCCCTCGCCCATGACTTCCGTATCGACGCCTTCGCCAAGTGAGTCGTGAATGAGCCACCGCCGCGTGAGGAGCTGGGCCGCGAGCTCGCCGACATTCTCGATGCGAACGAAGTAGGCGAACACATAGTGACTCTGTGAGGGGTCAGAGTGATCGCGGAGGTAAGCGGGCCTGACAGTGACGCGAATGTTCTCGCTTTCACGATAGAAAAACGGCTTTCCGCTCATTATCGCAACTTAGCTGGCCGCTTTCTTTTTCGCGCGGGCTTCATGATCGACCCGCGGCAGCTGTCGGAGCCGCAGCGGCAGAGGTAGAACTTCTCCAGCTCCCTGTCGTTCTTGCCCGTCCGCTCGTACTGGTAGTCATAGGCGAGCTCCTCGCCCGGCTGGATCGTGCGGAGCGCGTGGATGAAGATGCGCCGGTCGCTGATCACCGCCTCGCAGTTCGGCTCGCAGGAGTGATTGATGTAGCTGGCATCGCCCCCTCCGCGCTTGATTGCGCCGTCGACAACGGTCCTGCTGTCGAGGGTGAAGAGGAAGGTGTGGTGCCGCTTCATGTTGTCTTCGTCGTACCGGCTGTCAGCCTCGTCGTTCCCGACGCGCTCGCCCTTGTACTCGACGATGCGGGTTCCCTTTCTGATGCGGCGGTCGGCAAACACGCCGCGGCCGTGAATGCGTGAGCTGCGGACGACGTAAAGGGGCTCGCGCCCATTGTCTGACTTCTTCATTTGCAATTGAGGGGTGTTAACGGGACGCTGCAGCGACTACCAGCCCGGCGCATTCCCCGGTCCCTATTCTCACGGCGCCCTCCCGTTCGAGAAACCCGCGCATGATGATCTCGTCGCGGTCCTGGAGAAACTTCCGGTCTTCTCCACTCGGAAGGTGGATCGCCTCGGCGCCGCGACGCGTGAGCTCGAGCAGGCAGCCCAGTGAGGATGACTCGGGGCCGGAAACTGTACCGCTGGCAAAGAGATCTCCAGGACGGAGGTTGCAGCCGTTGCTGGCATGGTGCGTAAGCAATTGCGCCGGAGTCCAGTACATGTCGCTCAATGACGCCTGACTCAGGCGGTGCGGGCGGAGCCCCGCTTCGCGCATCATCGAGGTGCGGATGTAGACTTCGATCGTAAGGTCGATTCCCCCCATTCCGCGGTTGCGATCGGACGACAGATACGGCAACGGCTTCGGATCGCCGGCTGGGCGGAAGAACGCCGGAGAGCGAAATGGCTCCAACGCTTCCATTGTGAGAACCCACGGCGAAACGGTCGTGGCGAAATTTTTTGCGAGGAACGGACCGAGCGGCTGGTATTCCCACGCCTGGATGTCGCGCGCGGACCAGTCGTTGACGATGCAGAGCCCAAAGATGTGGTCTTCCGCTTCATCAATGCCGATCGGTTGTCCGAGGCTATTTCCGCGGCTGACGAAGAACCCAGCCTCGGCCTCGTAGTCGAGGAGCCTGGACGGTCCGAACACCGGTGGATCCTTTTCCGAGGGGCGCGTCTGTCCGAGGGGTCGTGTCACCCATGTTCCCGTCGGCACGATGGACGATGCACGACCATGATACCCGATCGGGACGTGCTTGTAGTTCGGCAGCAGCGGATTGTCGGGGCGAAAAAGTTTGCCGACGTTGGTGGCGTGGTAGATCGATGCGTAGAAGTCCGTGTAGTCGCCGATCTCCGCGGGAACGTGCATTTCAACGTCGCCCATTGGCACCAGTGCGGCCGCAGCCGGGCGCGGCCTCGCGTCGTTGGGTATCCCGGCCAGCGCCCTGCTCAGCTGAAGGCGGAACTCGCTGAGCGATTCGCGCGAGCACTGCATCACGGCATTTAGAGATTTTCCTGACGCGGCTCTGGCAACCTCATCGGCGATTCCCGTCCAGATTCCCGCCTCCACGCCCGCTGTTACATCCAGGATCCGGTCGCCGATTGCCACGCCAACCTTCCGCCGGCCCTCCTTGTCGCCGCGGCGCGAAAAAATCCCGAAGGGAAGATTCTGAATCGGAAAATCAGAATTCGCCGCGTTCGCGGAGTCTACCCACGACTGAAGTGACGGATCGTGCGTCTCGTTCAATTTGCTCTCGCCAGCTGTAGCTCCCTGAACTCGTCGACGGGCTCACGGAAGGAGCACGACCCAAACGAGACCGCGAACGACTTGCGCGCGGCACTTAACTCAGTTGTCGTCAGCCTGTGTTGTCGCCACGTGATTCCATCTTCTTCGAAACGGAGCGATTCTGGATCACTTTCCCCGAGAACTCCCAACGCGGTCGCGGCATCTGCCTTTGCCTTAAGGAACGCCGCGGCGAGAAAGACGTTCAGAAATCCGTACATCACCGCCGAATCGCTTCGCGCCTCATACGTGAGCGGATACTCGGCGCGAAGCGGGTGGTGGAGCCCGGCGGTAGCCTTGAACGCCACCTTGTGCTCGAGGCAGGCGGAAAGGAAGGCGACGATCGCCTGTGGCTCCGGAAAAGCATCGCGTGTCGTACCACCGGTACGGATTTTTGCCCGTGCACCGGCAATGGAGAGTGCTTTGACGAGTGTCCCGACATTCTCGCCAACCGGAATTTCGACATAAGGCGTGAATGCTTTCGGAACTTCCGCGCACCTGGAGGCGATCTCCTGCGCGGTGACGGCTTTCAGCTCGACGACATCGACGACCGCATGACCGGCCTCCGAGCCGGACCAGTGGTGGCAATTGAATTTCAGCAGCCGGTCGCCGGCAGCGCGCACATCGTCGCCGACCAGGACACTAAGCCGCCACGGATCGGAGTTCGTGCCCCTCGGGAGGAGATCATGTCCCGTCGTCTCGAGCTCATCGAGGCGAGCGACCGGCACGATAAAGCGCCCAAGTGCCGGCGAGGCGGGATCCTCGCGATAGCGCGCATAGTGGTCCAGCGCCTTGCGCATCGGCAGCGCCGCGGGAGGGAAAAGCCCCGCGTAATCGACCAGTCCGGCAAGAAGTGCTTCGACCGCTGTCATCGCGTCAAATGTAAACGACGACTCGCGCACTTTCTACGCGGCGTCAGCGATCGCGCAGCCTTGTGGCGTCCCGGAGTATCCCGCCGGCTTCCCCGGACCCGCCGCCGGGTTCATATGCCTGGCCTACCGCCTCCGATACTCGTAGGTGTCGAATTCCTGGATGTACGTGAGAACTCCCTGCCTGATCGTTCCCTGCAAGCTCGTTGCTGGTAAACCACTTTGGGCGGGGACGTTGAGAACGATGTTGGACCCATCGGTGCGGTACGTGCCGACTGTCACCAGCAAGTCGGAAAAAGACGGCTGGCCCGCCGTGTTGAACCGGATGCTGGTCGACTCCGTAAAGCTTCTATCCTCGCGAAGTACCAATGTGCCACTGAAAACATCGACACTCGTAAAATTGTCGAGGGAGAAGTTCGCCGGAACGTTCTCGCCGGCGAACACCGTTAGGTCGTAGGTTCCCTCCACGTTAGAGCCATTACCGAGGCTGTCGCTGCAGCCCGCGAGGAGAAGGGGCGCCGCCGCGAACAGCGTGAGTGCAAGCCTGCGTTTCCTGGTGAGCATTTTCCTACCTCGCTGGGGTGTAACAGGGAGCCGCGCTGCAGCCGCGCGAGGCAATACAAGTCCGGGTTCTTCGCGCTTGAAGCTGCGTACACCTCCAGAACCGAAAGTGTTGCAGCGTTCCCGGGACGCGCCTTTCTTTTCCGGCAACAACATGAGACAGCGATCGGGGACCACGCTTTTTTCGCGCCAGCCGGCCTCAATGCCGCACGTCAAGGTGTGCTGCATCGCGAGCGCGGAGGAAGCAAGGATGGCGGTCGAGGCCGGCGCTTCGGCGCTCGGACTCGTGTCGGCGATGCCGAGCGGTCCGGGCGTCATTCCGGAGTCCACGATAGGAGAGATCGTGGCCGCGGTTTCGCCTTCGGTGGCGACATTCCTGCTCACCTCGGAGACCTCAGCCGAACGCATCATTGAGCAGCAGCGGCGGCTGGGCGCAAACACCCTTCAGCTCGTTGACGAAATCGACGCAGCGGCCTACGGAGATTTGCGAGAGGCGCTGCCTGACGTTGCGGTCGTCCAGGTAATCCACGTACGGGACGATGAGTCACTGAAAGAAGCCGTCCGCGTAGCGCCGTATGTCGATGCGATCCTTCTCGACTCAGGCAACCCCGCGTTGGCAGTAAAGGAGCTTGGCGGAACTGGCCGTACGCACGACTGGGCGATCAGCCGCCGCATCAGAGAGAGCGTGGATCTACCGGTGTTCCTCGCCGGCGGACTCAACCCTGGCAACGTGTCTCACGCCATCGCTGCCGTTCAGCCGTTCGGCGTCGATGTATGCAGCGGACTCCGCACCGCGGGAAATCTCGACTCGGCGAAGCTGGCCGCATTCTTTGCCCAGCTCCGCCCCGCCGGTACTTCCTGAAGTTGCGCTGGCCGCCTACCGCTCCGGCGTCGCCGAGCGGAGGGATCGGATCACCGCGCCGAGCTGCTCGATCTCACGTCCGTATTCCGCCCAGTTGCCGGCACGCTGCGCCGCAATCGCGCGGTCGTAGTGCTGCTGTGCCTCTCGAAGCAGCTCGGCGCTCCTGCCCGCTGACTGCGCTGGCTGCACCGGAACTGTGACGACGGGCGCACCAGCAACCGGAGCCGCACTTGCCGCGGTGTCGCGCACCGGCTCGGTCGGACGGGATGCTCCGTCGCCGAAGAGCATGTTCAAGCCTTCGTCGAGTGTCTCCGCCATCACGACCCGGTTTTCATGCGCGATCACGACGCGCTTCAGCTCGGGGATGCTTCCCCCTTCGGCGCGCAGGTAAATCGGCTGCACGTAGATGAGCGACTCCTCGATTGGGATGACGAGAAGCTCACCGCGAATCACCTCTGAGCCGCGCTGGTCCCAGAGCGTGATCTGGCGCGAGATCTCCGTATCCTGGTTGATGCGATTGGCGATCTGCTTCGGACCGTAGACGAGGCTCTGTTTCGGGAAGCGGTAGACGAACAGCTTTCCGTAGTTGGCGCCATCCATGCGCGCGACCATCCACGCGGCGAGGTTGTCCTTTCCGCGCGGCGTGAACGGTGTCATGTAGATGAATTCGGCCTCCTTCTCCCCCGGGAGCCGCATGATCATGTGCCGCATGAACGCTGTCGTTCCCGTTTTTGTCTCGCCCGTCGGGATCTGCCACTGGTCTTCGCGATGGTAGAACGTCTCCGGCTGCGTCATGTGATAGGTGGCGTGGAGAGACGTCTGCAACCGAAACAGGTCGCCGGGATACCGGATGTGCCGGAGCTCGTCCGCCGGCATCGCCGTAATCGGCTTGAAAATTCCCTTGAAGATTCCGGCATACGTGCGGATCACCGGGTCGGTCTGGTCGGCGACATACGCCTCGACCGTGCCGTCATAGGCGTCGATGACGACCTTGACGCTGTTTCTCATGTACGTCGTGCCATTGGCAAGCCGTTGCGCGTACGGGTAATGGTCGCTCTGAGTGTAGGCATCGAGCATCCACTTCAACTGGCCCGCATCGGTGACGATGATGTAGGGATCGTCATCGAAGTTGAGGAATGGAAGCGCCGTGCTTGCGCGCTCCATGACGTTCCGGCGGTACATGATGCGGGCGTCGCCCTTGATGTCGTCGGAGAGGAGGATCTTGAGCGAGCCGAGCTGCCACGCGTAGAGGAGGCGGGTAAAAAACGAGCGGAGCTTGACGCCGCCCTTGCCGGTGTAATTCGTATAGATGTTCGTGTCGCCAGCCGGATAATCGAACTCCTTTTGTCCGGTACCTACGAAGACATAGCTGTTCGTCAGCTCTCCATAATAGATCTGCGGCCGCGTCAGCTTGAGCGAGATATTCGACGCGGGCGGAAGATCCTTGATGAAAAGCACCGGCAGGCCTTCGCTGGTAACCTGGTTCACGGGTGCCATGGTGAGTCCCATGCCATGAGTGAACGTGAGCCGCTCGTTGATGAAAGTGCGCGTCGGGAGCGAGGTCGTGTTCAGCTCGCGGACGGCGAGGTGTACCTGGCGGTATTTGCCGTCGATCATGTAACGGTCGTCGTCAACAGTGACGAAGTCGTAATAGGTGCGAATCTCCTGGAGCTGCCCAAACGTCTGCTTGAGCAGGTCGCGCTCCCAGAGACGCACGTTCTCGACAGTGGCGCCGTTTGCGGCGATGTTCGCCGGCGTAAGGCGAACCTCGCCACTCAGGTCGCGAGCCTCGACGCGGTCGAGGCCCCATGCCTTCCGCGTCGCGGCGATGTGATTGATCAGATACGGCTGTTCGCGAGTGAGCTCATTGGCCGAGACGACCAGCTTTTGATAGAGCGCCGGGATGACGCCGCGTCCAACAATGCTGACGACCATGTAAAGTGCGATCGCCGCCGCGCCAAACCACACCACCTTGCCGCGCACAATGCCGAAGATCACGAGCGCCGCGGCGATGAGCGCGGCAACAGCAGAGACATAAATGGCGGGGAGCGATACGTGTATGTCCGTATAGCTCGCGCCCACCAGCGGACCGGTGGACGAGTACAGCAGGTTGGATGTCGCCACCAGCAGCAGTCGCACGGCGATGAGCACGAAAACGAGCGCCAGCAACGCCCCGATGTGCCGACTCGCCTTTGGATCCATCGCCGCCCGTTTGGCCGGCAGCTTTATTTCGCCGCGAACCCAGTACAGGCCTGCGCACGCGACGAGCGACAGCATTGTCAGCGCGATGAGCATGTTCAGGATCGCGGAGATCGCCGGAAGCTTGAACAGGTAGTAGCCGATGTCGCGTCCAAATAATGGATCGGACGTACCCACCGTCGCGCCGTTCAGCGCCTTGAGGAACGTCATCCACAGCGACGACATGGAGATTGCCGTCAGGAACGACAGTACGAGGGCAGCAGGCTTGAACAGCTTTGTGAACGCCTGCGAGACATCCACCGGAACGCCATCACCGCGATTTACGTACAGGACAGGAAAGCCCGTTCCCGAGCCGCGCGCGATCCGCACATTCCCGTAGAACCACGCGAAGGCGAAAACACCGCCCGCGACGAAGAGAGCAAGGCGCCAGAGGAGAGAGGTCGAGAACACCGTCCGGTAGCCGATTTCGCCGAACCACAGCCAGTCCGTTGCAAAGCTCGCCAGCCAGGGGAGCAGGAACAGCGAAAGGAAGGCAAGTGCGATGATGCCAAGAACGAGTTTTCTCGCTCCGCCTGGCATTGGTGGCAGGGACGCCTGCCCGGGACGCTCGAAGGGGTGTGTCATTGACCTCGAATCTACGGACTCGCGCGCCAGTCGGAGAGCCCTCTGCACTTTCATGCAAAAAATCAACGAAAATCAGCCCGAAAACACGTGACTATGCAGGCGGGAAAACAGTCTTAGTAGGAGCGCGTTTCGCTCTTGTCCCGCCCCTCTTGCCCCAACGCGCCACCGATGCACCACACGACCGACTCGGCGAATCTTTATCGCCTGCAGACGACCCGCCGCCCGGTCACCCTCACGATGGTGAGCGGAGACGAGCTCAAGGGCCACGTCTTCGCGCACTGGTCGTCCTCCAAGCCGTTCGAGACCCAGGAGACGACCGAACTTTTCAACGATGAGGAGCCGTTCTTCCCGTTCGAGATGCAAGGAGGAGAGGTAATTCTTGTCGCCAAAGCGCGCGTCGCCGAAGTTGGCGTCGATCTTGATGGCGAGGCACCGGAGAATCAGGCGTCGGTGATGCCCTTTCCTACAGCACTCCTTCAGGTCGTACTCGCCGGCGGTGCCGTCCGGCTCGGCTCGATCCGCCTCGAAGTTCCGCCCGACCGCTCGCGCGTTCTCGACTACCTGAATCGCCTCACTTCACGGTTCGTTACGCTCTACACATCCAATGATGCGCGGTTGATCAACAGATCGTTGATCGACCGCGTTCGCCCCCTGGACTGACCATGGCCCAGCTAGATCGCTTTTTCAATGCAATCGTTTCGAACAACGCCTCCGAGTTCTCGCTCGTGGAGGGTGAAGTTGCGACGATGCTCATCAATGCATCGCCGCGCCCGGTGATGAAACAGCCGCTCACCAGCGCGCAGATCCTGACGCTCGTGCGCGAGATCGCTCCCGCCGAGCACAGCATGGACTCGACGGGCAGCGTCACGTTCGAGCATTCGTCGGCCGACGGCCGCTTTTCCGTCTCGATGTCGCAAAAGGGCGGCAAGATCGCAGCGCGCATCGTGCCAAGCGGCTCGACTCCGACTGCTTCGCCGATAGTTGACGCAGAAGTACCTCTTCCAGCTCCGGCAACACCGGCCACCGCGGATGTGCCGCCGGCTCCTCAGGCGAAGGCAAAGGTCGTCTACGCGGAGAGCACGAGTGGAAATGGCGGCCCCGGACAGGAGCGTCTCGATACCCTGCTTCGTACGCTGGTGAGTCGCAAGTGCTCGGACCTGCACCTCCGCGTCGGCGAGGTTCCGATAATCCGCTCGAGCGGCGAAATGCTGCGCCTCGAGAACGAGGCCGTACTCACCCAGAATGACATCGACTTGATGCTCAACGGTGTGATGTCGGAAAAGAACCGGGACGAGTACGCTGAGATCAACGATACCGACTTCGCGCACGAGATCGCGGGAGTGGGAAGATTCCGCGGCAACGCGCTGAGGGACCGCAAGGGCACGGGAGCGGTGTTCCGCGCCATTCCGCACGCGGTCGTGACGGTCGAGCAGATGGGCCTGTCGCCCGAGGTGCAGAAGCTGTGTCACCTCACCAAGGGCCTCGTGCTCGTGACGGGTCCGACCGGATCGGGAAAATCGACGACGCTCTGCGCGCTCATCGACCTGATCAACCGCACGCGCTCGGATCACGTTATCACGATCGAGGATCCGATCGAGTTCGTGCACGAGAGCAAGAAGTGCCTGATTACGCAGCGTCACGTCGGCGTCCACACGACATCGTTCAAGCACGCCCTGCGCGCCGCGCTTCGTGAGGATCCGGACATCGTGCTGGTTGGCGAGCTCCGCGATCTCGAGACGGTTTCCATGGCAATCGAGACTGCTGAAACGGGTCACCTCGTGTTCGGCACTGTGCACACGTCGAGCGCGGTGGGCACGGTCGACCGCGTCATCGACCAGTTCCCCCCCGACCGGCAGGCGCAGATCCGTGTCATGCTGTCGGAATCGCTCAAGGGCGTCATCTCGCAGGTGCTGTGCAGGAAAATCGGCGGCGGCCGCGTTGCCGCGCGCGAGATCATGCTTTCGACGCCGTCGGTCTCGAACCTGATTCGAGAGGGTAAGACCTTCCAGCTGCCATCGGTGCTCCAGACCTCGCGCCGGCTGGGGATGGTGACGATGAACGATGCGCTGATCGAGCTCGTGGATGCTTCGCTCGTCGAGCCCGAGGAAGCCTACCTGAAGGCGACTGACAAGGTTGGCATCCTCAACATGCTGAAGCAGCGGAATCGGGACGTAAGCTTTGCCGACGCTCAGGAAGCCGGTGCGGGCGCGGCCGCCGACGCCGCGAAAAACACGAGCCGGCCCGCACCCGCCAGGCGCTAACCCGTCCTGCTCCGCATTACCGGCCCGCCGAGTCGAGCTCGGCGTTCCGCTTGTTGGCTGAGTCGGATACCCCGAGTGCCCTCGTAACGCCGCGGGCGCCGGGCAGGCCCGACTGTCCGATGATGCTGTCCTTTTCCCGGCGCGTGAGCGTATCAGCCGCGCTTCGCTGAGGCTTTTCTCCGCCGCATGCTGTGACGCCTGCGGCCACGAGCGCCGCCAAAGCCAGTCTTGCACCCAATGACATCTCATACCGCCACAGTTGATGGTCGGGGAAGATTAGCATTGGCGGTCGGGGAACGGAAATCGCACCTTTGCACGCGCGCATCCTGAAGCTTCAGGTGCCGGTTACTGACTATTCCCTTCCCTGAGCAATCCCGATGGACGAAAAGATCATCGGCGCTGCCCGCGCCGCGTTCCCCGCAAATCCGAACGCGGTAACGCTCGGAGCCATCGTGCATGGCACCGACGCACACGCCGAGCCGATTGTGCGTCTCCCGCTTGCGATGATGAACAGGCACGGCCTGATCGCCGGCGCGACCGGAACCGGAAAAACGAAGACACTGCAGCTGATTACCGAGCAGCTTTCGGCGGGCGGGGTGCCGGTGTTCGTTGCCGACGTAAAGGGCGACGTTGCGGGACTCACGGCGCCGGGAGAAGCATCTCCGCGCGTTACGCAGCGTGCAACGGAGACCGGGTACCAGTGGTCGCCGGCGGCGTTTCCCGCCGAATTTCTGAGCCTGACGGGAAAGCTTGGCGCACAGCTGCGGGCGACCGTGTCATCCTTCGGCCCGCTGATGCTTTCGAAAGTGCTGGGGCTCAACGAGACGCAGACATCCGTGCTGACCATGGTCTTCAAGTACGCGGATGACCGTGGACTGCTGCTGCTCGATTTCAGCGACCTGCGCGCGGTGCTCCAGTATCTCTCCGCGGACGGGGCGGCCGAGCTCAAGGATTACGGCGGGATGTCGAAGCAGACGGTTGGCGTGCTGCTCAGGGAGATGATCGAGCTCGAGTCACAGGGCGCGGGCGCATTCTTCGGCGAGCCCGAGTTCGACCTCAACGACCTGCTGCGCGTGACGAGCGACGGCAAAGGCGTGATCAGCATTCTCGAGCTGCAGGATGTGCAGGACAAGCCGGCGCTCTTTTCTACTTTCATGATGTGGATGCTGGCGCGGCTCTACCTCACCCTTCCTGAAGCGGGAGATCTCGCGAAGCCGAAGCTGGTGTTTTTCTTCGACGAGGCGCACCTGCTTTTCAGCGATTCGAGCAAGGCGTTCCGGGAACAGGTCGAGCAGGTTGTCAGGCTCGTTCGCTCGAAGGGTGTCGGAGTGTATTTCGTCACCCAGAGTCCCAAGGATGTACCGGCCGACATCCTTGCCCAGCTCGGCAACCGCGTGCAGCACGCTCTGCGTGCGTTTACGCCCGATGACGAAACCGCCCTGCGCGCGGCGGCGCGTACTTTTCCAAAGACCTCCTTCTATGACGTCGAGGAAACGCTCACCACCATGGGGATCGGGGAGGCGCTGGTGACGGTGCTCAACGACAAAGGCGCGCCGACGCCGCCTTTCGCGGTGCGGATGATTCCGCCCCAGTCGCGCATGGGCGCGCTCGTCGGTGGAGAACTGAATGAGCGGCTCGTGAAATCCGAGCAAGTAAGGGAGTACGCGCAATCAGTCGACCGGGAGAGTGCGAGAGAGATGCTCGCCGCGCAAGCCGCTTCTGCCGCTCCCACTGCTCCGCCGCCGACTGCCGCTCCAGCGCCACCGCCGGTCAGACAGCGAGCCACGAAGGAGCCGCCCACGAAGTTCGAGCAGGTTCTCAAGTCGCCGATGGCGAGAACCGTCGCCGGAGCGGTTACGCGCGGACTCATGGGCGCGATGTTCGGGAGCGCGGCGCGGCGAAGGCGCCGCTAATTTTCCGGTGTTGGTTCCAGCTCCGCGGTTGCAACGATGTCGTTGTGCCTGCGTGAAGGAAGCGAGAAGATGAAGACGCTTCCCTCCCCCTCCGGAAACTCCGCCCAGGCACGCCCGCCGATCGATTCGACGGTTTCACGCACGATGCTTAGGCCGAGGCCGCTGCCTTCCGCCCCGGTAACGGTGTCGTCGTGCGCACGAAACGCTTCCTGGAAGAGCTGCCCGCGTTTTTCCACCGGAACGCCGATCCCGTTGTCGGAAACGCGGATGATTACCTCTCGGTCTTTCTCCGTATCCGCTACCGTAACGGTGGCCGCAATCGCAATCCAGCGCTCGCCCTTGTTGCTATCCGAATACTTGATCGCATTGGACACGTAATTCATCAGGCACAGCTCGACAGTGGCTGCATCGACCTCGACGGCCGGAAGGTCGTCGGCTATCCGTACGTCCACGTTTTTTGCCTTCGCCGCGTCGCGGTACTCGCGAATAGCGTCCTTAGCCACTTCGGGTAGGAGAACGTTGCGGCAGTGCCTCGAGTCTGCGTCGGTATTCGACAGCGATTCCAGGTTGGACAGCACACGCTTGAGCGATTCCGCGTTTCTCGCAATGATGTCCTCGAACTCCTTTCGCTCCGTATCTCCCGCCATCGACTCGGCGAGTATCGTCGACGCGTTCGAGATCGCGCTGATGTGGTTCTTCAGCTCGTGGGCAACGGTTCGGTTGAACTTGCGCAGCCGGTTTTCCCTGTCGTTCACCTGGGCCGACGACAGACGCAGGAAGTGACTCGTCGTCGCCTGGCGAATTAGCTCGATCGCCTGTGAGATGCGCTCCCAGCACGCCAGAAAGTCGCCTCGTGGGATGGATTCCGGCATTTTACTGGCGCTCTCGGCAAGAAAAGCGAAGATAATCTCGCCGAGCATCTCATACTCTTTGAGGAGCTCGTAGGCATCGAAGCCCTGCCGGTGCCGATGTGCGCCGAGCTCCATCGCCTTGGCGACGACGGGAACCCGCGAATCGATGTCCCTTTCCGGCCGCCGGAGATAGTCGGCGATTCCGTCGATCAGAAGCGGGACATGGTTCAGCAGCTCGTGGCTGGGGAAAACCCTCTTCGTCGAAATCGCCACGCGCGCAGTAATGCGGTCGAGCCACTGCTGGGCGAGCTCCTGCCTGGCCGTGCGCAGACGGTCAGCGAGTTCGCCGGCGAGCTCAAGCGGGTACGCGGTCGATTCCCTTGCCATGTTCCTCCAGCGCTCCATTCGCAGGGCCAGACCTGAGCAGAATGTAACACGTGGGCTATTGGCCTGAGCGCGCCCCCGGAAAGAAACACTTTCCATGTCCTCCGCGCCGGTGGCGACGGCGCTGGCTGGTAGGCCTGTCCGGTTTCGGCGGAATTCTGCGCATTAGAAGCAGGAGCTCGCCGATGCAGTGTCCGTCACCCTGACGGAGCATCCTCGGTGAGGCGATCACAGACCGCATTTTCAAACAGTTTCGAGCGCCGGCGCCGTCAGGGGCATTACCTGCTCCGCGAATCGCTCCATCTCTTCTTCCTGCGGACTGAACTGCAACAGCAGCAGATCTACCCCCGCCTCTTCCAGTCCGCGAATCCGGTGCGCGACCTGCTCCGGCGTTCCAACGAGCTCCGATCGGAGACCCCTGTTTGAAACCGAATAGTCCTCCAGGCTGACGCG
>DATLXE010000618.1:0-2273 GCA_035575795.1 Gemmatimonadaceae bacterium
GAGGTCGAACTCCTGCATGATCGACGGGTCCGGCCGCCACGTGCCCGGATGCAGCGCCCAGTTGTGCAGCAGGAAGGCGTAGTCGCGATCCACCGGCACCTCCGCCCGGTCCCTGGGATGGATGATGAAGAGTCCCATCATCCCGAACGCCAGCTGCACCATTTCGTCGGCGTGCGGATGGTACATGTGCGAGCCGTGCTGGACGAGGGTGAACTCATACGCGAAGGTCTCGCCGGGCTGGATATGCGGCTGATTCAATCCGCCGACACCGTCCATGCCGTTCGGCAGGATGAGGCCGTGCCAGTGGATCGTCGTCGGCTCCTTGAGCCGGTTGGTGACGAAGATGCGGACGCGGTCACCCTCCACGGCTTCGATCGTCGGCCCGGGTGTGCTGCCGTTGTAGCCCCAGCAGGTTGCCCTGGAGCCCGGCGCGAACTCATGGACGACTTCCTCCGCCACCAGGTGAAACTCCTTGACGCCGTTGTTCATTCGCCACGGAAGCGTCCAGCCGTTCAGGGTCCGGACGGGGGTGTAGCGTGGATCACGCGGCACGGCGGGTGCGGGTGGCTGGACGGTACCTGAGCTCAGTGGAGCGGCGGTGGCCGGGATTCCCTGCGGCGGGTGGGCGCCATGCGCTTGTGCCAGCACCGGGCGCCGGAAGATCGGCAGCGCCTGCGCGAGGGCGGTGGCGCCGGCGCCGAGCAAGAGGTGCCTTCGGGATAGCTTCAACGCTGGCCTCCTTCGTTGCGGCTCGGCTTGCCCGGGTCCTTGACGGTCGCATCCGGCGCCACGCCACGCATCTCGCTCGGCAACCGCGCGCCGACGGCGCGCATGAGATCGATTCGCGCGAGCCAGTAATCGCGAATCGACTCGAGGTAACTCTGGTAGGCCTCGTACTCCTGCCGCTTTGCCTGGATCAGTTCGAACACGCCGATCAGCATGTAGTTCTGCTGCTCCTGGCTGCGCGCCACGATATTTTCCCGCTCCGGGATCAGCGCCGTGCGGTGCATGTCGATGATGTCGCGGAGCACTTTTATGCGCTCGACGCCGAGGCGGACGGCATTGCCTGACGCGACCTCGATCTGCGCCAGTCGCGCGCGTGCTTCCGCGAGCCGGGCCTGTGCCCTCGTGACCTTGGCCTGGCCCCGGTTGAAGATGGGTAGCTCGATGTCGGCCGTGGGCCCCGTGAGTCTCGCGCCGTCCGGTTCGCGCTCGTGCTCGATTCCGATTCTCGTGCCGCCCAGCCAGCGGAACCGGCGCGTCGTATTGAGGATGCCTTCCATCACGACGACCTCCTGGCGCGCGGCGAGAAGCCGGAGGTTGCTTCCACTGAGCGCCGCGAGCTCCTGCGCTTCATCTTCTCTGGTGACCGGTTGGGGCAGGAGCGCGGTGACGGGCCATTCGGCCAGCGGCCCCGACAAGCCGATCAGCGTGTTCAGCTCGAGCCGGGTGCGGCTGGCCTCAGCGGTGGCGCGCGCAGCCTCGATCCTGGCCTGCGTGGCCGCGGCTTGTTCCTGCTTGAGCTGCAGCTCGGTGATATTGCCGGCGTCGTAAAACCGTTGCGCCAGCTCGGCGGATGCTGCCATCCCTCTGGCGACCGTCGCGCGCATGCCGGCGATCTGCTGCGCCCCGACATAGCCGTACCATCCCGCTTCGACCTCGGCGGCGACGACGAGGATCGCGGCGCCGATCTCACTTTTCCCGCGTTCGTAGTCCGCCCGCGCCAGCCGGAGACGCGAGGGCATTGTCAGGAGGTCGATGAGCGGCATCGCGAGGCCCAGGGTCAGGAGGCCGTCCCCTTCGCCGAAGAGGCGGACGATCGACAGGTGCGGGTTGCTGATCTGGACCGCTTCCTGGACGTCGGCGCGGATGAGCCCGAGCCGTGCGTATTCCTGCTGCAGGCGGGGGCTGCGCACCAGCGCCATCTGGACCGCGGCGACCGGGGTCATGGGCTCGCGGCGCAGGGCATCAGCCTGTGCGTCGGCGTCGGGTGATGCCGTCCATTCGAGGTCGGCGCTCGACCGCGCGCCGACCATCGCGGTCGTGTCGATCCGTCCGCGGTCGGGGCCGAGTGTCGCGCATCCAGTGACGGCGAGCGCCGCCGCGACGGCGACCGGCACGCGCAGATGACGAGGCATCAAGCCGCCGCCTCGACCAGCAGTTCCGTCATCATGTGCATCCTGACGAGGATAGAACGGGCGCGGCGAGGGCTTGCATTAATTTCCTTTCATCACGGCGACGCGAGTGGGAGATGCACCGTAAATGTCGCACCG
>DATLXE010000619.1:0-4827 GCA_035575795.1 Gemmatimonadaceae bacterium
AGCTCACCGCGAGAGCGCTTTCGACTGCTCCGCGTCGAGCGTTTCGATGCCGGCGACGGCAAGCTCGAGCAGCCTGTCCAGCTCGGCCCGGTCGAACGTCGCGTGCTCGCCGGGTCCCTGCACTTCAACGAACCGCCCTTCCGAGCTCATCACGACGTTCATGTCAACGCCGGCGCGCACGTCTTCCTCGTAGTCGAGGTCGAGCCGCGGCTCGCCATCGACGACGCCGACACTCACCGCCGCAACGCGACGCTTGATCGGGGTTGCGAGAAGTTTTCCGTTCTTCACCATCCAGTCGAACGCATCGACGATCGCCACCGACGCACCCGTGATCGCCGCCGTGCGCGTGCCGCCATCGGCGACCAGCACGTCACAATCCAGTTTCAGGGTGAACTCCCCGAACTTGAAGTCGTCGAGCATCGCCCGCACACTGCGTCCGATCAGCCGCTGTATCTCCTGCGTGCGGCCGCCCAGCTTGTCACGCTCGCGCGCGGTGCGCGTGCGCGTTGCCCGCGGCAGCATCGCGTATTCAGCAGTGAGCCAGCCTTCGCCCTTGCCGCGCTTCCAGCCGGGAACGCCATCCTCCACCGAGGCCGTGCACAACACTTTTGTCGCGCCGAATGAGATCAGGCAGGATCCTTCCGCGTACGGCGCGACTCCGCGCTCGACCGAAATCGCCCGCAGCTCCGCCAGACCGCGGCCCTCGCGCGCTGTTCTACCTTTCTTCACTGAGCTTCCCGATGATGGCGGTCGTCGATTGTCCAGGCGTGAGCGGCACGACCACCACCTTCCCGCCCCAGCCCTTCACTTCTTCCGCGCCGACGATCGTCGCCTCCGTGTAGTCGCCGCCCTTGACGATCACATCGGGCTTGAGCGTGTTTACCAGCTCGAGCGGCGTGTCCTCCGAAAAAATCACCACCAGGTCCACCGCCTCGAGCGCGGCCACGACGAACGCGCGCTCGGTCGCGCTACGCACCGGACGCGTCGGTCCCTTGAGACGCCGCACGGAGTCGTCGCTGTTCAGCCCGACAATGAGCGCATCGGCCTGCGCGCGCGCGGCAGTGAGAATATCGATGTGGCCGGGATGAATCAGGTCGAATACGCCGTTCGTGAAGGCAACACTTCCCTTTCTCGCCGACCGCCAGCGCTTCGCATCACTCCACGTCGCAATCTTTCGCGAGGGATCCAGTGAACTCAGAATCTCCCCTGCGCCACCGGGCTGAAATGAACGACGTGCTCTTTCTTGAACGGGAGCTTGATCACTTCATCGTACTCGGCGGTGATCCGTATCCCGCCCTGTGTGCGCGTCACGAGCACCTGATCTGCGCCGGTGGGGAGGCCGAGCGAATCGGCCACCGCGATGAGACGCTTCTGGATGACTTCCTCCGAGCGGTAGTCGGCGAACCGCGCTTCCTGCGACATCGCGTCCTGAAACTTGTAAAAGCGGAAATAAGCCTCGCCGAAGCCTATGGCGACGTACCCGGCCGCGGCGAACAGCAACAGCGGCACCAGGCACCCGAGCATGCTCGCACCACGGCGGTTCACCACTGTGACTGCGCTCCCTCGATGACGTCGTTTACGATGCGGTCGATCGCCTGCCTGCGACCAACAGCTTCACCACGCTCCTCGTATTGACCTTCGACGAGCAGGCCTTTCTTCTGCCACAGAGTCTTGCCGGTGACCTGGTCGATCATCTCGATGTCGACCACCAGTTGGAGCTGGCGGCGGGCGGTAGTCGACGCGCGGTTGTCGGCGCTGAATCCGATCGGAATGTCGGTCTCATACCGCTGGATTGTGCCGCGCACGATCGCATTGGCCTTGGATTCGGCGGCGTCGCGAAGGCCGAGCCGGTCCTGAAGGCGGGCGCGGAGCGCTTCGGCCAGCTCGCGAGGAAGCTGTGGCGTTGCCGTCTGATTCTCGAATGGAAGGATGGCGACCGTCCTTACGTGTGAAGGAAGTCCCCCGCCGGCAAAGCCGTAGGGGATGCACGCTGCCAAGCCCATCAGTACAAGACTATAAGCTCCAAATCGACGCATCGAAAGGTCCAACCTCCTGCTGGCGTATGATCGTCAGGCGGAGCTTGCGTCGTGCACCCGGCGCCTCGTAAAAGATATTACTCCCGGACTTTGTCAGGCTTTCGGCGATTCGGCTGCCCGAAATGTGCTCGAGACCAACGATCGAATCGCCGCGCGCCGTAACCCTCCACTGGGTCGGCTTGCCGACATCGCCGCGCAGCAAATCGCCCTCGATTCTTATCACCGTGTCAGGCAGCGCCGGAATGGCGAGACGGTTGAAGACCGCCCACATGAGCGGCGCCGGCGGAATGTACCGCTTCACCAGCTCCTGTCGCGCCGAGCGCAGCGATTCACCTATCAGGACAGCCCCACCGGACCCCAGTCCGCCGCCAAGAAAGAAGTCGACCCTGACGCTGTCCGGAGAAGCAACGCGGAACGTTCCCTCGCCGCGCGCGGCGATCTCGCCCTCTTCATACTCCCACTTGAATGCGATGAGCCGGTGCCCGGGCGCGACGGTGAGCTCGGGTAGTCGCCGGTCGGGAGCAAGAACTCCGCGTAGCGGGGAGGCGGCCGGCGCACAGGCAGCCGAAAAAAGCGCGATCGCCGCGAGTAGTCTGCGCTGATTCATCGGGGATCGATCCGCGTGATGCGGTCGCCCTGAACGATGCGGTCGAGTACGTCGTAGCCGCGAATCACGCGCGCGAACACGGTATAGTGTCCGTCGAGGTGGGGTTGCGGTGAGTGAGTGATGAAATACTGGCTGCCGCCGGTGTCGGGGCCCGAGAGCGCCATGCCGACCGCGCCGCGCTCGTAACGGTGCCGGTTCATCTCGTCGCGAATGGAATATCCCGGGCCGCCGTTGCCGTCATCACGTGGATCGCCGTCCTGAGCAACGAAGTTGGGAACGACGCGATGAAATCTCGTGTTCCGGTAATAGCCCGTACGCGCCAGGGTGAGGAAATTGTAAACGGTGATTGGAGCATCGGTGCCGAACATCTCGAGCCGCATCGCTCCGCGCGATGTATGAATCGTCGCGTTGAGCGACTTCCCGACATACGCGGGCATGACGATGCCGCGCACGATGTTGTCGTAATAAGAGAGCGGACGCGCGCGTGCGGCAACGCCGGCCCAGCTTCTCCACATCGGCACGGTCTTGCCGGCAGCGCGCTCGAGCGGGTCGGCGGGGGCGCGGACCGCGGTGATCTGGTCGCGCGCTGACTGACTGAGACGCAGGCTGTCCTTCTTCCACAGGGCGGCAACGTACTGGATGGCGGAGAGTCTGGCATCGTTCGACGAATCCCGCGCTGCCGAGTTGTAGCTGGCGAGCACGGCGGGGAGATCCGCCGACGTCGGCCGTTCGGCAAGCGCGCCGATCACGGTCGCGCGAACATAAAAGTCCGGATCGCGCAATCCCGCCACCATCCAGTCGTGCACGCTATCCTCGAGCGGCACCGATGCGGGGGGAAGCAGCGCTCCGTACGCGGCCTGGCGGACGCGCGGGTCGGGATCTCTCAACAGATTTGCAACGCGCGAAATCGCAAAGCGCCGGTCGAGCGAATCACCAGCCGCGTTTGCGACCGCGGCGCGATACCTCCAATCCGCATGCCCGGCCCACGTCTGGAGCTCAGGCGGACGGTAACCGGCGCGCGCGGCAGACGCGAGCAGACCGGCGCGATATACGAGCGAAGTGTCGGCCGCCCAGTACGTGGCCCAGTCGGCGCCATCTCTGCCGATCACTGTTCCAAGGCTCTGGGCCGTAGCTACCCTGACGTTCGCGCTGAAATCCCTCGCACCGTACAGGAGCGCCGCGCGCGCGGGCGATCCGTAGGTGGCCATCGAGCGAAGCGCATTGATGCGCACCTGCGGCTCTACGTCGGCGATAAGCCGCCCAAGGACTGCCTGCGCCTCCCGCCCAAGCGAATCGCCGGCTGCGGATTTGGCGAGCCCGCGCGCGATTTCGGCGCGAGCGCGCTGATTGCCGCTGAGACCGTCGGTATACGGTGCGGACATGGCGGCCGTGCGATCGAGATTCTGGGGGCGGTCGCGGAGGCGCGGAGACCTTTCCAACGCGATCAGGTCACGGACACCGGCAGCGGCTCTCGTCCTGGCAATCGCATATGAAGCGGCCCAGATGACCGAAGGATGTCCGGAGTTCAGGTAGGGCCGGAGCTCCGCCAGCGGAACCGGCCGCAGTTTGGCAGCCGCAAGGAGGAGCTGGATCGCCGTGTCATGGTCTCTTTCGCCGCGGCTGAGCGCGGCCGAAATGGCACCACGCGCCGGACCCCCGATCTCGCCGAGCGCCCACGCGGCTTCGCGAGTCACACTGTGATCGCCCTGGAGGGCCGCGAAAAGCGCATTGACCGCGCTGGTATCGCGCAAGAGACCAAGGGCATAGGCGGCGTTGCCGGCGACGTTCGGATCTCTGTCGCGAAGGAGACCGCGCAGGCGGGCCGCGCCCGCCATACCTCTCTCGCTGCCGACCTGGCCAATCGCAAGCGTTCCCGCGGCGCGCAGCGGACGCCACCTGTTGGCGAGCGTTCGCTCCACCAGCGCCATGTCCAGCGTGCGAGTGTCGGTCATCGCGAGGAGGCGCGCGAAAAGCGTGACTTCTCTCTCGGTGATCGCGGGCGGGAGTAGCTGCGCCCCAGCGGTGCCGGCGGCAACAAAGAGGAAACCGATGATCCCTGCGGTCTTACGAAGCTGCATTTTCAAGTACCGTGCGAAGGTTTTCCGGCAGCGCGGCGAGGCGCGAATCGGAAGTCATGGAAGCGAGCTTGGTCGAGGCAGACACGAGCCTCTCGCCCGACTCGGC
>DATLXE010000620.1:0-11114 GCA_035575795.1 Gemmatimonadaceae bacterium
CGGCTTGAGCACGCGGCGCAGTTCAACAAGGCGCGGAGCCATCATGGCGAGGTAGGCCATCATGTCGCTGTCGCCCAGAAGCGACCGGAACGCCAGCATCGCTTGAGCGGTGCGCCCGCCAGCTTCAACGACTTCCTCAAACGCGCGGGCCGCGTCCTCGTTCCACTCCCATGTGTCCTCGAACGCCTTTATCTGTGACGCGGCCTGAGTGCCATCCTTCTCAGCAAACAGGACGTTGTACGAAGCGTTGGAATTGAACGGCGGGTCGAGATAGACGAGATCGACGGATGCGTCCTCGACGTGGCGGCGCATCACGTCGAGGTTGTCGCCGTAGTACAAACGGTTCAAGATGGGCGCAGTTTATGGCCCCTCCCGTGGTCTGTCAAGTAAATAATTGCCCTTGCAAGCTGCTGGCGGAGGAATCCCCGCAAGAGTCCGCAAGTCGTGCGCATGTAGGCACAGTTGCTGGTGGCTGCTATGGCGACTAGGGCAGTTCTTATTCCTCTAAATAAATACTGTTTATCTAGTAGGTAATAAGAACTGGCCGTAGCACCCGTAGCAGTGCCTACAAGCTAATGATCAACGAGTTGTTCTGGGGCTGTCGGCGGTAAGAATTCCCGACAAACCTGATCTCCGGTGAGTGAGGGCTCACTGGTATGGGAAGGGATGCAACGAGCACCATGTCCCACTACCTAAAGTATGACACGACCGGCCGCGGTGTGCAATAGCAAAGTGGTTACAATCTGCAGAGTGCCTAAGATAATTTCAATGTCTGTTCAACTGTCTGACTGTTTCAAACAAGCGTAACCACGCTTCCCTTGATGTTTAACCGGAGCCCGGAGGCCGCTTGGTTTCCGCCGCGCCAAGGTCACCGACCGCGTCGGCATCACCGAACAAGTTCACAGTACTGCCACACCGGCACTGCTGCGGTGGTGGGAAATAGGTTGCGCGACCAAGTGAGGTGGCTGCGCGTGCTCGCACCTCGCACTTGCTAAAACGACCTCGCGTCCAGCACAAGCCTTCGTTGTCCACCCCCCCCCCTCCCGATCCCTGCCGTCCGACCTTTTATATGCAGGCCCCCCCCCCCAAATGCGGCCTTTTTTTATTGTTCGAAGGCCGGAGGCCCTCTGTCTAACATAACTATGTGAATGTGCCCGGCTTGGCGGAACCCCTTGGCGAGACCAGGTCGCGCAAGGGGACCCGGACGAAGCCCAGTCTCATGAGACTGAAAATCGAAAATGGGACAAAAGTGAGACTGGCCGAACTCCTTTAAATACAACAACTTATAGACAAAGGCCCAATTGAGATTCCCCGCAAGACTGCTGTAAGTTGTTGATGTTAAAGGGCGAGAAACGCCAAAACCCCCATAAAAGACCATCACTACTCCCCCCTACGTAGAGGGGAGTGAGATTGACTGGGCTGGGATTCCCAGGGGATGTGAGATTGGGCCGGTAGGTTCGGCGTCGTTGCCGGGCCTTACAGGAGCGCCGGGGAGGCCCGACATCGCCGCAGGCCTAAGGGTGGCTGCTTCCCCCAAGACAAGCAGTGGGCGCGAGGAGTGACGCCAAAGCAGCTACTATCAACGCGCCAGTAGCTTCAGGCGTTCGGGGTGCCGCTTCCGGCAGCGTTAGGGCGGGACGGATCACCCCTCTGTTCGAGGCCGCCATGGGCTTCTTTCCGCAGATGTCGAGTTCGACTGGGCGGTGTCCGCTGGATGGTGCCCTTTCATTTTGGTTAGGAAATCCGACAACTCGTCGTCCGCCTCATCGCGCCAAATCCGCACCGGTTCGCCGGTGACTGTCAGATTGGCTGTCAGACTTGGGGTCCTCTACCACCGACGAAGTGTGCTTGAAAATCCTGGCTGCACAGCGCAGAATCACCACCGGGCTCGCGATACGGGCCCTAATGGCGTACACCTGCTCCGTTGGCAGTTCTGTCACGCGTAAGCAGCCCGAGGAGGTTGCACATGAGTGACTGCGGTACTTCGACTCGCCCTTGTGTCAGCGTTGCTGAGGCCGGGGATGGCTCAGCCTCCGGACGAAGTCTTGGAGGGCTATGACCGATCTTGCAGACCCGTTCTAAGAAAATGGACTACGATCTATGTCGCCTCCTACATTCCATCGACATGGGTGACATCGGGCTCCCGGATATCCAGCGTCGGTTCGTCTGGTCCACCGGGAAGAAGACGAAGTGAGCCTCCAAGAGCCGCCGCATGTCTAATCCGTTCTTCGACCATCCAATCCTCAACTCACCCTACGAGTACCCACGGAGACACTGGGAACTTGATGCGGACGGCCAGCCGACGCAGCAGCAGATCGAACGTCGGCGGCGAGCGGAGTTTCTGACGCCCATTCCGAAGCCGAAGAAGCGCCGAGCCACGGTGGCACAGCAGGACATCGTGTTCGATGAAGGTCTGGGGCTGTCCACGGCCACGCAACAGTACGACGCGACCTCAATCATCAACGAATTGCGCCAGTATGTGGACCAATGGCGGGCTTTGCCCGTTCAGAGCCAGTGGCAGGTCACACCAGAGACGGCCCGATTGCTGGAGCACTGGCGACATCACCAGTTCACCGACGTGCGCCCGTTCTTCTGTCAAGTGGAAGCGGCGGAGACGGCTGTCTGGCTGACGGAGGTGGCCCACCAGTCGAAGGCAGGCAAGCGTGTCCTCGACCATCTCGCCAACGCGAACAGGGACGCCAACCCCGAGCTGATGCGCCTCGCGCTAAAGTTGGCCACCGGCGCCGGGAAGACCACGGTGATGGCCATGCTCATCGCATGGCAGACGATCAATGCCGTGCGCCGTCCCGGAAGTAAGCACTTCAGCCGAGGGTTCCTTGTCGTCACCCCGGGCTTGACCATCAAGGATCGCCTGCGCGTGCTGCAACCCAACGACCCAGACAGCTACTACATCAACCGCGAACTCGTACCGGGCGATATGCGGGATGACATCAACCACGCGAAGATCGTCATCACCAATTACCACGCCTTCAAGTTGCGCGAGCGCATCGACCTCTCTGCAGGCGGACGGGCCTTGCTCACCGGCCGCACCGGCGATGAACTCCACACGACCGAAACCGAAGGCCAGATGATCCAACGCGTGATGCCCGACGTTATGGGCATGAAGAACATTCTCGTCCTCAACGACGAGGCGCACCATTGCTATCGAGAGAAGCCGCCCGAGGCGGACGATGAGGCTCTGAAGGGCGATGAGCGGAAGGAGGCCGAGAAGAACACTGACGCGGCCCGGCTCTGGATTTCTGGGCTCGAAGCCGTGAATCGCAAGCTCGGCGTCTCGCGTGTCATCGACCTGTCGGCCACGCCGTTCTTTCTCAGCGGGTCGGGCTACGCCGAAGGCACGCTATTCCCGTGGACGATGAGCGACTTCTCGCTGATGGACGCCATCGAATGCGGCATCGTGAAACTACCTCGCGTGCCGGTTGCGGAAAACATTTCGAGCGACGAAATGCCGGTGTACCGCAACCTGTGGGAGAACATCCGCAAGGACATGCCGAAGAAGGGGCGCGGCGCGGGCGCGGAACTCGACCCCCTCAAACTCCCGACCCGTTTGCAGACGGCTCTCGAAGCGCTCTACGGCCACTACGAGAAGACCTTCACGTTGTGGGAGAACAAGGGCGTTCGAGTGCCGCCGTGCTTCATCATCGTGTGCCAAAACACCGCCATCTCGAAGCTAGTCTACGACTTCATTTCTGGCTTCCAGCGGAAGAACGAAGACGGCACGAGCACGCTGACCAACGGTCGCCTCGCCCTGTTTCGCAACTTCGACGACATCACGGGGAACCCGTTCCCGCGCCCCAACACGATCCTCATCGACAGCGAACAGCTCGAAGCGGGTGATGCGTTCGACGACAATTTTCGCGGCATGGCGGCGGACGAAATCGAACGCTTTCGTCATGAGATTATCGAGCGGTCGCGGGACGCCCGCGCAGGCGACAACATCACCGATCAGGAGCTACTTCGGGAGGTTATGAACACCGTTGGCAAGCACGGCCAACTCGGTGGATCCATTCGTTGCGTCGTGTCCGTGTCGATGCTCACGGAAGGCTGGGACGCGAATACCGTCACGCACGTCCTCGGCATCCGCGCCTTTGGTACTCAGCTTCTGTGCGAGCAAGTGATTGGACGCGCACTCCGCCGCCAGTCATACGATCTGAATGAGGAGGGGCTGTTCAATGTCGAGTACGCCGACGTGTTCGGTATTCCCTTCAACTTCACGGCCAAGCCCGTCGTCGCCCCACCGCAGCCCCCCCGCGAGACAGTGCAAGTGAAAGCCGTCCGCCCTGAACGGGATGCGCTCGAAATCCACTTTCCCCGCGTGGAGGGCTACCGTGTTGAACTGCCAGAGGAACGTCTGACGGCGAGCTTCAACGCCGATTCCACCCTTGAACTCAGCCCGGACCTTGTCGGCCCGTCCATCACCAGAAATTCGGGCATTATCGGCGAGGGCGTGGATCTGAACCTCCAGCATCTGGGCGACGTGCGTCCCTCCACGCTGCTGTTTCATGTCACCAAGCGGCTGCTGTACACGAAGTGGCGAGATCCGGGTGAGGAACCGAAGCTCCATCTGTTCGGCCAACTCAAGGGCATCACGAAGCAGTGGCTCGATACGTGTCTTGTTTGCAAGGGCGACACCTATCCCGCCCAGTTGATGTATCAGGAACTGGCGGACATGGCGTGCAACCGCATCACGGCCGGGATCACCCGAGCGTTGGAAGGCACGCGCCCGATCAAAGCCCTCCTCGACCCCTACAATCCGACCGGCTCCACGGCTTACGTGCGCTTTAACACGTCTCGCGCCGACCGTTGGGACACCAGCGGCCCGCCGCCTAAGAACCATGTCAACTGGGTCGTCCTCGACAGCGACTGGGAAGCCGAGTTCTGCCGCGTGGCCGAATCCCACCCAAAAGTGGTCGCCTACACCAAGAACCACAATCTCGGTCTCGAAGTACCGTACCGGTACGGTTCGGAATCCAGAAAGTATCTGCCGGACTTCATCGTGCTGGTGGACGACGGCCACGGCCCGGACGATCTCCTCCGCCTCGTCGTCGAGATCAAAGGCTACCGGCGCGAGGACGCGAGAGAGAAGAAGTCCACCATGGACACCTATTGGGTGCCCGGCGTGAACAACCTCAAGCAGTACGGCCGCTGGGCCTTCGCGGAGTTCACCGACATGTACCAGATCGATTCCGATTTTGCGGCCAAGGTGGAAAGCGAGTTTAACGCAATGATTGCCGCCACGAACGCGCAACCGGCGACTCCGAATCAATAGTCATGGCCAAGAAACCGACCGCATCGAAATCCGTGAAACGGACCGTATCGAAATCTGTCGAAGCCCTTCGACACGACGAGGCCAAGCGGAGGAACATCCCCACGGCTGAGCACCAGTCCGTGGTTGAAAAGGGGCAGGGCGCCCCGCGCACGCTGAAGTATCCCCGCAACACCGACCTCGATCCCCAGCTCGTCTGGCGCGGAAAGGATGATCAGGACTGGAGTGACCTCGTCGTCCATGCGCCGACGTTGTACATTCAGGAGAAGGTCCACCCGAAGGTACTGATCGACGATCTTCTTCGCCAGACGAAGGACACCCAGTCACAGGATCCCGGTTTCCAGACCGATCTGTTTGCGGACTTCAACGGCATCCCGAAGGGGGTGGATAAGACCGAGTTCTACCAGCACGACCAGAACTGGTCGAACCGCATGATCCTTGGCGACTCCCTCCAAGTCATGGCCAGCTTGGCCGAGCGCGAGGGGCTGCGCGGCAAAGTGCAATGCATCTATTTCGACCCACCCTACGGCATCAAGTTCAACAGCAATTTCCAGTGGAGCACCACGAGCCGCGACGTGAAGGACGGCAAGGCCGACCACATCACTCGCGAGCCGGAGCAGGTCAAAGCCTTCCGCGACACCTGGCGCGACGGCATCCACAGCTACCTCACCTATCTGCGCGACCGCCTCAGCGTCGCTCGCGATCTGCTCACGGATTCGGGGTCCATCTTCGTGCAGATCGGCGATGAAAACGTCCATCGCGTGCGTGCGGTGATGGATGAGGTCTTTGGGGATGAGAACTATGTCTCAAGCATCCAGTTTCGGACCAAGATTCCTCTTGGAACAACGTATTTGGCTGCGGTTGGCGACTACGTCCTATGGTTCGCCAAGAGCAAGCCTTCCCTGAAGTATCGGAAGCTTCTATTCAACCGCGCCTCTGGCGACGGAACGCAGTTCAAGGCGGTGCGAAACGCGGATGGGTTCATTCGGCCAATGCGCGAGGCTGAGGCATCTGGCGAAGAAGCGTTGGGGATCGGTGAATCGGCATGCAGAGGTCTTGACTTCGTCTCGGCAGGCCGGACTGAGACATGCGTCTTTGACGCGGAGTTTGAGGGGCGGATCTACAGAACCGCTTCTGGAAAGAGTTGGAAGACCAATCAGCCGGGATTTCTGCGACTCAAGAAAGCCAATCGCATTCTGGCCGGAAACACTTCACTTTCGTATCTGTTTCTTCACGACGACTATCCGGCACAAGAGTTCTCGAACATGTGGGTCGATACCCAGGGTGCCTCTGGCAAGTCTTACGTTGTTCAAACGAGCGATAAGGTGATTCAGCGTTGCCTCCTGATGGCCACCGACCCCGGCGACCTCGTGTTCGACCCGACCTGCGGTTCCGGCACAACCGCCACCGTTGCCGAGCAATGGGGACGCCGCTGGATCACGATTGACACCTCGCGCGTGGCGCTGGCGCTGGCACGTGCCCGCATCATGGGCGCACGTTATCCGTTCTACCTGCTCGCCGATTCCCCTGACGGGCAGATCAAGGAAGCCGAAGTCACCCGCACCGCGCCGAGTTCCCAACCCGTGTGGGGGAACATCCGCCACGGCTTCGTCTATGAGCGCGTGCCGCACATCACCCTCAAGTCCATAACCAGCAACGCGGAAGTCGACGTCATCTGGGACAAGTGGCAGGCCGTGCTCGAACCGTTGCGCGAGCAACTGAAAGTCGCGCTCAAGAAACAATGGAAGGAATGGGAGATTCCTCGCGAAGCGGACAAGGCGTGGTCGGAGCCAACGAAGAAGCTGCACGCCGATTGGTGGCAGGCGCGCATCGCGAGGCAGCAGGAGATCGACAAATCTATCGCCGCCAAGACTGAGTTGGAATACCTCTACGACAAGCCGTATCCCGATAACAGGAAGGTCCGCGTGGCCGGTCCATTCACCGTGGAGAGTCTCAGCCCCCACCGCGTGTTGGGCGTGGATGAGAACGACGAGTTGATCGACACTCTCAAGGAGGACAGCTCCGAATACGGAGCCAGACAGACCTTCCCTCAGATGATTCTGGAGAACCTGAAGACCGCCGGAGTCCAGCAGGCGCACAAAGGGGACCGGATTGCCTTCTCCACCCTCACGCCGTGGCCCGGCGACCTGATCTGTGCCGAAGGCCGCTACATGGAGGGTGAGACCGAGAAGCGGGCTGCTATCTTCATCGGCCCCGAGTTCGGGACCGTCCAACGCACCGATCTTGTCGCCGCCGCCCGCGAGGCAGGCGATGCGGGGTTCGACGTGCTCATTGCCTGCGCGTTTAACTACGAGGCGCACGCCACGGAGTTCAGCAAGCTGGGTCGCATCCCCGTGCTCAAAGCCCGCATGAACGCCGACCTCCACATGGCGGAGACCCTCAAGAACACCGGCAAGGGCAACCTGTTCGTCATTTTTGGCGAGCCGGACATTGCGCTCCTGCCGGAGAAGGACGGCAAGCTGCGGGTCAAGGTCAACGGGGTGGATGTCTTCGATCCCAGCACCGGCGAGGTTCGCAGCGACGGGGCTGACGGCATCGCCTGCTGGTTCATCGACACCGACTACAACGAGGAGAGCTTCTTTGTCCGCCACGCCTATTTCCTTGGCGCGAACGATCCCTATAGCGCCTTGAAGACGACGCTGAGGGCGGAGATCAACGAGGATGCGTGGGCCACCCTCCACAGCGACACGTCTCGGCCGTTCCAGAAACCGACGGACGGGCGGATCGCCGTGAAGGTCATCAACCATCTCGGCGACGAGGTGATGAAGGTGTTCAAAGTCTAGCGTCATGGACTTCCGCATCGCCGACACCCTCACCGCCAGCCTCGCCCGATTGACCAGCGAGGAGCAGAAACTCGTCAAAACGACGGCCTTCGACCTCCATATCAACCCGGCCAATCCCGGGATGCAATTCCACAAGCTCGATAAGGCGAAGGACAAGGACTTCTGGTCCGTTCGGGTCAGTGGCGACCTCCGACTCATTGTCCATAAGAGTCTTGGCAGCTTGCTGCTGTGCTACGTAGGACATCACGACAAAGCGTACGACTGGGCAGAACGGCGCAGGCTGGAGACGCATCCCAAGACGGGCGCGGCCCAGTTGGTCCAGATCCGGGAGACGGTGAAAGAAATCGTGGTCCCGGTGTACGTGCAGACCGAGCTGGCGCTACCACCGCAACCCGCCGCCGAGAAGCGCCCTCTGTTCTCAGGGGTGTCCGATGAGGAGTTGCTCGGCTACGGCGTGCCTGCCGAATGGCTTGCCGATGTCAGAACCGCCACGGACACGTCACTGCTGGCCTTGGCGGACCATCTGCCTGCGGAGGCGGCTGAAGCGTTGCTGGAACTGGCGACCGGTGGCAAGCCTCGCGTTCCCGCGCCAGTGCTGGAGGCGACGACTCCGTTCGATCATCCCGACGCCCAACGCCGGTTCCGGTTGATGACCAACGTCGAGGAGCTTGAACGCGCGCTGGAGTTCCCGTGGGACAAGTGGTCCGTCTTCCTGCATCCCGAGCAACAGCAACTGGTCGAGCGGAGCTACACCGGTCCCGCCCGTGTGTCCGGCTCCGCCGGAACGGGGAAGACGATTGTGGCGCTGCATCGCGCCGTCTTTTTGGCCCGCAGCAATCCCAACGCCCGAGTATTGCTGACGACCTTCTCGGACATCTTGGCCAATGCCCTCCGTAACCAGCTCAGGCGGTTGATCAGCAACGAACCACGTTTAGGCGAGCGCCTAGACGTGCATTCGGTCGATGCCATTGGAGAGCGCCTCTACAAGGCCCACATTGGGCAGGCACGTTTTGCTCCGCGGGAGGTCGTGCAAGACCTGTTGCGTGCCGCCGCAGACCACGCGGGGCAACACAAGTTCAGCCCGGCGTTTCTTCTGACGGAGTGGGAGCAGGTCGTTGATGCGTGGCAGTTGAACACTTGGGAGGCGTACCGCGATGTCGTACGGCTTGGCCGCAAGACGCGGCTTCAGGAGCCGCAGCGGGCGATCCTCTGGTCGATCTTCGAGGCGGTCCGATCCAATCTGCTGTCGCGGAAGTTGATCACCCGCCCGGGCATGTTCACGAAGTTGGCTGCAGCGATTGCCGAAAGCAAGAACCCGCCGTTTGATTTCGCAGTGGTGGATGAGGCGCAGGATCTCGGCGTGGCCCATCTGCGGTTCCTCGCAAGTTTGGGCCTGCAGCGTCAAGACGCGCTGTTCTTTGCAGGCGACCTCGGGCAGCGCATCTTTCAGCAGCCGTTTTCATGGTTAGCCTTGGGCGTAAATATTCGGGGACGATCCAAGACCCTGCGGGTCAACTACCGGACATCCCATCAGATCAGGATGCAGGCGGACCAACTGCTTGGGGCGGAAGTCTCCGATGCGGACGGCAACACGGAGGAGCGCAGCCACACCGTGTCGGTCTTCAACGGTCCGGCCCCAGAGATCCTCATACTCGACACGCAAGCCGAAGAAATCACGCGGGTCAGCCAGTGGGTGTCCGCCCGGGCGAAGGAAGGTGTCGCGGCTCACGAGTTCGGCATCTTCGTTAGGTCCGCCGCCGAACTGGATCGGGCGCGGTCGGCCGTACAGCAGTCCGGCATCCCCTTCAATATTCTGGACAAGAGCGTCCAGACGACCAGCGGCTGCGTCTCCATCAGCACCATGCACTTGGCCAAGGGGCTGGAGTTCCGAGCCGTTGTCGTCATGGCGTGCGACGATGAGGTCATTCCCTCACAGCGGCGCATCGAGACCGTGTCCGACGAGGCCGACCTTGAGGATGTCTACAACACGGAGCGCCACCTGCTCTATGTGGCCTGCACCCGAGCGAGGGATCGTCTTCTCGTGACGAGCGTGGCTCCGGCGTCAGAGTTTCTAGACGACCTGCGGCGGTAATGCCTTCTTCCATCGTTGCCATTTCCAATCTGTCGCGAGACATCTGGACTCTAGCGACAAAAGTCCGCCTTCCCATTAACAGAGACTTGTCGTCCGCACCCGGACGTGCAGGCCAACAATCAAGTACCACGACCGCCCAATTTTGATGCCGCCCACCGGTATCGATGGCAATACAAGCGTGTTCATAGGAAAGAGATTGGCTGCAGCTTGAGCGAGTCGGCCTTGGTCAGTATTCATTGATGGCCCCGGCGGCTGCGGTGTCGGTGCCAGAACGGTGGACGCCGAAGGCTATAATCTTTGCTCCACCGGGAACGGGGCCGTGGTCCTTCTCCCACTCAGCATCGGCCTCGCGGAAGATCGCATCCTGACGCAGCACCGCAGCTCGTTCGTCAGGAGGCCATGCCAGTCTTACGAAACGCCCCTGCTGCCAATTTCGCCGCCAGCGCAGGTGCTCAGCACGAGAGATGAACGTGATGACGTTTGTAGGCGGGGCCGCAGCAGGCGCATCGACGTTCCAGACCTTCATCGCCGTGGGTTCCGAGAGGCGATAGAGCAGATTGATCCTCCCTTCAGCCTTGAACCTGCGGTATACGCCCCAATCGAGCGGCGGTGCCACGTCGGTGCTCACTGCGAGCCTCCCCGCACGCGCTGTGTATCTGGAAGTGCGGGAATCTCAGGCGACGGAAATCGCGCCACCCATGCGCCTCCCTCAACTTTGCCGTGGTGTTTGGCCCATTGGAGATCCGCGAGGGCCTCGGCGGCGGCTTCCTGCTGCCACTTCCGCCGCTCGGGTCCATCGGCCTCGACGAGGTCGTAGCAGGTCATCTTCCATCGACTAAAGTTGCGTGGTCCACGGCGCTGGAGCAGCTGCGCTCGGCTGATGAAGGGAATGATCTGTGCGGCCATAAAGGTGTCCTGAACAGACACCCGG
>DATLXE010000621.1:0-2421 GCA_035575795.1 Gemmatimonadaceae bacterium
CGACGTTGTGCGTTTCAACCGCGTGGAGGGCCTCGCCATCGGCAGCGGGCTACGGCAGAGGCTTGGCAGCGGCATCTCTCTCGCCGGGTCGGCGCGGTACGGTTTCAGCGACGAACAGGTAAAAGGCCGCGCGGCGATCGAATACAGAACCGGCGCCGGCGCCGCCCTCACGCTTGCGGCGGCCAGAAATTACCGCGACCTGAGTGAAGAGCCGGAGAGGTCACTACTCGTCAACAGCATCGCCGCTCAGGAGTTCGGCAGCGATCATACCGATCCGCTCGACGTCCGCGAGCTCTGGCTCGCTGGTTCCGTACCGGGGAGGGTTTGGCGGTTTAACGCAGAGGCGGCCGTCGCGCGTCACGCGCTGCTCGAGGTTAACGCGAACCCTGCGAGCGGCGCTTTCGAGTCGACCGTGCCGGCGCTTCGACTGGACGAGCAACGCCTGACTTTGGGCATCGAGAGGTCGACGAGTCTTACGCTCGGCGGGTTTGAAGCATCGGGCCGGCTACTCGCCAGTGGAATTAAGTATTCGCCTCGGTCGGACAGCGTGGACGGGTATCTGTCGCGCTTTTCGTTGGGCGCAACGGTAGAGCGTCCCCTTGGCCGGCGGACGCTGGTCTTACGCACCATCGCCGGTGCGGCGGGCGGACCGCGGATTCCGGCCCAGCACCACGTCTTTCTCGGCGGGAACACCAGCGCCCCTGGTTACGAATTCCACGAGTTTGTAGGCAAGGCGGGACTGAGCCAGCGCATCGAATTGCGATCCGCAGTACCGTTTCCGTCCTTTTCGCTCGGGCGCTATGGCCGCTCACCGGCTTCGATCACACTCGCGCCGTTCGCGACCGTTGTCTGGAACAATCGCGCTCCGGCATTTGCTCCCGAGCGGCAGGGCTGGTACCCGTCGTTAGGAGTTGGAGCGCTCACGTTATTCGACGTCCTGCGCTTCGACGTCGCGCGAGGGCTGCGCGGGGGGAGGTGGACGTTCTCGCTCGACGTAAGTCGCGACTTCTGGAGAGTGCTTTAGGGGTTTGCTCGATGTGCGCTTCCCGCCGACAGGCCAATACTTCATGAGGATCCGCGTCACATCCGCGATTGTCCGTTCCTGTTCACGAAGCAGGGCGCGTCCGCCGGATATCATGACGGCGATCACCACTGGCGAGCCCGGGTCACGGTAAACGATCCCCACATCGTTCAACGCTATCATCTGTCCCTGCCACGATCCCCACGAGCCGGTCTTGTGCGCCACCCGCGCGCCAGCTGGCGCACCAGCGACGATGCGCGCGGTTGGATTCGCCGACTCCGTCATTAATCGCCGGAGGAGCGCTCCGCTTCTTGCCGACAGAATTTGTCCGCGCGCGAGTCGCGCGAGCAGGTTCACCATCGCCGCCGGTGTCGCCCGGTCGGAGGGGTCGCTCATGAACGAGGCGGCGCCCCGTGCCTTGGCGGCCGGCGAGGATGCTGCAACCGTGCTGTCGAAGAGCGCCGGTGTCCACCGCTCTGGCGGAGGAGGATTGCCCACTCCGTTGTACCGCCAGGTATTCTCGGCGTAGGAGTGGTCTATGCTCACTCCAGCGATGTCCAAGGCACGCAGTTCCTGGGTCACGCGGCGTGGGCCGCCCGAATATCGCAACAGTGCGTCGCTGGCGGTGTTGTCGCTCTCAGAAACCGCGTACCGGACCAGCGCCAGGACGGTCATCGTCACGCCATTGGGGTATTTGGATGCAATGCCTCGGGCGCCTCCCACGCGAAGGTCGGACGGCTCGAGCCGGATGCGCGTCTGCAACGAGAGCTCCCCGCGATCTACCCTGGCAAGCAGCTGGACGGCGATCGGAAGCTTGACCACGCTCGACATGAACACTGGGCGATCGGCGTTCAAGGAAACTCGCTCGTTGGTTTCGAGGTTGAGCGCAGCGACTGAAACAACGCCCCGTGCCCTTGCGCTGGCCGCCGTGATCTCAGCGAGCACCTGCTTGCGCCGCGGGCCGTCACCGATTTGGCCTTCGGTCTGCCGGGCAGGCAGAAGCACGGCCAGAATCAATAGAACACGATGCAAAGTCAACGCGGCGAACTCCGTTTCCAGGGTATGCGCCCGAATTGTATGCCCAGGATATTAAGCATCAAGACCTTCACCGGCGGAAGAAAGAGAGTGCCGGAATCAGTTCGGCCACGCGTGAGCGGAGGTCCGGTCTGACCTTCACGGTCATGCCCAAGACCCGTACAGGCGTCGCGAGGAAAACTGCCTCGCTGGGATTCACGCGCGACGAAGTATCCCTGCGGACCCGCGACACGTGGCTGCTTCCCATTCTGCGCGAGCTGCTTCCGGCCGACGCTGTCCTTGCTCTGGAACGCGAAGGATCGACGGAGCTCTGGCGGCGAACAGTCGACGGCGGACACGCTACTGACGAAGATATTCTCGAACGC
>DATLXE010000622.1:0-4218 GCA_035575795.1 Gemmatimonadaceae bacterium
TGAGCGCGGGCGTCGTACGCGGAGGAGCGAAGTGACCAGACTGAAGAGCCCGGCCGTCAACGGAGTTCCCGACCGCGATCTGATTGCAACGGTCGAGGAGCAGAGCGCGGAGCTGAAGCTGCTGCGCCGCGAAGTCGAGGAGTGGCGCCGCAGGTACGGGAAGGGCGAGCTGCGCGATCTTGCCTTCACCAACTCGGCGAAGGAGGTCGAGGCGGTCTACACGCCACTCGACGCCGCGGAGACGGATGCCGAAGCGCTCGGCATGCCCGGCTTCTACCCGTACACGCGTGGCATTCACCCGACCGGTTACCGCGGCCGGCTCTGGACGATGCGCCAATTCGCCGGCTTCGGGAGCGCAAAGGACACGAATGCGCGCTACAAGTTTCTGCTCGCGCACGGCCAGACCGGCCTCTCGGTGGCGTTCGACTTTCCGACGCTGATGGGCTACGACTCCGATCATCCGCGCTCCGAGGGCGAGGTCGGGAAGTGCGGCGTCGCGATCTCCAGCCTCGCGGATATGGAGACACTGTTCGACGGGATTCCGCTCGACGAGGTCTCGACGTCGATGACGATCAACGGTCCCGCCGTGATCCTCTACTGCTTCTACATCGCCGCCGCCGAGAAAAAGGGGATCGACTCGCGCGCTCTGCGCGGCACGATTCAGAACGACATTCTGAAAGAGTACATGGCCCAGCACGCGTGGGTCTATCCGATCGAGCCCGCGCTGCGCCTGATTGTCGATTGCTTCGAATGGTCGGCGGAGCACGCCCCGCAGTGGAACACGATCTCGATCTCTGGCTACCACATTCGCGAAGCAGGCGCGACGGCAGCGCAGGAGCTCGCCTTCACGCTTGCCGACGGATTCACTTACGTCGAGCGCGGCATCGCGCGCGGGCTCGATGTCGACAGCTTCGCGCCGCGACTCTCGTTCTTCTGGGATATCCATAACGATTTCTTCGAGGAGATCGCCAAGCTTCGCGCGGCGCGCCGTATCTGGGCGCGGCACATGCGGGACCGGTACGGTGCCAAGGATCCGAAGTCCCTGATCATGCGCTTCCACTCCCAGACCGCCGGCGTGACTCTCACGGCGCAGCAGCCCATGAACAACGTCGTCCGCGTCGCCTACCAGGCGATGGCGGCGGTGCTCGGCGGAACGCAGTCGCTCCACACTAACTCGATGGACGAGACGCTTGCCTTGCCGACCGAAGAATCGGTGCAGGTCGCGCTGCGGACGCAGCAGGTTCTCGCGTTCGAAACGGGCGTGCCGAACGTGCTCGACCCGCTTGGCGGCTCTTATTACGTCGAGACGCTGACAACCGAGCTGGAGCGCGAAGCCGAATCGCTCTTCAGGCAGATCGAGGAGGTCGGTGGCGTGGTGCGTGGGCTCGAGACTGGCTGGCTGCAACGGAAGATCGCCGAATCGTCGGCGCGCCAGCAGTGGGAGATCGAGCAGCACCGGCGCGTGATCGTCGGCGTGAACGAATTCGTCACTGACGAGCCCGAGCTGAAGATCGAGCTGTTGAAGATCGGGGATACCGAGACCGAGCAGAGGACGCGCATGGCGGCGATGCGGTCGGAGCGCGATCAGGGGTTAGTCGAGCAAAGGCTCGATGCCCTGCGTGCCGCGGCGGCAACGGACGCGAACCTGATGCCTTTCATCCTCGATGCCGCGCGCGCCTACTGCACGCTGTACGAGATCCGCGCGGCAATGGAAACCGTGTTCGGGGCCTACCGCGAGCCCGTCTTCTTCTGAGCAAGGCGAAAGAGTGGTGGGAATCGGCGTTCGATTCCCACTATCTCCGTGAGTACGGACCGCTTTTCACGCCGCAGCAGGATCGGGCTGAAGTCGGGCGGCTGCTCGAGTTGCTTGGCTTGCCAAGCGGTGCGCGTATTCTCGATGTGCCGTGCGGGCAGGGTCGGCACGCGCACCTGCTCGCCGAGGCAGGATTCGATGTCGACGGTCTCGACTACTCGGCTGTGCTGCTCGCCGCGGCAAAGAAACGGGGGACAGGGTCGACGCTCCACTATGCGCGCGGCGACATGCGGAGGCTTCCAGCGCGGTGGACTGGCCGCTTCGACGCGGTGCTAAATCTCTTTACCTCCTTTGGTTTTTTCGCGCATCCCGCCGACGATGCCCGCGTGATCGGCGAGTTCGCTCGCGTGCTCAAGCCAGGCGGCGTTCTCGTGTGGCACGGCGGGAGCCGCGACGGCGTGATGGCGCGTTTCCTCGCCCGCGACTGGTGGACTACCGACGATGGAACGCTGATCGCCCAGGAGCGATCGTTCGACGCGCTCTCCGGGCTGCTCACCGTTTCGTCCAGCTGGCGCCGCGGGCGGCAGAGCGGCAAGCGCACCCACTCCATAAGGCTGTACACGGCGACGAGAATCGCCGAGCTGTGCGCCGACGCAGGATTGGTCGTCGAGGAATCGTTTGACGGATTCGCCGATCGCCCGCTGCGGCGGTCGTCGTCGGAGATGATGCTGGTGGCGCGAAAGGAATGAGCACGCGAGCAACATTGTCGCGGCGGGATGAGTGTCGCTAACTTGACTGGTCTATGAGACCGATTCGAGTTCTCGTTGCCAAGCCAGGGCTGGACGGGCACGACCGCGGCGCCAAGGTGGTGGCGGCGGCGCTCCGGGATGCCGGCATGGAAGTCATCTACACCGGCCTGCATCAGACGCCGGAAATGATCGCTACCGCCGCGATACAGGAAGACGTGGACGTCATCGGGCTGTCGATATTGAGCGGCGCGCACATGACGCTCATCCCGCGCGTTCAGGCCCTCGTAAAGGCGCAGGGCCGCGACGACATCCTGATCACCGGCGGTGGCATCATCCCGAAGGAGGACGTCGACACGCTCCAGCGCGGCGGTGTCGGGAAGCTGTTCGGCCCCGGCACGCCGACCACCGATCTCATCGCCTACATCAAGGACTGGGCGCGCGAAAAGCAGGAAGCCTAGTGGGCAACCGACTGCGCGAGCTGAGCGGCGAGGTGCGCGCGCTCGAGGACCGGCTGCGCGAGGCCGGCGGAAAAAAAAAGATCGAGAAGCTGCACGAGCAGGGAAAGCTGAGCGCGCGTGAGCGAGTCGAGCTGCTCCGTGATCCTGGCTCGAGCTTCCTGGAAGTCGGACTGCTGATGGCGTACGACCAGTACGACGGTCAGGCGCCCGCGGCCGGCGTGGTCACCGCTGTTACAACCATCGGCGGACGCGAGGCGGTCGTTGTCGCCAACGACGCTACGGTCAAAGCGGGGTCCTGGTGGCCTGAGACGATCCGGAAAATTCTCCGCGCCCAGGAGATCGCGATGCGCTGCCGCATCCCGATCGTGTATCTCGTCGACTCAGCGGGCGTCAACCTGCCCTATCAGGGCGGGGTTTTCCCCGGACAGTATGGAGCGGCGCGCATCTTCTACTACAACTCCATCATGCGCCGCTACCTGCACGTCCCGCAGATCGCGGCGGTGATGGGGCAGTGCATTGCCGGTGGCGCGTACCTCCCGGCCCTGTCCGATGTGATCCTGATGGTGAAGGGAACATCGTTCATGGGCCTGGGCGGTCCCAACCTGGTCAAGGGGGCAACCGGGCAGGTGGTGGATTCCGAGACGCTTGGCGGCGCGGCAACGCACACCGAGATCAGCGGCGTTGCACACTACGCGGTGGACGACGACACGCAGTGCATTGCGAAGATACGCGAGCTCATCGACCGGCTCCCTCGTCCATCCGCCGCCGTGACCGCCACGGTCCCGGAAAAGCAGGCGCAGAAATCAGCGAAGAAATCGACGGCCGAGTCAAGCGAGCTTTACGATCTACTGCCGGCCGACCACCGGATGTCGTACGACATGCACCCGGTGCTCCGCGCCATCCTCGACGACGGACAGCTGGATGAGTTCCAGGAATCGCTTGCGCGAGAAATGATTTGCGGCGACGGACGCATCGGCGGGATCAACGTCGGAGTGATCGCCAACCAGCGCGGGCTGATCAAGGGACGCGCGGGGGAGAAGCCGCGGTTTGGCGGAATCGTTTACGCCGAGAGCGCGGAGAAGGTCGCCTACTTCATCGATCGCTGCGACCGTCAGCGCATACCACTCCTCTTCGTCCAGGACGTCTCCGGGTTCATGGTTGGAACCGAGGCGGAGCACGCCGGGATAATCCGTGCGGGTGCGAGATTCGTGGAGGCGATGGCGACGGCACGCGTTCCCAAGGTCGTCCTCACCGTGAA
>DATLXE010000623.1:0-5734 GCA_035575795.1 Gemmatimonadaceae bacterium
CCGCGGCCGATCGGGATCATCGAGTCGATCGCCTTGATACCCGTCTGGAGCGGCTCCTTCACCGGCTGGCGGACGATGATGCCGGGGGCTTCCGATTCGACCTTACGGGAGTGCTTCGCGTCGATTGGGCCGGCGCCATCGAGCGGGCGACCGAGTGGGTCGACGACGCGCCCAACGAGCTCCTGACCGACCGGTACCTCGAGCACACGACCGGTGCGGCGAACCTCGTCGCCCTCCTTGAGCTGGAGGTAGTCACCGAGCACTACCGATCCGATGTTGTCTTCCTCGAGATTGAGCGCGAGGGCGGTGATTTTTTCGCCCGTCTCGGAGGAGGAGACCTCGAGCATCTCGCCTGCCATCGCCTTGCCGAGGCCATAAATGCGGGCGATTCCGTCCTTCACCTCGAGGACTGTCCCTACTTCCTCAACATCGAGCTCGTGAAGGTCGGCCGCCGCGATTTCACGGAGCAGAATGTCCTTGATTTCGCCGGGGCGGAGGATCGTTTCGGTAGCCATAGTCTTTGTGCGCTGAAGCGGAGGCGGGGCGGGGTCTAAGCCCTTTGCGGACGGGGTTTTCCTTGCTTGTGAAATTTATCACAAGCCCGGTTTTGCTGCAAGATTACAAGGCTTGAATGCCTGTACATAAGACTACCTGCCGAGGGCAGTCGGCCTTTAAGCCGTGGGCTGCGGGCATAATGATACCCGACCTCAAAAAAGCACGTGGCCACAAGCCGGCACGCCCACGGCCCCCGGCAGGTAGTCTTCAGTAGGCATTTCCGCTGCGCTCTACGTCCTGCTCCTGGTTCTCCCCTGCGCAAAACGGTCGATCAGGTCGACGGTGCGAAGCCTCGCCAGCGATGCGGGGCGCGAACCAAGTATTCGCTGGGCCGTGACGGCCAAGTGCGAGGATGAAGCGAAGCCGAGCACGCGGGCGACGTCACGGATGTCGTGACCCGGATTCTTGGCCAGCTCCGCTGCGGCGATAAGGCGCACGAGATCTATCACCCGCTTGAGGTTTGGAGCTCCCGGCAGGGAGAAGTTGCGGCTAAGGTGCTCGCGGCTGAGGTTCACCGCGGCGGCAAGGAATGTTGTCGTCACTGGCCGGCCGCCATGTGCGACGATCGCCGACCATGCACTTCGCTGAAGCGGAGTCGCGAGCGCGAGGGACGGTGGTGGAACGGTGAGGGCGTCGCGGAAGCGTGTCGTGAACGTCTGAGGCATCACGATGTCGCGCGCAGCGCCGTCGTCCAGGCCGTCGGCGATGAAATCGGTAAAGCCAAGCTTCATGCACCGCGCGGCGGCGGGAGTGTCCTGGGGGCGTAGCGGAAGGAGCGCAAAGAAGGGCGCGCTCGGAAACTCCAGCGCGAGGCTCGCCGCGCCCCACGCTTCGTCATCCGGTGCGCCGACATCGACGAGAGCGGCGTCCACTAGCTCACGCCGGAACACCCCGTCCATTTCCTTCGCGGTGCGGGTGACGATAACTCGCCAGCGACGGCGCGGGAAGGCTTCGCGCACGAGGGCACGGGTGCGGTCGCGCGCGACGTGCACGACGACGGACGGGAGACCGCCACCGCCTGCGATCACGGATCAGACCCCTGCTTCGGCGGTATCGAGGGACGGGCGCCCCTCGATGAACTGACGGACGACCGGATCCTGCGAGTGCTGGATTTCGTCCACCGTCCCCACCTGCCGGCACTTTCCCTCGTACAGCAACGCGATGCGCGACCCGACCGTGTAGGCACTTCGCATGTCGTGCGTGATGACGATGCTCGTCACGCGCAGCTTCTCGCGCATCCGCACCATCAGCTGATCGATCACGGCGCTCGTAACGGGGTCGAGACCCGTGGTGGGCTCGTCATACATTATGTACTTGGGTCGGCGCGCGATTGCTCGTGCGATGCCGACGCGCTTCCGCATGCCGCCCGAAAGCTCGGCGGGAAATTTCGACTCGACGTCCGGGAGGTCCACCAGCTCGAGCGCCTCTCCGACGCGCAGCATGATGTCGCGCTCATTCAGGCGGCCTTCCTTGCGGAGCCCCATCGCAACGTTGTCGCCGATGTTGAGGGAGTCGAACAGGGCCGCGAACTGGAAGACGTAGCCGATGTGAGCGCGCAGCTCATAGAGCTCCTCGCGCCGGAGGCGTGGGACTTCCTTGCCATCCACCCAGACGGTTCCTTGGTCGGGCTCGAGAAGCCCCACGATGTGCTTGATGGCCACCGACTTTCCGGTACCGGAATAGCCGATGATGACCATCGTCTCGCCTTCGTTCACCTCGAGGGAAAAACCTTCCAGCACGCGCTTGGGGCCGAAAGCTTTGTGGACGTCGACGAGCTTGATCATTTCGCGCTGGATATCACAAAAGTGAAGTTAGAACCTCCAGCCCGAAAAAGGAAACGGGGCGAACCATCCGCCCCGTTTCCCAAACCTGATCGAGGCTTTGGAAGCTAGGACCCGAAGGCTCTCTTGAGAGCGTTGCCGGCCATCGTTTCGGCGTCGACGGCATCGGGTAATACTGCGCCCATCCCGAAGAACTCGTGATTGACGCCCATGTAGGTTTTTTGTTCGGCCTGGACGCCCGCAGCCTTGAGCTTCGTGGCGAGCATTTCGCCATCCGTGCGAAGGGGATCGATCTGGGCGTTGATGATCGTGGTCGGCGGGAGGCCAGCGAGGTTTGCAGCAACGAGATTGACGCGCGGATCCGTGCGATCCTGCGGCCCGTTCAGGTAGTTATCGAAGAACCAGCCCATCATCGCCTTGTTGAGAGGCTTGGCCATCGCATTCTCGTTGTACGACGCAGTGTTCATGTCGGTGCCGCCGATCGGGTATACGGATACGATTGCGAGGGGCGCCTGCATTTTCTTGTCGCGGGCGGCAATCGCCGTGGCGATCGCCAGTCCGCCGCCTGCGCTTTCACCAGCGAGGGCGATACGCTTGGGGTCGCCGCCGAGCGAGGCTGCATTCTTTACCGCCCACTCGTAGATGGCGATGGCGTCGTCGTGCGCGGCGGGAAACTTGTTCTCGGGTCCCATGCGATAGTCAGCGGAGATTACGATCGCGCCGGCCAGCTTCGAGATTGCGCGGGCGCCACCGTCGTAAACTTTCCGATCGGCAATGACCCATCCACCGCCGTGATAATAAACGACAACCGGGAACGGCTTTGCGCCGGTCTTCGGAGTGTAGATACGGGCGGGCAGCGGGCGGCCACCCGCGTCGATGGTGCGGTCGACCGACCCCACGGCGGGGTCGGGAGCGGTCGGCTTGTTTTCCTTCTTGAGGAGCGCCATCACCGCATCGGTCGGCGTCGGCTGCTTGCGCGCTTCGGCGGGGGTAAGGGTCTCGATCGGCTTGCCGCCGAGCGCGGCGAGCTCGTCGAGAACGGCCTGCATGCGCGGTTGCGGGGTGGCCATTGGCTGGGCGGCGGGAGCGGGTGCTGGCATTGTGTTGGCTGTCGTTGCGGAGGTATCCGCGTCTGGTTTCGAGCACGCGGTGGAGAGGACGGCGATAGCCGCCAGGAGTGTGGTACGGGCGGGGGGGACGAGGCGCACTGATGCTCCGGGTTTGGGACTTCTGAATTGCTGATGAGCAGACGTCAGTCAACATGCGCGCCGGGGGGTCAGAGCTTCCGTGATGACAGAAGTTTTTAGACGCAGAAGTGCACCAGATTAAGTGATTGTCCGTGGACTGGTGCACCAATTAACTCACCAGAGGTGGGAAGTTGCGAGTGTCAGCAACGGAGTTGTCAGGAATCGAGCGTGTTACGGGCATCGGAAAAGGATGTTGGTTGCGGGGCAAGACTTTCTAGGCTTCGGAATGGGCGATTTCAAGAAACTGGTTGTTTGGCAGAAGGCGCATGCGCTGGCAATGCACACGGATCGAGTGGCAGCCGGGATCCGACGTGCCCACCACAAGGCGCTTCGCAACCAGATGGTTCGCGCGGCGATGTCCATACCTGCCAACATCGTTGAGGGATCCGGACAGGAGAGTTCAAGGGAGTTCGGCCGTTTCCTCCGCTACGCGATCAACTCGGCGTCCGAGCTGGAGTACCATCTGATAGCGGCGCGCGATTCGGGAGCGTTACCCGATGTGGATACGGAACCTGTGTCGTTCCAACTGATCGAAGTGAGGAAGATGCTTCACGGTCTGCTCCGCAGCGTCACACCGTCCCATCAGTTAGCTCCGCCGGTGAGAAAAACGCCGAAGCAGTAACTCAAAACGCGCAACTTGAATACTGACACTCACAACTTCAGTATCGACCAAACGAAAGAACGGGACGAGCTTTCGCTCGTCCCGTTCGAATTCCGCCCGATCCAACGCTACGCCGCGAAACTGCCGAGCGCGCGGCCAACATCACCTTCACGGAGCCTCTTGAGCGCCCGATCGCGAAGCTGCCGTACCCGCTCGCGGGTAACTCCAAGCAGCGACCCAATCTCCTCGAGCGTGTGCTCCCGTCCGCCTTCCAGCCCGAAGTAAAGACGCAGCACCTTCGCATCCCTCGGGGGAAGCGTCGACAGCGCCGTCTCGATCTCGTCGTTGAGGAAGCGGTTCATTGCTTCCTCCTCGGTATCGGGCATCTCGTCGGCGACGAAACGCTCGATGAGCGAGCGATCGCCTTCCGGATCCATCGGTGCGTCGAGACGCACGTCGCCCGTATTGAGCGCAGCGAGCGACTGCACGACATCAACCGAAAGCCCGGTCAGCTTCGACAGCTCTTCCGGGGTCGGCTCGCGGCGCATCTTCTGGCGCAGGATCTCCGACGCCTTGATGATGCGCGAGAGATCGGCGGTACGGTTGAGCGGAACGCGAACCGTTCTGCCCTGGCGCGCGAGCGACGAGAGAATCGCCTGGCGAATCCACCACACCGCGTACGAGATGAACTTCACGCCCTGGTCCGGATCGAACTTCCGGGCAGCGGTGAGGAGGCCGACGTTGCCTTCGCCGATCAGGTCGATGAGGGGCATGCCGCGGTTCTGGTACTTCTTCGCCACCGAGATGACGAAGCGAAGATTGCGCTGCACGAGCTCCTGCAGAGCATCGGGGTCGCCGGCGCGAATGCGGCGGGCAACATCGATCTCCTCCGTTCCCTTGAGGAGCGGATAGGTGCTGACCTCGTACAGGTACTGGTCAAGAATGTCTCTTTCGGGCTCGCTCGGCGCGATCCCGGCGACGGCCGCCTTGCGGCTACGACGCTTTACTTCGGTCATTGGTACACACCTCTGGGTGTCCTGCGTGAAAAAACCTATTTTGCGAAGCGGCCGCGAGGCCGGCTGTAGCAAGCGAATTAGTGTAGCTTTCTGGCCGATTTTCGCTGAAACCGAAAGTCGGGCGCGGTAATCGAATTTCCGGCCAAATAAGCGCTGCAAGATACTGGCCGCTGGCGTTTTCGCCATGGTGAATTTCTTGACTTCGATACTACCCGTGGATATCCTTCGCGGTTCCCGTCGGGCGTTTCGGCCAGGCGGGGAAATGCCGGGGGTGTAGCTCAGTTGGGAGAGCGCTTGAATGGCATTCAAGAGGTCAGGGGTTCGATTCCCCTCACCTCCATGGCTGCAGGAGGCCGGAAGAACGGCTGTTTGTGCGGGAATAGCTCAGTTGGTAGAGCACAACCTTGCCAAGGTTGGGGTCGCGGGTTCGAGTCCCGTTTCCCGCTCTGAGTAGCTTTTTGGGCGGTTAGCTCAGTTGGTTAGAGCGCCACGTTGACATCGTGGAGGTCACAAGTTCGAGTCTTGTACCGCTCA
>DATLXE010000624.1:0-2140 GCA_035575795.1 Gemmatimonadaceae bacterium
CAGCAGCGCCGCCGAAACGCGCGACAGAACGTTGTCCACAGAGTCGGGCGGAACAATGCCGTTCTTCCGTGACGCTCGGTTCACCGTGACCCAGTAGCTGTTTGGCGCGGCGGCGTACGTCCGGGACAGGTCCACACGGCCCGCCGTGTCGGCCGCGAGCAGGCCCGCATCGCGCAGCACGATATTCGGCTGAAAGGCTCGCCACGTCGCCCGCATCCCGTGCTCCCCCGTTACCACGGCGAGGGTGCGAGGGCTTTCACGCCCAAGCGCCAGAATGGCCGCGAGCCGCACGTCGGCGATGCGATATGAGCGCGCCAGGAACCGGCCGATGCTTGCGCGCACCTCCGGACGGATTCCGGGCGTCGACGGATCGGCATAGCCCAGCCACTGGTGCAGCGCTTCGTCGGGGTAGGGGTGGTAGTCAAGCAGCAGCTCGGGCCGGTAGTGCCGCCACCCCCATGCCGTTCCTCGCATGAATTGGCGAGTGAGCAGCTCGATCGTCTCGAGATACCGCCACTCGGCGAGTCCGTTCCCGCCGTCCGGTGTAATTCGCCCGAGCTCTCCGCGCTCCAGCTGACGACTCGCACCGTTACCGAGCATCCCGCCGACATTCAGATCGTACGCCCTCACTATCTCAGGACGGTTTGCGTCGATGACGCGGCCCTCGCTCACGAACAGAACGAACGTCGACAGATCGGGCGCGGCTTCCCAGAAGCGGGCGAAGACGTGCGTCACCGCTCCATCGCCCAGCGTGATCCGTAGCCCCGGCGAGAAATGGCGCGCCAATGGCCGGGCTTTCGGATCGCTCGTGTCGGCAGGAGCGATCTCCGTCGCCACCCCCCGGCCCGCGTCGCGAGAGGCCGAGACGAGCACGCGCGTATACGCTCTCGTGCCTGTGAACAGCGCGTGCAGCGAGTCATCCCCGAACTTCCAGGAGATCTCGAGCGGCGGGCGCGCACGGGCGGATTGGCGGGGGAGATTGGTCCAACCCACGGCAGGCAGCGGGGTCGCGTTGGATCGAGTCAGCACCTTGTGGTTCTCGACCAGGCGATTGTATCCGGTAGCCACTGCGACGCGGCGATCCTCGAGTGTCTCGGCCGCACGGGCTCTCGCGATCGAATCGGACCGGGTCGGCGCGCCCGCTGGGGGGTAGCCGGGCGCGCCGGGCGCCTGCGTCACAGAGTGGGCATAAACCCGGCGACCGCTTCTCGTGGCCGTGATCCATATGGGCTCGGCTCTGAGCGCGGCAGCGCTGAATCCAGCCGACAGTTCGAGAATAGTCGTAGATGCGTGGGGGAGAGCACCGTTCTGGCTCGCGGCGATGCCGCTCACATTCCCCCATGCGCCGGTCCAGATGGCGGCATGTCCGGCCGGAGTAACGCTCGGGAAAGACGGACGCACGGCCTCCGCGCACGCGCCGCGAGAGAAGAGGCTCCAGAATGCCGGAGCATCGGCCGCCGTCGTGAGCTGGCGCAGCCGCTGTTCGCTGAAGCCGTCGAAGCTCACGACTATCGCGCGTCGGGCTTGCGTCTGCGCAGTGCCCACGCCGGGCGCGAGCGCGACGAAAACCAACGCTGCCAGGTAGGAGAGTTTCGCTCTGATTCGCATGCCTAATGCTCGCTCGCGTGCGGCTCGCGCGGTACTGCTGCAGCGCCGAACTCGCAAAGTCAGAGAGGGGTCGCGGAAGTGACCCCTCTCTTTTTAATCAGCAACACCTCGACATTTCCGGCTTTCATGCTGGAGACTACCGACGCGGTGAAATTCTCCACAGCTCGCCGTCTTTCTTATCGGTGACGACGTACAGAAATCCGTCCGGCCCCTGTCGAACATCGCGCACGCGCTGCTTGCGGTCGACCAGTAGGTGTTCCTCGCCGGTGACCCGCCCGTTCTGGATGACGAGGCGCACCAGCCGTTGCTCCTTGAGGGCGCCGACAAAGAGATTACCGCGCCACGCCGGAAACGCGTTCCCCGAGTAGAACTGTGCTCCCGACGGAGCGAGCACGGGGTCCCAGTAGTAAACGGGCTGCTCGAAGCCGGCACGCGCAGTCACGGCGCCGGCGATCGGCTTACCCGAGTATTCCACGCCGTAACCGACGAGCGGCCAACCGTAATTCTTTCCCTTCACGATGAGGTTGAGCTC
>DATLXE010000625.1:0-15992 GCA_035575795.1 Gemmatimonadaceae bacterium
CGTGCTCAGTGCGTCGGTGACGCGTGACAACTCGAACAGCATCCTGTCGCCAACGCGCGGATCGGTACTCAGATTCGAGGCGCGTCATTCATCGCCCGCCATTCTGTCCGACCAGGACCTCCAGTTCAACAAGCTCGTTGCCGATGGCGCCCGCTACATGCACGTGGGCGGAGGGAACGTGCTCGCCTTCCGACTCCGCGCTGGAACGGTCTTCGGCAGGACTTTCGGAACCGCGACGGGATTCATCCCGCCACAGGAGCGGCTCTACGCCGGCGGGCCGACGACAGTGCGCGGGTTTTCCCAGAACGAGCTTGGCTCGGCGATTTATATCGCGCGGGGTTTTGCGGTGCTGCCGCCCGCGTCAACCGGGCTCCCTGATACGGTCGTTCGCGACACGCTCGGATCGTTCCGCCGCGTGGTGCCAGTTGGCGGGAACGCGCTGGTGGTGGGCAACCTCGAGCTGAGATTGCGCAGCCCGGTGCTGCCGGAGCTGCTTCAGTTCACGATCTTCACCGATGCCGGCGAAGTATGGAATCGCGGCCAGTCGCGCGGGTTCGAGGGGCCGCGGCTCAAGGTTACGCCAGGCATCCAGCTGACCGCGTTCTCGCCGGTTGGCCCGGTGCGCGCCGTGATTGGATACAATCCTTACGCGCGTCCAACAGGCCCGCTGTACTACGAGGCGCGCGAAGTCGAAGGTGGCGGGCTGCCCTGCGTCAGCCCCGGGAACACACTGGCGACGCGACTCACCACGACGGCTGACGGCGTGACGATCACGCAGGCGGAGGGTCGTTGCCCGTCAACGTTCAAGCCGCGGGCTGATCGGTCGCTGGCGAGCCGCCTCACCTTCAGCTTCGCAATTGGACAGGCGTTCTAGCGGCATGTCCCGCCGACTTCGCATTGCCATCGTGAGTGCGGCCGTGCTGCTCGCCATTGGCGTCATCGCCGTCCTCAGCATCGTCGGCGTCACGCACACCGGGTTCGGCCAGGAGCGCGTTCGCCGCATGGTGTCGTCGATGCTCGCCGGCAACGTGAGGGGCAAGGTTTATGTCGGCAGGATCAGCGGCGGGTTTTTCAATGGCGTCACTATCGACTCGCTGGAGATTCGCGACGACGAGGACTCGCTGTTCGTTGCGAGCGGGCCGATTCGGCTGCGGTACGACTCACGCGACCTGTTCGACCGCCGCATCCTGCTTACGCACCTCGATGTGCAGCATCCGACCGTCGTGTTGCGGCAGCACGAGAATGGCGAGTGGAACTTCCGTCGCGTCTTCCCCCCAAGCGCCCAGAAGGCGGCGCGCGAGCGAAGAGGCTTTGGACATTTCATCGTGTCCGACTCGGCTGACATCCATAACGGCAGCGTCATCCTCACGTTGCCCTGGCACCCCGCCGACTCGCTAAAGGGCGCGCGCAGGGACAGCGCGATCCGCTTCGCGCTCGCCAGCCCCGGTCAGGAGATCAGGCGCACCCGCGAGGGACTCGCGCGCACGTGGCGATGGACGGGTGGGGACGCGACGCTTGGATACGCGCGCATAGCCGATCCCGACAGCGCGGGAAGATTTGCGCAGATCCTCAATGCGAAGTTCAAGGAGTCGGACCCGCCCTTTCTCTTTACCAATGTTTCGGGGACCGCGCTCAACCTCGGCGATTCGCTCTGGATCGATAGCAATCGCTGGCACCTGCCCGGATCGCGCGGAACGGCGAAGGGCAAGGTTGTGTGGGGCAGCGATCTCCCGGTCCGTTACTACGTGCACGTAGTCGGCGACAAGGTGTCGCTGAAGGATGTCGCATGGGTGTACCCGACGATGCCGACGACCGGGGGCGGCCGGATGAATCTCGACATCCGCAGCGCGCGCAATCCGCACATCGTCGACTACGTGCTCACGAAGATGGACGTACGCACGACGGGTTCGCACCTGCTCGGCCGCATGACGTTCAGCGTGGGCGGCCCGGTGCTGGTCGTGAAAGATGTGCAGATGTCGGCGGCGCCGATGGACTTCGACCTCCTGAGGCAGCTGAACGGCAAGGATTTTCCCTACGACTGGCAGGGGAAGATCACGGGCAGTGTTCGGGCATCGGGTGGGCCGCTCAACCGTTTCAGGGTGGAGGAATCGAACGTCACCTTCGCCGATGCGCACGTGCCGGGAGCGGTCAGCCGCGCGAACGGCCGGGGCGAGCTCAATATCCTGTTCCCTGCGTTCACCGCGTTCCGCGGCTTCGATGTAGATGTGCAGCAGCTCGACCTGCGCACCTTTCAGTACCTCAACCCGGAATTCCCGAAGCTGCGCGGCGCCGTGTCGGGCGTGGCGACGCTCGACTCTTCGTGGCTCGACCTGCGGTTTCGGAACGCCGACCTGTTGTACAGCGACGGACCGGCGCCCGATTCGCGCATAACCGGCAGCGGCAGGGTGACGTGGGGGAAGTATCTCGCATATGACCTGAACCTCGACGCACAGCCGCTCTCCTTCACCGCGCTGGCGCGTTCCTACGCCGGGCTGCCGGTGCGCGGCGAGTACAGCGGGCCGATGGTGATCCGCGGCACGTCGCCCAACCTGCTCGTGAACACCACGCTGAGCGGGCCAGCCGGAACGATCGCTTTCAACGGAATCGTCGACGCCGAGCCAGCCGGTTACGCCGCGCGCGGGCTGGCGTCGACGACGGCGCTTGACCTCCGGACACTGATCGCCAAGCCAACCGCGCCAAGGACGGCGCTCACCGGGGAGTACGCGCTCGACCTGCGTGGCGAGTCGCTCGCGTCACTGGTCGGTACCGCCACCGCGGTCGTCGCCCGATCCGAACTTGGCGGAGTTCGCATCGAGCCGTCGCTGGCGCGATTGCGCTTCCAGAACGGTGTGGCGTTCGTGGACACGCTCGCGCTCAACGCCGCTGGAGCAGAGGTCCGCGCACTCGGGACGGTGGCGCTGACGGGAGGGCGCGAGGGGACGCTCCGCTTCAGCGCCGCTGTCGATTCGGTGGGTCGCATCCGCTCACTGCTGCCGACCGGCACGACAGTATCGCTCTTCGATTCGATTGCAGGGCGCGCGGCAATACGTGGTCAGGTTACCGGTACGCTCGACAACCTCGCCGTCAGCGGAGTTGTCGAGGCCGCCGGACTTCGGTCGGCCACGCGCACGGCCAGCACCGCGCGGGGAGAGTTCTCGCTCACCGATTTTCTTGGCGACAGGCGCGGTACGCTCAGCATCACCGGCGACACCGTGCGCGTTGCGGGAATCGTCCTCGACGGGGTAAGGAGCTCGGTGACCCTCGACAACGCCAACTCCGGACGTTTCACCGCCGAGCTAAAGAGCAGGAACGGAGTGCGCACAGATCTGTCGGGAAGCGTGGCGCGGAGGGGGGAGAGTACCGCAATCACGGTGGACTCGGCGGTCGTGGCGGTGGACAGCGCCAACCGGTATCGCCTTCAGGCGCCCGCGCACGTCGCGCTCGCGCCTGGATCGCTGACGCTCGATTCCGTGCTTCTTCAGCACACCAGCAACGCCAGGCTCATTGTCAGGGACGTCCGACTGAATGGCGACTCAATCCGCGGGAGGCTCCGCACCGACAGCGTTGACCTGAAGCTGCTGCGCGCATTCGTGCCTGGCCTCACCGAGGCGAGCGGTGCCATCGTCGCCGACGTCGAAGTGAGCGGGCGGCTGAAGCAGCCCAGTCTGTTTGGGCAGGTCAGTATCGCCGGGGGCAGCGCAACGCTGTCCAACCTTGGCACGCGCTACCGTAACATTCGCGCCGAGATCGGACTTTCGGGCGACAGCGTACTCATCAACCGCCTTTCGGCGGAAACGGTTGGCGAGCGGCGCGGCTCTGTCTCGGTCGATGGCAGCATCAGCTTCGAGCGTTACGACAATCCGTCGTTCAGGCTCAACGCAAACGCGCAGAACTTTCACGCCATCGACGTTCCCGGTCTCGCAACGCTCGACATTTCGACCGGGCCGACGGTGAGCCTCACGGGCTCATATCGTGCGGCGGTGATGCGCGGGCGCGTGACCGTTGAGCGCGGGACGCTCTACATACCCGAAGTCATCAAGAAGAAGATCATCGACCTGAGCGATCCCGACCTCATCGGGGTCGTCGACACGCTGCTTTCGAGAAGCCGCGAGCTCCTTCCGCGTACCCCGCGCGATCTGGCCCGCAACCTCACGCTGGAGAACGTCGCAATCGACATCGGTCCTGACGTTTGGCTCAGGTCGTCGGAGGCGAACATCAAGCTCGGCGGATCTCTCAACGTCGCCCTCGGACCCGGCGCGCGGGCAAGCGATCCGCCGCGCCTGGCGCTCGAGGGCGCTCTGAGCGCCGACAAGGGAACGTACCGGCTAAACCTCGTCGACCCGTTCGTGCAGCCGACCTTCGATGTGGCGAGCGGAACACTCCGCTTTTTCGGCACACCCGACCTGAATCCCGCGCTCGACATTCGCGCCATTCATACCGTGAGGCAGCCGCGTCAAAGCGCGAGCGGACGGGACGTGCGGGTACGAGTGAGCATCGGAGGTTCTCTCGCGCAGCCGACGCTCGCGCTCGACAATCCGGACAACCTGCCGCTCTCGCAGAGCGATCTGCTCAGCTACCTCGTGACCGGCGAGCCTGCCCTCGGCTTCGACAATACGGGCGACCAGTACCGCTCGCAGATTGCCTCGGTCGCGCTCCGCTATGGCGGGACGCTGATCAGCAACGCAATCCCGAAGAACGTGCTCGACATCGTCGAGCTGCAGACGGCGAGCGTCGGTGCGAATGCAACCGAGCGGGCAGACAATCCATATTACTACAACCTGCTCAACACGCGCGCGGTGCTGGGCAAGCAGCTCGGGACGAGATGGTTCCTCAGTCTCAGCACTGGATTATGCTTCGTAAACCCGACGAACTTCTTCAAGGAAAATTTTGGCATCCAGCTCGAGTACCGCATCAACTCGATCTACAGCGCTCAGGCTGGCCTCGAGCCCGGATCGAGCGATGCCACTTGCCGGCCTACCGCGACGCGGAGTTTCCAGCAGACGCCGCCGCAGCTCGGATTCGACTTTTTCCGCAACTGGCGTTTCTAACCGTGAGTTGATTCGTCATCGTACGAAATCTACATTTGATGCAATGGTGTTGGGGCCGGGGCGCTGATGTCGAATGATCTCCGCGAACGCGATGCGATGCTTTGCCGCTCCTGCGGAAACGAGGAGCGCGCCTCGGAGGGATATCCGTGTGCGAGTTGTGGAACGTTTGTATGCATCATCTGCAGCTTTCGCGGCGTGACATTGTGCAAAAAATGCGCGGAAGACCGGCCCGAGCCGCCGCTGACGCCCAAGCCCCCGAAAATCGATTGGCCTGAGCATTGATCGAAAGTGTCACCGCGGTCGCCGCCATCGCCCCGATGCTGTGCGAACCCGATGTAAAGACCACGCAGGCCTCGCAGCTCCTGCACGGACACATCGCCGAGATACTCGAGAGGCAGGGACTCTGGCTTAAGGTTCAGGGCGCTGACGCCTACCAGGGCTGGGTGCACCAGGGCTACGTGGTGACAGTCCCCGACCCAGTGCCCGCGCCCGCAGACACCGGCTGGGGCGATCCGCGTCCGCTCTCGCTCGGATGCACCGTGCGGGATGCGAGGGGCGCGACGCGCAAGCTTCCACTCGGCGCACTCATCACCGCTGGAGAGGAGCGTTCGTCGGGCCTCGCGATGTCGCTCGAGGAGCGGAGGCACAGCTTCCCCCCCGATGCGGATTCGATCACCGCGTCGGCGATGACCTACTTCGAAGGCACTTCATACGAATGGGGCGGACTCACGCCCTGGGGATGCGATTGCTCAGGACTCGTGCAGAGCTCGTTCAGGCTGCACGGCGTGGGACTTCCGCGCGACGCGTGGATGCAGGCAGGCACCGGAGACCTCGTCGAGGGCATGGCCGATCTGAAGACCGCCGATCTTCTTTTCTTCTCCGATGAGCCGGAAGGTAAGATCACACACGTCGCCATTTCGCTGGGCGGGATGCGTGTGGTTCATCTCGCGCTCGGCCGCGGCGGCTACGCGGTGGACGATCTCGAGAGCGGCGACGAGTACACGGACCTGCTGCTCAAGCGGTTCCGCTTCGCGCGGCGAGTGCTCAGCTAACGATTCCGTTGCCGGCAGACGGCATCATCGCCGTCGGCGGTCCACTCACGAGCAGGCGCGCGGCCGCCGTAGGCTCGCCGTCGAGAGTCACCTGCATCGTGTACTGACCGATGACGTTGAGCGGCAGGTCCACGACAGCGATGATCGGCAGGTCCACCTCGAACACCGGGTTCGGCGCCGGCGCGACGGTCATCTCGCCGGATGACGACCACAGCTCCTCATCCATCGGGCTCAGCCAGCGAAACGTCAGCTTGTGGGTGCCGGTATCCTGCGCAGCGGCCTTGAGGCGGACGACGAAGTGCGTGCGTGGATGAATCGTCGGCAGTCCGGCCACCTGCACCGCATCGAAAACGCCAAGCACGTTGAGCTTTCCTTCCTGCGACAGATTGGCGGCGTCGGCAAAGACGGCGAACGAGATGTGCATTTTTGGAAAGTAGCCGCCGGTTGCCCGCCCCGGCTAGCTTTGTCCGATGAATGAAACGGCCGGCCAACCTAAGTTCGGAACCACCGACCTCCTGCTGCTGACGATGGCGGTTATCTGGGCCATCAACTTCAGTGTGGTGAAGTACGCGATGCAGATCTTCAGTCCGCTGGCGTTCACGGGGCTCAGGGTCGGTGTTGCCGCGGCCGTGCTCGGCACGATGGCGCTCGTCAGCGAGCGTACCTCCCTGAAGAGGCGCGATGTGCTGCTGCTGCTCGGGCTGGGGGTGCTGGGAAACGGACTCTACCAGCTCTTGTTCGTAGGCGGCATGGCAAGAACGAGGGCGGGGAATGCGGCGCTGATCGTTGCCGCGGCACCGGGTTTCATTGCGCTGGCGAGCCGCTTTCGCGGACTGGAAAAGCTCGGGCGGAGGATGACAGCCGGCGTCGCTCTCTCCGTTGTCGGCGTGGCGGTAGTGATGCTCGGGAGCGCACGCGCGACCGCGGGAAGCTCGACTTTCCTGGGCTCCTTCCTCGTTTTCTGCGGCGTCATCTGCTGGACGGTTTTCACGGTTTTGCTCCAGCCGCACACCACCCGCATCAAGGTAGTTCAGCTGTCGGCATTAACGATGGCGGGCGGGGCGATTCCCCTTCTGGTCGTTTCCGCGCCAGCACTGCTCGCGACGAGGTGGAGCGCCGTTGGCTGGGAAGGTTGGGCGGCGCTCTTCTATGCCAGCGTGATCTCGATGGTAGTCGCGTACATGTTCTGGTACCGCGGGCTGCGCCTGCTCGGTCCGACGCGCACCGCTGTCTACTCGAATGTCCAGCCAATCATCGCATTGCTGGTCGCGTGGCTCTTTCTCAGCGAGGCACCGACTGCATGGCAATGGGGTGGTGCGGTGACGATCATCGCCGGAGTTTTCCTGACAAGGACATGAGGCTCGTACTGTTCGACATCGATGGAACGCTGCTCACCAGTGGCGGCCTGGGAAAGGCATCGATGCAGCGCGCTCTCACCGAGGTGTTCGGGTCACCGGGCGACCCGGATTATCGCTACGACGGTAAGACCGACAAGCAGATCGTGCGCGACGTGATGCGGATGGCGGGGCATTCTGACCCGCACATCGACTCCAAGATGGAGCGCCTGATCGAACTTTACCTGGACGGACTTTATGCGGGTATCGAGAGCGGCAAGTTCAGCGTCCAGCCTCTCGATGGCGTAACTGCGCTGCTCGCCGCGCTGGGCGCTCGCAAGGATGTCGTGCTCGGCCTCCTCACTGGCAACGTGGAGACGGGTGCCCGCGCGAAGCTGACCGCCGCGGGGATCGATCCGGAAATGTTTCGCGTCAATGCGTTCGGGTCCGACCATGAGCTGAGGCCTGAGCTGCCCGCGATCGCGCAGCGGCGGGCGAGCGAGAAGCTGGGACTTTCGATTGCCGGGGATCGCGTCGTCGTCATCGGAGATACGCCGGCCGACATCCAGTGTGGCAGAGCGCTCGGCGCCAAGGCGATCGGTGTGGCGAGCGGTCAGTACACGGTCGAGCAGCTTCGCGAGCATGAGCCATATGCGGTGCTGTCGTCGCTTGGCGATACGGCGAGCGCCATGAAAACAATTCTCGATGCGTGAGGTCGAGCTCAAGGCGGTCATCGACGATCTGATGGTCCGGCGAGGGAAGCTCGAGGTCGGCGGCGCGATTCTGGTTTTCGAGGGACGGCTGCTCGATCGGCGCTACGATAGCAGCGACCGAAAGCTCTCGGCCGCCGACAACGTGCTTCGTGTGCGCCGCTTCTCGGGTCGCGAAGGGGAGAAGACGTTGCTCGACTGGAAGGGGCCGACGTCGATCGACGACGGATTCAAGGTCAGGGAGGAGCTGTCGACCGGGATCCACGATCACGCCGTTTTGGCGGCGGTCCTCGAAAAGCTCGGCTACCTCGTGACGGTCGAGATCGACAGGGAAATCGTCCAGTATGAGATCGCTGGAGCGACGGTTCGATTCGAGGCTTATCCCCGCATGGATGTCCTTGTCGAAGTCGAAGGCGAGAGGAGGGCGATCGAATCCGCAATCCACACACTCGACATGTCCCGCGCCGAGTTCACGGGTGAGGGCCTGGCAGCCTTCGTCGAGCGGTTCGAGCGCCGCACAGGCGTCAGGGCGGCAATTTCTGACCGCGAGCTGAGCGGAAATTACGGCTTTCAAGGCGGAAACAGGTGAAGTAGCATCCTCCCCAATTGATTACCGAGGGTATCCAGATAACTTTACTCGGCAATGAAATTTCGAATCACGCGCAACGGATCCATCCTCCTGTTGTCGCTCGGGGCAGTAACCCTACTCCCCGCCCAGGAAAATCCTGCGAAACGCCTCTCCAGCATCGTCGGTGTCGCCGTCGAGGAATACGCGAAGGCAGTCGATGATCGCGGGAAGCTCATATCCAATCCTGAGTACGAGGAGACGACCGGCTTTCTGGGCGATGCGCGCCTCGTAGCGGCCCGGCTGAGCGGCTACAATGCCCCGACGACGCGCGCGATCCTGGATACGATTACGATGCTCGTCAACTCGAAGCAGCCCCCTGGAGCGGTGCGCAACCTTCACGCGCGATTCGCCGCTTCACTTGGCGCGGCGGGAGCGATCGACCTCCCCACCGGCCCGCTCGACACAGCAGCAGGGCACACTCTATACACCCGCAACTGCGCTTCATGTCACGGCATGCTCGGCGCTGGCGATGGCCCAGCGGCGGGGACGATGGATCCGCGGCCCACGGCAATCGGTGTGAGGAAGGAGACTGCCGACCTGACGCCTACGCTTGCATACAACGTCGTTTCGGTCGGCGTGCGCGGCACCGCGATGCCCGCTTTCGGCGGGACGCTCACCGCGCAGGAGCGGTGGAACGTCATCAACTACGTCTATTCTCTCCGCGGCGAGGCGATGCAGCTACCCGTGGCAACGCCGGATGCGACGGCGCTCAAGGGAGAAGCAGCGTCACGAGCAATCCTTGCGATGCTCGACAGCGCGCTCGATTTCGCGCGCTCGGGCAAGACGGCTGAAGCCGGCGACCGCGCGTTCGATGCCTACATCGCCTTCGAACCGCTCGAAACTCCCGCGCGTGCGAAAAAGCCCGGCATGGTGGCGACGATGGAACGCCACTTCGCCGACTTCAAGGGCGCGGTCAAACGCAACGATCTCGGTGGCGCGAAGGGGTCCCGCGATGCGATCGCGGACGGACTGCCACAGATCATCGCGCTCACGCAGCGCCCCGACAGCAACTGGGGTGCGTTCTTCCAGTCCTTTCTTATCATCCTCCGCGAAGGATTCGAGGCTATCCTCGTCATCGGCGCCATCGTCGCGTTCCTGATCAAGATGGGCCACCGCGAGCGACTGAAATCGATCTGGATCGGCATCGGGCTCGGGCTGCTCGCAAGCGCGGCAACCGTAGTCGTGCTGAAAACGGTTTTCGGGGCGATTCCCGCGAGCCGGGAGATCGTGGAGGGCGTGACGATGCTGATCGCCGTCGCCGTTCTTTTTTCCGTCAGCTACTGGCTCATCTCCAAGGTGGAAGCGGCGAAGTGGCAGAAGTTCATCAAGGAGAAAGTGTCTACCGCGCTCGAAGCGGGCGGGGGCAAGGCTCTGGCGCTGGTCGCGTTTCTGGCCGTGTACCGCGAGGGAGCCGAAACGGCGCTCTTCTATCAGGCTCTTTTCAATGAAGGGCCGAACGTGGGAGTGCCGTTGACGCTTGGCATATTCGCGGGTTTCGCCGTGCTCGCAGTCGTGTTCACGCTGTTCTACAAATACGGCGTGCGCATTCCGATGCGGCCATTCTTCACCGTCACGAGCGTGCTGCTGTACTACATGGCGTTCGTGTTCATGGGGAAGGGAATCCGCGAGCTGCAGGAAGGAAACGTACTGCCGATCACGGTCCTTCAGGGGGCGCCACACATCGACGCGATGGGGATCTTTCCGAGCGTCGAGACTCTCGCCGGTCAGGTGATCCTGATCGCGCTCTTCATCTTCGCGCTCGTAAAGACCTTCTGGGTTCGCGAAGAGGCTGCGGCCGCCTGACGGCTTGCGGCTAGCGCGAGACCAGGAACTCCGCGACATAGCGACGCTCAGACTGTTTTTCGCCGGCCGGGTGCGGAGTAAGACTGAGAAATTTCACCGTGAGGTTGCCGACCCGTGCCTCATTTCTCGGCGGAGTAAGGCTGATCAACTCGGCAGCAGTCGGATTGTTGCCCGACATCACCAGGACCTCGACTTTCGCATCGCCGGGCCAAACGCACTGCACATTCCTGGGGCAGCGCGAATCCTCGACTACGCGCGAGAACTCGATGCGCGAGCTGCTCATCGCGACCTCAACACTCTGGCCGAGGGCAAGCTGGAAGGGAACGGCCGGCTCGATCCGGGTTGATGTTGGTGTGTTTTTCGAGCATCCAGCCAGCAGCGCAGCAAACGCAATCGCGCCAAATGTGGAGCAGAAGCCCGGGCCTTTCCTAATTTGTCTTTTCACGCTGTTATCCCCTTGGCGTAAATGCCGGGTGCTCCCGGCGATGGATTGCGGCGCGCGTACATCCAGGCGGCGCCGCCGAGGGCGAACAGGAGTGCGATGACCTGCGCGACGGTCAGGCCGCCAAGAAAGAAGCGATCATCCTTGGCGCGCAGGAACTCGATCAGGAATCGCTCGATCCCTGCCAGCACACAATAGAACCCGAACAGCCAGCCCTCGGCGTGCCTGTGGCCGCGAAAGCGCCAGAGGATCATGAACATCACGAAGCCGAGCGCAGTCTCGTAAATCTGCGTGGGGTGGACGGCGAGAACGTCGCCGGCGGCCGTGCCGGCGGGTGCGGCCGTGCCGAACATTTCCGTCATGTTCGCGACGGTCGATGGCGGAGCGCCGTCGGGAAATTTGACCGCGAGCGCGCCTTGCCACGGGCGTCCGTAGTCGTCGCCGACTGCCCAGCACCCCGTGCGGCCGACTGCGTAGGCGGCGGCAATACAAGGCCCGCCGACGTCGCTGATGCGCGGGAAGCTCAACTTCTTTTTCCAGATAACGACGTAGGCGGCGAGAATCCCGCCGATAAGTCCGCCCCAGAAAACGAAGCCGGCGCGGCTGAAGATCGCGCCCATGTCACTCATCAGGATCGCGTAGTAAATCTTTCCGCCGAGCAGTCCACCGATGACTGCCGCGAATATCAGATCGCCAATCGGCTCCGGGTCGTGGCCGCGGCGGGCGAGCTCGCGCTGCGCAATGATCTGCGCGATGACGAAGGCAAGCAGCACGGCAAGCCCGAATCCAGTGAGCTGGAGCGGGCCCAGGTCGTATGACAGCGGGCGTACGATGATTCCGTCGGTAGGGTCCATTACGCTTGAAATCTAGGCAGCGACGAGGCCGGGGATAGGGCGTGTGGCATAAGCGCCGAGATCCAGGCCGGCGCGCTCGCCGAGCTCGTAACGAAAAAAGGCCGCGCGGGCGATCATTGCCGCGTTGTCGGTGGCGAGTCGCGGACTTGGCGTGAATACAACGGCGCCGTCGGCCTCCAGTGCTTCGCGCATCGCCACTGCAAGCGTGCGATTGCACGCCACGCCGCCACCGATCACTACTCTCTGCCGCCCGAACGCCGCCGCGGCACGGCGGGTCTTGGTGACGAGCGTCTCGATCAGCGCATCCTGGAATCCACGGGCGATGTCGGCCTTGTCGGCATCAATGTCGGGTGACGCCTCGACGGCGTTCAGCACTGCCGTCTTGAGTCCGCTGAAGGAAAACGCGTAATGCTCGGCGTCGTCCGGCGTTGAATTCCGGCGCAGCATCGGCCGGCCAAAACGGAACTTTGCCGAGTCTCCGGAACGGGCGAGCTCTTCGATGTGCCGGCCGCCGGGGTAGGGAAGGCCGAGCAGCTTCGCCACCTTGTCGAACGCTTCACCCGCCGCATCGTCGCGCGTCGCGCCGAGTAGGCGGTAGCGTCCCCACGCCTCTACATCGAGCAGCAGCGTGTGCCCGCCGGAAATCAGAAGTGCAGTAAAGGGAGGAACGGCGTCGCGGTGCTCGAGCGCGGTCGAGAAAAGGTGGCCTTCCATGTGATGAATACCGAGCAGCGGAATTCCGCGTGAAAACGCGAGCGCCTTTCCATAGCTGACACCCACGAGCAGGGCGCCGACCAGTCCGGGCGCATTCGTCACGGCAATCGCATCGAGGTCATCCAGCGACATGCCGGCCTCGGTGATCGCCTTAGTGACAACGGGCGCGATGCTGGTGAGGTGCGCCCGTGATGCGATCTCCGGGACGACGCCCCCGAAAACCCTGTGCACATCCTGTGACAGGATGACGAGCGATCGCATCGTCACATCGTCGCCGCTGCCCTCGAGCACTGCCGCGGACGTCTCGTCGCACGATGTCTCGATGCCGAGTATGCGCGTCACGTTCAGCCGGAGCGCTCGCCGAGCAGCCGCTCGACGAGGGCGCGATTATCGGGAGAGTTCCAGTCGGTGGCCGACATCAGCTTCTTCCGGATGATTCCGTCGCGGCCGAGGATAAAGGTCTCGGGATAGCCGGTGACGCCGTACTGCTTCGAGATCAGTCCCTTGGGATCGTGCAGAATGTCGAAGGTCAGCTTGTAGTTCCTGGTGAACTCGCGGATCTGCGCCTCGGTGCCCGGCTCGTCGATGCTGACGGCAACCACCTTGAGGCCCTGCGCCGCGTAAGACTGGTGCAGGGCCTCGATGCTCGGCATCTCGACACGGCACGGCAGGCACCATGTCGCCCAGATGTTGAGCAGCACCACCTGTCCCCGGTAGTCGGCGAGCGTCTTTACCGTGGGGTTGGCGTCGAGGGTTGCGGCGCGAAAGTCAGGTGCGCTGCTGCCGATCTCGATCGGGAACAGCTCGTCGTGGAAGTACTCCTTGCCGACGAATAGAGCGGCGCTGGTGACGCCGAGAAAAAGGAGAAGGGTTGCGACCTGTCTTCTGCCCGTCATGCCTGTACCACGCAGCGGTCGCGCAGCGCGCCAATCTCGGCACGCGGATCCCTCGCGCTGAAGATCGCGTTGCCGGCGACAAAGGTGTCGGCGCCCGCGCCCCAGGCCTGGCCGATCGTGTCGCGGTCGATGCCGCCATCCACTTCAAGCGTCGCAGTGCTACGCGCAGAACTCAGCATCTGCCGCGCGCGATGCACCTTTTCAACCGAGCCGGGAATAAAGCTCTGACCACCGAAGCCCGGATTCACCGTCATCACCAGCAGCAGGTCGATGTCGCCAATGACTTCGGTAACCGCGGTCAGCGGCGTCGCCGGATTCACGGCCGCGCCCGCGCGACAGCCGAGCTCGCGAATGCGATCGAGCTGCCGCTTGAGATGAGGAGAAACCTCGGTATGAATCGTCATCCCGTTCGCGCCCGACCTGGCGAACGAATCGAAGTAGTTCTCCGGCTCGACAACCATGAGATGTACGTCGAGCGGCAGCTTCGTCGCGCGCTTCGCCGCGTCGATGACCTTGGCGCCGAACGTGAGATTCGGCACGAATCGTCCATCCATCACGTCGATGTGAATCCAGTCCGCGCCGCCGGCTTCGCACATCGCGATCTCTTCGGCAAGCTTCCCCATGTCCGCGCTCAGAATCGAGGCAGCGATCCGTGGCTTCATCAGCGCGAAGGCGGGATCGTTGGCAAGGTGTCGATCATGATCGGCTGCTCGACCGGGAAGCGCGAGACAATCAGGCTGACGGGTCCGCCCGCTGAGACCGTCTGTCCGGCAGCGGGGATCTGCCGGATGACGGTGCCTTCGGGATGCAGCGAGCTGGTGTCGCGACCCATGCCGCCAATACGGAGCCCGAGCTGCTCGACCATCGACCGCGCTTCTCCTGCCGTTCGGCCGTAAAGATCGGGAATCTGGACCGTTGCCGGCCCCTGGCTGAGCACGATGTCTACGGTTCCAGGAAGCTCCATCTTCGTGGCGGCCGGCGGCGTGCTCTCGATCACGAGTCCGCGCGGCTGGTCAGAAGTGCGCTGGGTGACGGCGCCGAGCGAGAGACCCGTGTTCTCGATGGCAATCTTCGCCTGCTGTTGCGACATGTAAAGCGTTTGCGGAACCGATGCGGCACGCTGGCCAGCGCTTATCGCGAGCACGACAGTGATGCCGCGCTTCTGGCGGCTGCCGCCGGGTGGATCCTGCTGCAAAACCACCGTCGCCGGGATGGTGCGATGAATGCGCGACTGGCCTTGCTGGGCGACGAAACCCGCCGTTTCGAGCAGGCCATTCGCGTCATCGTAGGTTTTGCCCACGACGTTGGGGAGAATCCCATCGTCGGGAAGGACGTCAGCGGGGAACGCGAACAGAAAAATCGCCACATAGGCGATCAGAAAGCCACCGACTGCGACGATCAGGTACGGGAATGCACGCCGCGGCAGGGCGCGGAAATTCACCTAGCTCGTCCTGCGGAGACGGGCGGCGAAGGCGCCATCGGTGCCGTGACGCTGTGGCAGCACTCTCAACCTGCCACCATCGAGGACCTCGGCCGGCACTGCTCCTTCGGGCGGCGCCTCGAGAGCGAAATCGGGGTTGGCGGCAAGGAACCTGTCCACCTGCTCGTCGTTCTCTTCCGGCTCGAGCGAGCAGGTGCTGTAAACGAGCAGCCCCCCCGGCGCGACGATTCGCGCGGCTCCCTTGAGGATGGATTTCTGCAGTGCCGTCGAGACGGCGATGTCGGAGATCTTGAGTCGCCACCGCGCATCGGGATGGCGGCGGAAGGTACCCGTGCCTGTGCATGGAACGTCGAGCAGCACTGCGTCGGCGGACCGAATCGCTGGCGCACGTGCGTCCGCCGCGACGACGAAAATGTTCTCAGCGTCGAGACGGCGCTTGTTGTCAGTGACCTTCTGCAACCGGGTCGCGGAGCGATCGCTGGCCATGACGATGCCGGCGCTCCGACCGAGCTCGAGCGCCTTGCCCCCGGGCGCGGCGCAAAGGTCGGCAACGGTGGCGCCGGTCGGAACACAGGCGTAATCCGTGACGAGTGTCGCGGCCGGGTCCTGGACGAAGAAAAGGCCCTTCTTGAAGGCGCCGAGCTCGGTGAGGGTGATCCCGCCCGAGATGACGATGCTGTTCCGTGCGAGCGGCGCCTCGGCAACGTGGACGCCGGCCTCCTCGAGCATCGCCTCGAGCTGCTCGCGAACAATGCCGAATGGGCGAACGGCGAGCGGCGCCTCGGAGTTGTTGATCGTGAGCAGCCGTTCCGTTTCGTCTGCGCCCCAGCGCTCCATCCAGCGCGCGACGAGCCACTGCGGGTGCGAATACCTGAGCGCGAGCGCTTCCGCCGCATCGTCGGGCAGGGCGGCGTTGAGTTCCTCGCGCTCGCGGTCGGTGCGGCGCAGCACTGCGTTGACCAGCTTGCTGGCGCCGATTCCGTGGCGGCGCTTCGCCAGCTCGACCGTCTGCGCGATCGCCGCGTACGCGGGCACGCTTCCCATGTTGGTGAGCTGGTACACGCCGAGCC
>DATLXE010000626.1:0-1862 GCA_035575795.1 Gemmatimonadaceae bacterium
GCCTCGGTTCCGTCGGCAGTCTGCTCGTCGATGACGAGATCGAAGGGCATGAACTGCGCGAGCAGCTTCGTGAACTTCCGGTAGATGTGATCGCGAGCGTTCACCATCTTGTCCGGAAGCGCCATGCCGAGGCTGCGGAAAATGCTCGCCGTGGCGAGCGCCGCATCTTCAATGGACTTGACCAGCACACCGCGCTGCTCCGCCCAGCGCTGGATGCTTTCGTCAAAGAGATGCCGGGACAGCCCGTAGACCTCACCGATGTAGCCGCACCTCGAGAATGCTTCCGCGTAAAGATTGTAGGCGGTGAGATGATCGCTGCCGGGCACGGTGACGCCGGACAGATCGCGTTCCTCCCGCGTCATGCGATGAAGCGACTCGATCGAGCTCATCACGGCGAGATACGGAACGAGCTCGTCGTCGGCGTTGACGAGCAGCTCTGCCCACGGCCTGTCCACCGGCATCGCCTCGACGGACTTGCCGTAACGCGATAGCCTGCCGTTCTCGATTATCCCGCGCCGCTCGAGCAGGGCCACCGCTTTCTTGTAGGCGACGCGATCGAGCGGAACCGGCAGCTCGAGCTGGTCAGCCGATACGCCGAGGTCGGCGCAGGTCATCGCGACACGCTCGGAATCTCCGGCGAGCTGGAAATCGGGCGCGGTCGGCCTGAGGGCGGAGAACTGGATGTCGCGGTCGGAGAGAATGAAAACGCGTCCGCCGGCGACGCGGCCGTGCACGCGCCCCGCCATCTGGAGAATCTCGTTCGCGCCAAGGTGCAGCTTGGTGAGGACGTTCTTCCCCTTCTCGATAATGTTCGTGAAGCGCGTGTCGTCGATGATGACGGTGTCGAGGCCCTGGACGTTGAGCGCGCTCTGTCCCGCCGCGGTCATTGCAAGGAAGAACGGCTTCTTCTCCTCGCCCTCGAGAAAGGGACGAATAACGCGGATTGGCTCGCCACCGTGGTAGAAGGCGGTGTTGATGCGCGGGAACCGGTCTTCGACGATCTGCGCTGCTTCCTCGACACCCTTTCTCGTCGGCAGAAACATCCCGACTCCGCGCCGCTCCTTCGTGACCTGCTGCAGAAACTTGTCGTCGAGAAACGACATTGGGTCGCGGCGGATGATCTTCACATCGGCCGCCTTCGCTGGATCGAAGGCCGAGCTTTCCAGCACCTCGGCGGCTTCGAGATAGCGCGCGTAGAACGTCGGATCGACGGTGGCCGACAGCCAGATGAAGCGGCAGCCGACGCGCTTGCCGAGCGCGAGGCAGAGCTCGAGCTCGGCTGAGGTCTGGTGGATCTCGTCAACGACAAGTGTGTCTGTCTTCAGAATGTCGCCGTCCTGGAACCACCGGCGCGCGATGCCGGTGGTGACGACGATGACGTTCCAGCTGGGCGTCTCGGGCGTTGCTTCGCGCTCGCGGTTGACGACGCCGACCTTCAACGCATCCGTATGCAGTATGGTTTCGGCGATCGGGCGGATGGCGAGCGTCTTTCCCGTTCCGGTGCCGGCGACGATGCCGAATCCCTTTCCGTCGGCGGCGAGGCGGCGAATCTCTTCACCGTGCTGCTTCTCGAGCACAGTCGACAGGTGGAGCCCCAGGGCGAGCTCGATCGTCTCACACGCCGCGCGGGTCGGGGCGATGACGATGATGCGGCCGGTTACCGGCTCCGCCGCTATAAAGGCGGCGTGGTCAGGGGGTAGGTATCGGTCGGTGACCGTGCGGTGCATTGAGGGGTAAGGTGCATACATCGCACCGGATGCGAAACGGCCCCGGAAGAATCAGTTCTTCCGGGGCCGTCGTGCTATCCGCGGGTCAGGCTAATTCTTGCCCTTTCCCTTGTTTTTGTTCTTGTTCTTGTTCTT
>DATLXE010000627.1:0-16708 GCA_035575795.1 Gemmatimonadaceae bacterium
TCTCGCGCGCGCTCGTGCCCAGCCTCTCGCGCTGGACTCCCTCGGAGCTGCATCTCACCAGCGTGTACACCTATGGCAACGATAGCCGCACCTCGTTCCTCAAGCCCGCCGCTTCCGCCGACGATCCGTCGCGTGCCGTGCGCGGACGGAACCGGACGTGGCGCAACGGAAGCAGCATGGTATTCCGACCGTGGAAGGCGGCAGCGCTGCGGTGGGACCTGACGTCGGTGCGCGATCTGCGCGGCTACGGCTCCAGCTCTCCGCTCGGCGTTGTCGCGGTGAGTGACCGCGACCACTTGCTCGGAGCGAGCACCGGTCTCGAGCGCGAGCGCGCGATGCAGGCGGGACTCAACATCTCGCCGCCGATCACGGCCTGGTTCCGCCCGCGCCTGGACTTCGGCACATCGTACAACATGCTGCGTGACCCGAACACGCTGAGCTTCACGCGGGAACGCGATGACAGCGCCGCCAACTTCCGCATTCCGCGGCGGCTCGGAAACTCACAGACGCTGACGGCAGGCCTGCTGCTGGATCTGCCACGCGCGGTGAAGCAGTACACGGATTCCGGAAGCTTCCTGCAACGGTTCCTGGGCGGGCTGCAGCCGGTCGACGTGAATTTCAACCGCAGCCTGCTCTCCGTTTACGACGGCAGCTCGACCGCCGCGCCGCTCGGCTATCAATTCGCGTTCGGCGGCATAAATACCTTCCGTGCGTTGAGCGGCGAGCTTGCCACGAGCGCCGGACTGATTACCCAGATGTCCGTGAACCAGTCGCTCAATCTGCCCTTTGGCGCGAGCATCGCGAGCCGATATCAGCGCATCAACACCCGTAACTGGACGCGCCGGTTCGACGAGGGTCAGGAAGTAGTGGACGGCACGCAGGTCGTGTTTCCCGACGTATCGCTCCGGTGGAGCGGCCGACCGCGCCTGCTCAGCTCGTTTATCTCTAGCCTGGGCGCAAATGCCCGGATGTTGGAGACGCGCCAGTTCAATGGCACGCAGCCATTGTTCGGCGGGCTCTTCGACGACCGCGGACGGATGCATGTCAGGACTTATCCGGTGAGCGCGTCAGTCGTCTTCGCCGGGGCCCGTCCGCTGTCGAGCACCGCCGGCTTCTCGCTCTCGAAGCGTCTCGATGCGCGCCCCGGCCTCGCCAGCGACGGCAATAACTCCGACTACAACATCGACGTCGCCAGGCCGTGGGGTCTGCCGGCCGAGTGGAATCTCAGGAGCGACTTGCGTACGAGAGTCAGCTACCAGAAGAGCCAGGGACAGACATTCGTCCTGAATCCGCTCGCCCTGACGGGAAGGAGTCGTCTCTCCGACAACGGCCGCCGCGCATTCAGCATGAGTGCAGACACCGACGTCGCAGACAACCTTTCATCCAGCTTCGTCCTGTCGCGCGTCGAGAGCTTCGACCGTAATCTTAACCGGCGGTTCACGCAGACTGTGCTGAGCGCGGTAATGCACCTACAGTTCTACGCCGGGGAGTTCAAGTGAGAGTCCTTCAAGCGCTGGCGCTCGCCTGCGTAGCAGCCGCGTGTAACGGCGATGCCAAGGGTAGCGATGCGCCGCGGCGCGACGTCCCGGTGCGTCGCGCGACGGCATTCAACGGCAATGCGGCGTACGCGTACGCGAAAGCGCAGTTCGATTTCGGTCCGCGCGTCCCCGGTAGCGCGGCGGCGCAGAAAGGTGGCGACTGGATCATCGCCCAGATGCGGACGCGGGCCGACACGGTGATCGTGCAGAGCTGGACCCACACCACCGCCGCCGGAAAGAAGCTTCCAATGCGAAACATTCTTGCCCGCTTCCGCCCCGAGGTGGCCGAGCGCGTGTTGTACGTGACGCACTGGGACTCGCGCCCGGTGTCCGAATCGGCTAGCGACTCCACGCAGCGGAAGCTCCCCGTCCCGGGCGCAAACGACGGTGCGTCGGGCGTCGGACTTTTCGTCGCACTCGGTGACGTCCTCAGGACCACGAAACCCAACGTGGGCGTGGATCTGCTGTTCGTGGACGGCGAGGACTATGGGCAGTTCGGCCCGCCGGAGATCGACGTGCTGATCGGCTCGAAGTATTTCGCCGCACACCTGCCTTCCGCCGATTACCGCCCCCTCTACGGAGTGGTGTGGGACATGATCGGTGACACCGACCTGCGCATCCCGTATGAGATGAACTCCTTCACGCGAGCGCCCGAAGTCGTCGCGAAGGTGTGGCAGCTCGCCGCTGAGCTGGGCCACGGAAACATCTTCGTGCAGGAGAGCGGCGGCGCGATCACCGACGACCACATCCCGCTGCTTAACGCGGGCATGCGGGTGATCGATGTCATCGATCTCGACTATCCCCCGCACCACACGCCCCAGGATACGATGGACAAGATCTCCGCCCGGTCGCTCGGCATCGTCGGTGACATTGCGACCGCGTTGGTGACTCGCGAGTAGCAGAGCGACGCGCAGCATGTAGCAGAAACGGGACATCATGTTTTTTGGGTGCGGCACTATGTCACCGACACCGGGATCGGCTTCGACGCGAACGGCAACACCACCCACCCGCGCCCTGATCGCGTCTTCCGTATTACTACCGCTGGCTGGTCACCCGTAGTGGCGCATAACCAACACCGCCAGCGTAATTCGATGACGCGGTGAGATCCTGATCGAACACCTTACGCTCCGATGCCCACCTCATCGGAGCGTAAGGCGCTTGTCTTTTTCGCTGCCGTCACCCTGCTCGGCGGCAGCGTCCGGCTCCACCGCTCGGCCAACCGGAACGCGGCCCCCGACCCGGCCGCTCGCGCGGCGCTCGCCCTCCAGCTCAAGGCGGCCGACTCCGCGCGGCGAGTAAAGGGAAGTCGTCCCTCCAAACGTGAAAGAAAGCAAAAACAGGCCGTCCCGGCCGCCGGCCCCGTCGACCTCGATGTCGCGAGCGCGGAGCAGATCGAAGCGCTGCCCTGGATCGGGCCCGCGCTGGCGAAACGGATTGTCGCGGACCGGGACTCCCTCGGCCCCTTCGGCTCGCTGGACGGACTCGACAGGGTAAAAGGGATCGGTCCCTCTATGGTCGTAAGGCTCGGCCCACGCGTAACCTTCTCCCTTTTCCCGCGTCCTTCCAACACAGTTATATCAAGGCGCTCCGAGCTGCCCAGGGCACGCAGGAAGCCTCACCGGAGGGACCAGCTTCCTTGACAGCTCCTGCCGCTACCGCCGAACGAATCGGCGATCTCCTCCTGAAAGAGGGGCTGGTCACGCGTGACCAGCTCAATAAGGCATTACAGGAGCACAAGCAGCACGGCACCCGGGTCGGGTATAACCTGGTGAAGCTCGGTTACGTCAAGGAAACCGACCTCACCCGCATGCTCGCGCGCCAGCACCGCATGCCCGCCGTCGACCTCTCCAAGTTCAAGGTCGATCCCCGCATTGCCAAGCTGATTCCGGGCGAGCTCGCCATCAAGCACAGCGTCCTCCCGCTCAAGCGCGACGGCCGCACGCTCACCGTCGCCCTGTCGGACCCCGGCAACATGGGCGTCCTCGACGACATCAAGTTCATCACCCGCCTCGACATCTTCCCCGTAATCGCGGGCGAGTTCACGCTCCGGAACGCGATCGAGAAGTTCTACGAGTCGGGCGAAGCGCAGATGGAAAATCTGCTCGAGGACATCTCGGACGATGCCGACATCGAGATTCTCGAGAGTGAGCGACTGGACGCCGTTAACGATGGCATGGCGATGGTGGACGAGGCGCCGGTCGTCAAGCTGATCAACGCGATTCTCACCGATGCCGTGAAGAAGGGCGCCTCCGACGTCCACTTCGAGTGCTTCGAGAAGGAGCTGCGGGTGCGCTACCGCATCGACGGCGCGCTCAGGGAGATCATGAAGCCGCCGATCAAGATGCGCCCCGGGCTTATCTCGCGCTTCAAGATCATGGCGAGCCTCAACATCGCCGAACGACGCGTCCCGCAGGACGGGCGCATCAAGCTCAAGATCGGCAACAAGGTCATCGACTTCCGCGTTTCCACCCTCCCGACGCTGTTCGGGGAAAAGGTGGTGCTGCGTATTCTCGACAAGGGCAACCTCACCCTCGACCTCGAGAAGTTCGGCATCGAGCCGCGCGCTGAGCGCGAGTTGATGGATGCGATCTCCAACCCGTACGGGATGGTTCTCGTCACCGGCCCGACAGGATCGGGAAAGACGACGACACTCTACTCGGCGCTGTCGAAGATCAACAACATCGACGTCAATATCATGACGGCCGAGGATCCGGTCGAGTACAACCTGTTCGGCATCAACCAGGTGCTCGTGCGCACCGAGATCGGCATGTCGTTCGCGGCGGCGCTCAAGGCGTTCCTGCGCCAGGATCCGAACATCATCATGCTTGGTGAAATTCGAGACCTCGAGACCGGCGGCATCGCCATCAAGGCGGCGCTCACCGGCCACCTGGTGCTCTCGACGCTGCACACCAATTCGGCTCCGGAGACCGTCACGCGGCTCATGGACATGGGAATCGAGCCCTTTAACGTCGCTTCGGCGCTCAACCTGATTCTCGCTCAGCGGCTGGTGCGTCGCGTCTGCTCCAACTGCGCTGAGTACTACAAGATGGATGCGGCGGAGCTGGCAGGCGCCAAGGTTCCCGCTGGCGCGACGCTGCGCGACCTGAAGTTCACCGAGATGGCGCTCGCCGATGCAAAAACGCGCGCGAGCGAAGCGGCGCGTCCTTATATGGACAAGCTCACGCTCGACACGAAGATGGAAGACCTCCCGACATTCCGCGGCAAGGGCTGCGAACAGTGCCAGAGCAGCGGACTCAAGGGCAGGCAGGGTCTTTACGAGGTGATGAGCATGACTCCCCGCCTGCGCAAGCTGATCATGCAGAGCGCCGGCGCCGCCGAGATCCAGGCTGCGGCCATCGAGGAGGGGATGCTCACTCTCCGCATGGATGGGTGGCTCAAGGTGTTGAAGGGAATCACTCCGCTCGATCAGGTCGTGCGCGAGACCAGCGCCTGACCTTTAAACATTCACGGACGGACAAATGACCGGAACCATGGCCGACATTCAGGGCGCCAACGCGCCACCAACTGCCTCTCCGCAGGCCGTCAACCTGCGCGCGCTGCTCGAGGAGATGGTGGCACGCAACGCGTCCGACCTTCATATCGTCGCTGGCGAGCGGCCCAAGCTGCGCATCGATGGTGACATCACCAATTCAGCGACTGACTACGCGATGACGCCGAAGGACACGCTTCAGCTCGCCTATTCCGTCCTCACCGAGACGCAGAAGAAGCGCTTCGAGCTCGAAGACGAGCTTGACTTCTCGTTCGGCATCCAGAACCTCGCCCGATTCCGCGGCAACTGCTTCAAGCAGCGGGGCTGCGTCTCGATGGTGGTCAGGCAGATCCCGTTCGCGATCAAGACCTTCGAGCAGCTAGGGCTTCCCGCCACCATCGCGAAGATGGCCGAGAAGCCGCGCGGACTGGTGCTCGTCACCGGTCCGACCGGCTCGGGAAAGTCGACTACCCTCGCCGCGATGATCGACAAGATCAATCGCGAGAGAAAGGGTCACATCATCACCGTCGAAGACCCGATCGAGTTCATCCACAAGCACCAGGGCTGCATCGTCAATCAGCGCGAAGTCGGCGCTGACACCAAGTCCTTCGCCAACGCGCTCAAGTACGCGCTGCGTGAGGATCCTGACGTGATCCTCGTGGGTGAAATGCGCGACCTCGAGACAATCCAGGCGGCGCTCACGATCGCCGAAACGGGTCACCTCGCCTTCGCGACGCTGCATACGAACTCGGCCGCCGAGGCAATCAACCGAATCATCGACGTGTTTCCCTCGCACCAGCAGTCACAGGTGCGCGCCCAGCTCGCTTTCGTGCTCGAGGGGATCATTACGCAGACACTGATACCCAAGGCGCAGGGAAGGGGCCGCGCGATGGCGGCCGAGATCCTCGTCGTCACGCCGGCGATTCGCGCCCTCATTCGTGACGACAAGATTCACCAGATCTACTCGTCGATGCAGGCCGGAAAGAAGTGGGGCATGCAGACGCTGAACGATGCGCTTTACGCGCTGTACATGAACCGCGAAGTCACCGCCGACGAGTGCCTGCGCGTGACGAGCGACCCGAACGAGTTCCAGCGCATGATCGGACAGTCCGATGGCACCGAAGAGGGCGGCAAGCAGGCGCCCGCCCGCGGTGCGATGACGGGCTCGGCCGGCAGGCGCTAAGAGGAGGAAATACAAATGCCAACCTTTACCTATACGGCAAGATCGTTCAACGGAGATCTTCGCACTTCCACGATGGAGGCGGGATCGCGCGACGATGTGATCTCGCAGCTGAGGAAGCAGCGTCTCAGCGTCGTGAAGGTCGACCAGGAGACTACCAAGAAGATCGGCCGCGGCGCGATCAAGACGCGTGACGTCGTCATCTTCACGCGGCAGTTCTCGACGATGATCAACTCCGGACTGCCGCTCGTGCAGGCGTTGACGATTCTCGCCGAGCAGACCGACAACAAGGCGCTCGCCGAGACCACCAAGAAGGTGGTGTTCGACGTCGAATCGGGAAACACGGTCGCCGATGCGCTGTCCAAGCACCCGCGCGCGTTCACTGACCTTTATGTGAACATGGTCGCCGCCGGCGAGGCCGGTGGTATTCTCGACACGATTCTCATGCGTCTCGCGACGTTCCTCGAAAAGAACGACGCGCTGGTGAGAAAGGTGAAGGGAGCGATGATTTACCCGACAGTCATCATGAGCGTCGCCGGCATCGCGATCATCGTGCTGCTCCTGTTTGTAATCCCGGTCTTTGAGAGTATGTTCGCGTCGGTGGGACTGCCATTGCCGCTGCCAACACGCATCGTCATCGGAGCCTCACGCTTCCTCAAGTCGTACTGGTGGGTGATCGGCGCTGCCGGCATCGTCGCGACGTTCATGCTGCGGAGGTACTACGCATCGCCGAGCGGTAAGCTGGTCATCGACCGGCTGATGCTGAAGATGCCGGTGCTTGGCGACGTGCTGAGAAAGTCTGCCGTGTCGCGCTTCACACGTACGCTCGGCACTCTTATCAGCTCGGGCGTCAGCATCCTCGAGGGCCTCGAGATCACCGCCAAGACGGCCGGCAACCGCGTCATTCAGGACGCGATCATGCAGTCGCGCGCCTCGATCGCCGGCGGTGACACGATCGCGCAGCCGCTCCAGAAGTCGAAGGTCTTCCCGCCAATGGTCATCTCGATGATCTCGGTCGGCGAGCAGACCGGTGGCCTGGATGAGATGCTTTCCAAGATCGCCGACTTCTACGACGAAGAGGTCGACGCCGCGGTCAGCAACCTGCTCTCGCTCCTCGAGCCGATCATGATCGTGTTCCTCGGCGTCGTCGTCGGCGGCATGGTCGTGGCGATGTACCTGCCAATCTTCGACATGATCAACGCGGTGCAGTAAGCAACACGCCCTGTGTTGGTGGGGAAACGGCCAGTCCCGGTGGGACTGGCCGTTTTTCATGGTCGCAAACGTGCTCAGGTCAGGGCGAAGCAGTAGCTGCGAGAGAGAAGTGCAACGGAGAACTCCAACGGCACCTGAAAACTTCAGCCCCCGCTGTGCGCTTAGCTGCGCGGTGCGCTGTTCGCTGCGTGCCTTCCCGACTTCACTAACCGCTTCACTGTCGTATTTGTTTCGTCAGTTTTTTCCCATCCACGGCGGCCGGCCTGTCCACGTCGCTTGCAGCGAAAAGCGCAAGGCGCGCACGCGCACAGCGGGAAGCCGATGTTTTTCAGTTGCCGTTGCAGTTTCGGTCCAGCCTTAGAGTTACCGCGTCATCCCCGCCACCCCCGCCCCGGACGCACACGCCCTTTCGTCTGCCGCGCGGCCCGACTTGCAGGCATGCGTGCGCGCTGCCGCCGGGCCGAAGAACGTCGAGATCTGCATGCCGAGACCATTCCAGCAGCGCTCGCGCATGTCGCCATCCGGCAGCGACCCGCAAAATGAAACGCCGCGGGGCAGCTCTGTAGGCCCGTATGCGAGCTGCCGGGCCGCGCCTTGGTAGCAGTAGCCGATCCCCGCTGGAGATGACTTGTCGCAACGCGCGCGTATTCCGGCGAAATCGAACGAGGCCGCGCCGCCGGCGGCGTTGCGTCCGAGGCCAGCGTAGCAGGAGCGCACCAGCGCCAGCGCACCGGCGCGGTCGCAAACCTGGGCTGCGCGCGAGTAGTCATGCTTGACTGCCGGAAGGATGAGGTCGGCCTGCAGGTCGTAGCACGCGAATCGGTACTGTGAGCTTGTTGCGCTGCACGGGTAGTGCAGGTCATCGGCCCTGAAGAGCGTCACTCCCGGCCTTGGCTCGGCGTGCTTGTGCTGCCCGTGGGTTGGGTCGCCAAGCGAGCGGACTCTCGCCATGGCGTTGTACTCCATGAATACGCCGCCGTAGCAGGCCTGTTGCTCCCATGGCGCGGTGAGTCGGTCGCAGCCCTCGAGGGCGGGCTGGGGCTCGTATCGGTGAAACATCATCAGGCCGTGCCCGGTACCGTGCAGGCAATCGAACAATCGGAACACCTCGGGCGCGCCGCGGAAATCTGCGCAGGGAGCGCGTAGCACGGCGTCCGTGATCGCGCTCCCCGATTGCCCATCGAAATAGCGCTGCAGAATTCCGTGCGCACACCCAGCCTGATAGCGCTCGTCGCACTGCGCGATGAGCGGCGACACGGTCGCCTGCGTCGACCTGACGGCGTAGCCAAGCGCGTGCGCGAGCGGGTGGCCGAACGAAGCGATTGAGCGGTCTCGGCTCACGATCAGGTCGAGCGTGCTGAGTGCGAGAGCGATGTTCCCGCGCGCGGACACGGCGCTGAGTCCCTCGCCAAGGCAGCGCGTGTAGGCGTCTATCGAGACTTTTGTCCGCGGCTTGCACGCGCGGGCCAGCGAATCTCCGACGACAAGGGAATCGGCCTTCAGGCGGGTTGGGACGACCGGTGCGTTAGCGCCGGTTTGAGGCGCGCCGGAGGAATGTCCCTCGTGCTGGGCCAGGGCGGCGACTGGAAACACCACCAGGAAGGAGAGAAAGATCGGGGCAGTCTGCATTTGGCGGATGATTGCGGGTTACGGAATGATTGCGCACAGCACCGGATCCATCAACCGCAACCACTCAGTCCGCGGTGTATCCCGCGCGGAGGTAGAGCGGCCACCGCACCGGGCGGCTTTTCTGCTCGTCACCCCAATCACGCGCGAGATCGGCTTCGACTTCCACGACCGGGTCAATGTCGTGTGCCGTCACGTATTTCGCCGTTGCAGACCAGGTGCGCAGATAGCCGCTGAGCTCGGCCAGCGTCCATCGCCGCTCGAACGTGAAGGGCCGTCGCACCACCTCCGCGAACGGGAAGGGGATGGTCTGGTATCTGTCGAGGAGAATCCGGCGCTCCGCCAGCCAGTATGGCTCGAGCTTCCCGCGGGTAAAATTGTGCAGCGTGCGTTGCAGCGTCGGCGTGTCGAGGAGCGGATCACCGTAGCCCCACACCGCGATGACTCCTCCAGGCACCAGCACACGCTGCGCTTCGGCGTAGAACTGGTCGATGTCGAACCAGTGCAACGCCTGCGCGACGGTGACGAGGTCGACCGACGACTCCTCAAGGCCGCTGGCATCCGCTGACGCTTCCCGGTATTCGATGCGCGGATGCCGGCGGGCGTGGGCGAGCTGTTGGGAGCTGGGGTCTGTGGCGATGACGCGTTCGAAATGCTCCACGAGTCCAACCGCCGCCTGACCGCTGCCCGTCGCGCAGTCCCACGCGACGCGCCGGTGGCGTACGAGGGAGACGACGTACGAGAACAGCGAGTCGGGATAGTCGGGCCGGTGCGCTGCGTAGAGCGCGGCGCGGCTCGAGAAGTGATCCTTGAACGTCAGCGATGTCACCGGTGTTGGCGCCGTTACAAGCCCTGCTTCAGTCGCCGACGAGCTCGGGATTGAGCGCAGTCGCAACATACATAATGTCGATGTTGCGCAGGAAATCGTGCAACGGCGGCGGAGCGCGAAACGCCATGCGGCCGGGATCGGCTGATCCGCCGGACTCCCGTCCGCCCACCGGAGCACGAGGATCTTCACCGAGCATGCCCTCAGCATATTCGGATTGACTCCGGGGCGTGTTCGCGCCCGCATTTCGGAGGAGGAAGCGCTGCGGCTCGCCCTGGACTGGATACGTTCAGGCGCGGCGGATGCGGTGGAAGTGGAGACCGAGTAGCGCCGCCGTAATTGCAGCGACAACTTTTGTCCCGCACCGCCTCGCTCGAAGGCACCTCCACAACTCTCCCCAATGCGACGTTTTCTGAGGAACAACGGCCTCACTCTTGTGCTGCTCGCGCTGTTCGCGTTCAGCATGGCGGGCCAGATCATCGCCGGCCACCGATCGTCCAATATCGAGCAGGTCGATCACGGGAAGCCGACGCTGTCGACGGGCGAGTATCTCCGGTCTCCGCATTTCGTTGAGGCGACGTTCGAGAACTGGGAGTCGGAATTTCTCCAGATGGGAGCATTCGTACTGCTGACAATCTGGCTCTTCCAGAAGGGATCGTCCGAGTCCAAGAAGCCGGAAGAGTCGGAGGAGCCGGTCGACGCAGACCCCCGGAAGGCGAAGAACAAGGACGCACCCTGGCCGGTGAAACGGGGTGGGTGGGTGCTCCGCATCTATGAAACTTCGCTCAGCCTCGTGCTCTTTCTGCTATTTCTGATTTCCTTCGTATTGCACGCCGCGGGTGGTGCCCGTGAGTTCAGCGAAGAGGCCGTGATTCACGGACGCTCGCCGGTCACCACCTGGGAGTTCATGCACACATCGCGCTTCTGGTTCGAATCCTTCCAGAACTGGCAAAGCGAATTCCTGTCCATCGCGATTTTGATTGTCCTCTCGATATACCTGCGGCAGCGGGGATCGCCGCAGTCCAAGCCGGTGGCAGCTCCGCACGACGAGACAGAGGACTGACAGAGCCGAGCCGCCGGACGTCCCGGCGGCTCGGCCGCGCTTTACCGCTTGCCCGGCGCGGGCGCCTCATCGGGCGGATCGTAATGATCGAAGGAGATAACTGCGGCTGCGAGCGCGTTGACGATCACGCGCGGATCGTCGCTGACCCGACGCGCGGCAACCATGTGGTTCACGAACCACTGTCCACGCCGCGTGCCCAGGTCGTCGTAACGCACGCCGCCACCACTGGACGATGAATGAATGATCCGTCCCCCGCCCGCGTAGATCGCTACGTGACTGATCTCACCATTTTGTGCGAAAAGCATGAGGTCCCCTTCTCTCATACTGGCGACGCGCGCGTCGACGCTGACTCCCGCGCCCGCCATCTGACGTGAGGTGCGCGGCAGGCTGACTCCCTGACGCGAATACACGTACTGCACCAGGCCCGAGCAGTCAAAACCTGTCTCCGGCGAAGACCCTCCCCACTTGTACGGCACGCCGATGTAGGTCTCGGCGTCGGGCACGACGCGGCGCGATGCGCCACGCGCGGATGTGGTACTTACCGGCCGCCCTTTGGAAGGATTTGTCGTACGCGGACGGCGAGCCGACGGCGGGTTGTCAGTGCGTCCACGCGAATACACGGTGCTGGTGCCGGTGCGGGAACGTGTCCCGCCTCCGAAACGCAGCGAGAGACCGACTCGGATTTCGGGGTTGCGCACGAACTGTGAATCGGAGAACGTTGCGCTCGAAGCGAGCCGGCGCAGACGCGCCTCGGCGCTAAGGGAGAGCACCGAGCCGAGCGGCATTCGCGCACCGCCGCCATAGCTCCAGGTGCGTATGGGAACGCCAGAGGCACCGGTCTCAGTGCTGTTCTGCATTCCCAGTCCCGCGAATGCATAGGGCAGAACCCCGGTCGTTGCCCGGCTGTTGACCGGCCCCACCAACAGGTCGGCGTCTGTCGCCCACGCCAACCTCGAGCTGCCCGGACCATTGGAGGCCCTGTAGGTGGTTGAGGAGGTGCCGAGAGCTCCGCTCACACGACCGCCGAGGAATGGCGTTCCGATGCTCATGGCCATGCCGCCCATGGTGCGCGTGATGGGCGTTGCAGTCATCAGGGTCCCATACCACTCGACGGCGCCCGTAGTCTGGGCGGGCGCATGGATGGGCAGTAGTAGCGTAGCCACAAGAGAAGCAATCAACGACGTACGTACAATCCTCACGGGAGGACTCCACGGAAAAGGGTTGACCCCTAATTGGCATTGAAAGGACCAGTTGGCACGCTTTTGACAACTCTCGTAACCGCAACGACTTGGGTACGCGGATCGAGTCAGGAGGCACCCTGTTGTCTCAAGCCGAGGACAGGAATCGTGGAAAGCGGAACGCCAGTTGCGCAGGGGAGTAGAGAACAGGGTGTCGCCAGCCACGGCTGGCTAACGAATCGTGCTCCCAAATCGTCTAACCAGTGCTGGGCGAGGCGTGTCGCGGCCGCCGCCAGCAATCGCCCCCGTTCCCGGGTGCTGCCGTCGCGTCGCTTCGTTTTGTCGGAGCGTCCGCCCACCCTCGAAGAAAAGGAGGAAGCATGTCAAAGCTGAAAGCTGTTAGCATTTTCCTCCTCGCTGGAGCACTGGCGGCGTGCGACGACTCCCCGACAATCGGATCCTCGATCAGTGATGCCGTCGGGACGGCGGCGAGCAACATCGCCCGGGACCTGAACAAAGAGCGAGCTGGCCGGCATCTTGGCTTCGACACTTACATGTATCCGGGCGAGGAAGCGATGCGCGCCTGGAAGCAGGCTGAGAAGCCGTATCAGTGGGTTGGCTATTACCTCGAGGCGCCGTGTCATACCGACGACTCGTGGTCCGGCAAGCGCCAGACGCTGACTAACATGGGCTGGGGCCTCGCCGTCATTTACGTCGGCCAGCAGACATGGGGCAAGACCCCCGGCCAGAGAGTCACCGTCACGCGCTTCATGACGAGGCGTGTGCGTCAGGTGAGGCGCAACAAGAAGACCGGGAAGTCGGTAGTGCGATACGTTACCAAGCGCGTTCCCTACAAGGTGAGCGTGCAGCCGCGCGCGCGCCCGGGCTCCGCCTGTTCGACGCAGTTCGTCAGCGGCGCCCGCGGGACGGTCGAAGCCGCCGATGCCGTCGCGCGTACCACCACTGAGGGATTTGCGAAGGGGTCCGTGATCTTCCTCGACATCGAGCGCATGGAATCCACGCCCAAGGCCATGCGGGATTATTACCGCGCATGGACGGAAGGAGTGCTGAAGGACGGACGCTATCGTCCGGGCTACTACGCTCACAAGCACAACGCCGAGATGATCTATCGCGACGTCAAGGAAGTCCACGTGGCGAGGGGTGTGACCGCGGATCCCCCGTTCTGGATTGCGAGCGGGCGAGGCTTTACCGAGGAGGCGGAGCCCGCCGATGTCGGCCACGCGTTCGCGAAGGTGTGGCAAGGCGTGCTCGATGTCGTCGAGACGCACAACGGCGTCAAGCTCCCGATCGACATCAACGTTTCTTTCTTTCCGTCTCCATCCGATCAGACAAAACCGGCGGAGTAACGACCGCTATTTGTCGCGGGTGATGAAATCCTCGCGCTTGGTAGGCCGGAACATGAGATCGAATGCCAGCCATGTAGTCTTCGCGAACGGATAACACGCGACGGCACCGAGCACCGACAATGCGATCCCTCCGTATTGAAACGCATCCCACGGCGGGTCGGGCCACGTTGCGATCAGGATCACGATAAACACGGTGGCAAGCAGCATCTCGACCGCGACCAGGTTGATCATGTAAGCGCCGAGGAAGTAGTCGTTCTCTCCGCGGTTGAGAAGAATCCCGCAGCGCGGGCACCTTTCCTTTACGTCCAGGAAGCCGGTAAAGAGCGAGCCACCGCCGCAATTCGGACAGTGGAGCCTGAGTGCCCGCCCCAGCAGCAGCAGGGGCGACTTGCGCGTGATATCCGGCTGCTGTCCTCCGGGGCCAGGCGGTGCGTTACCCGTGCTCGCCGGCACGCCGGTCAGTGCCCCTTCACCGGATGCGCGCGGTAAGGGTCCTCGAGCGCGCGGCAGTTCTCCTCGCTCAGGTGCACGTCGAGCGCACGAACGGCAACGTCGAGATGCTCGATCTTTGTCGCGCCGATAATCGGGGCGACAACCCCCGGCTGCTGCAGCAGCCACGCAAGAGAAACTTCCGCCGGCGGGTGTCCGAGATAATTCGCAACCAGCCGCACCGCGTCGATGACATCGCCATCGGACGGCATGTCGTACAGCTCGACGGCGTAAGTGTCGTTATCAGCCCGCCTCGTTCCCGCTACCGGTGACGGAGTCTCGCGCGCAAGCCGGCCGCGAGCGAGCGGTGACCATGGAATTATTCCTACGCCTTCAGCGAGGCAGAGCGGAATCATCTCCCGCTCCTCTTCGCGGTAGAGAAGGTTGTAGTGGTTCTGCATCGAGATGAACCGTGCCCACCCGTTCCGCTCGGAAGCGCTCAGCGCCTGCGCCATCTCCCAGGCAAATCCCGAGCTGGCGCCGATGTAGCGGATCTTTCCCTGGTGCACGAGGTGATCGAGCGCCGCGAGCGTCTCCTCGATGGGAACTGATCCCTTGAAGCGGTGGATCTGATAAAGGTCGATCGTCTCGACCCCGAGTCGGCGCAGGCTTGCCTCGCAACCCTGCACGAGGTGCTTGCGCGACAGCCCTCCCATGTTCGGTCCGGCGCTCATCGGGAAGTGGGCCTTGGTCGCGAGGACGATCTCTTCCATGTTCGCCATTTCGCGCAGCGCCCGGCCGGTGATTTCCTCACTCACGCCCATCGAGTACATGTCGGCGGTGTCGAAGAAGTTGATACCAAGCTCGAGCGCCTTCTTGTAGAAGGGCCGCGCCTCGTCTTCGTCAAGAACCCAGGGCCTCCACTTCGAGTCCCCGTAGGTCATGCACCCGAGGCAGATGCGGGAAACGGTCAGGCCGCTTCGGCCGAGCTGTGCGAATTGCATCTGGGCTCCGTTTGGCGGCGGAAAGTGCGATCCGCGCCGGTCGAGTGTGTGAGCGAAGTGCCTCGGCGGGAGCGACCCGTGGCTCAGTCGCCGGGCCTATTATATACGCAAATCACGAGCGCGGCCCATTGCTGACCAATGGGCGTCCACCCTCCGCCAGGAATCCTCAACCCTTTCCCCCCGGTCGTTGTCAGAAGTACGACAATGGAGTTAGTGGCTTACGAGTCTCAGAGCTCAGTGAACGAATCGCAACTCATCAACCGCGTGATTGCCGGCGAGGCTGCCGCGGAGCGGGAGTTCTACGATACGTACGTCGATCGGATCTACCGGCTGGCATTTCGCCTCGCCGGTGACGACGATCTGGCGCGTGATTTTACGCAGGCCACGTTCATCAGGGCGTTTGAGAAGATCGGGAGTTTTCGCGGGGAGTCATCGTTGTCCACCTGGCTGCACTCGATCGGTGTGTCTGTGTCGTTGAATGGGCTGCGCAAGACGAAAAGACTCAGGGAACGTGAGGCACCGATGGACGAGGGAATGACGGTTGGCACGATGTGGCACCATCCGCAGCCCGATCTGAGGGAACGGCTCGACCGCGCGATCGACGCGCTGGCCGAGAAGTACAGGACGGTGTTCGTGATGCACGACGTCGAAGGCTACACGCACGAGGAAATCAGTGGGACGCTCAGCATTCCAATCGGGACTTCAAAGTCCCATCTCTTTCAGGCGCGGGGCAAGCTTCGCGTCGCACTGGCGGACTTCGCGCCGGAGTGGGTGTCATGACTGAAGATCGCTTCGAGAAATTTCTGAAGACCGCGGCGCAGGGCTACAACGCGCCGCCGCCGCGCACGCCGCGCGAGGACATGTGGGCGGAGATTGAGTCCGTCCGGACGGCCGGTCCGCGTCTGGTGTACGGCGCTGGGTCGCCGGCCTCTCCGGTCGCTCGGCATCCATTTTCCGGGCGTCGCCTGTGGCTGGGCGCCGCTGCCGCCGCCGTGCTGCTGGTTGCCACGGGCGTCGGTGTCGGGCGGTGGTCAGCTGATCGCGCCAGCATGCGGCCAACCGCCGTTACGGCTTCCGCCGGTGCGCGACGCGCGGCCGTTCCGAACGGTCCGGCGCCGACAGCTGTCGAGGGCGAGACTCCAACGGCCGGTCCGACTGATCCGGCTGATCTTCCATCGTCTCGCGTTGCTGGCGTTCCCGATGATCTTCGGATCGCGAGTAGCAATGCCGGGCGCAGCGGCGAACGCGCACCGCGCGTGGACAACCCTTCTCCTCGCTCAGACGGAAGCCGCCGACGTGTAAACCCGCCCGCGGCGCGCGCACCGGTGCCACAACTCGCGACGGCTGTTCCCGGAGGCTCCGTGTTCTTGGGCGGGAAGCCCGCTTCCGGGCCTGGTTTCGTCGCCGGCACCGATCTGCCCACCAACCAGCCTGCTTCGGCCTACCAGCTCGTGGCACTGCGCCACCTGAGCAACGCCGAGGCGCTTCTAACGTCTTTCCGGACGCGCAGTGAGGCAGACGCCCAGCTCGACGCGCAGCTCGCGCGGTGGGCACGCGATCTTCTCGCGAGCACGAGACTGCTGCTCGACTCGCCTGTCGCCGCCGACCAGCAGCGCCGGCCGCTGCTCGAGGACCTGGAGCTTGTGCTCGTGCAGATCGTACAGCTGTCCCCCGCAACCGCCGCCGAGGATCGGAAGGCGATCGAAAATACTCTTCAGCAGGAAAACGTACTTACGAGACTGCGCACCGCGATTCCCGCGGGCCAGCGCGGTACCTGAGAGCCAACGATGACAAT
>DATLXE010000628.1:0-5102 GCA_035575795.1 Gemmatimonadaceae bacterium
CATGCGGGCTCGCGTCGGAGCCAGTCTTCCGCCTAACCGGCCTGGGCCGCTCGCCGTTTCGCAGACCACTCGGTATCGCTAGGCCGACCAGGCCGGCGCGCCGCCGTGCCGTTCGAGAACTTCAGCAGCCGCCAAAAACGCAGTCCAGCTGTTTGGCAGTCCAGACTGAGCTTGGTCTCGCCTTGCAGACGCAGCGCGGCCGCATCATCAAAATTCCGCAGGGCCGATTCGAGGTTGTGGAGCTCGTGCCGTTCAAATTCATGGGCGGTCGTCAAGTCTTGCCAGAGTTGTTGAGACTTGGCGGTCAAGTCGGCGGGGGTTGTGGGTCAGTCATGGTTGGGTTCCCTGGTATGCCAAAGAGTTAGTTCAAGACGCGCGACTACACCACGCGATTTCCGGGCTCGCAACCTTGCACACCGAGCCATCCCCCGGAGAGTCTGCGCGGCGTTTTGATTCTCGAACTTATGAAATCGGGATCGTGCACGGTTTCCTCATGACCAGTTAACGGTCGCCTCCATCGGCAGTGTCCGGCCGTCCCCCCGGTATCGCGGGTATCGCGGCGCCCACCTGAAAAACTGGGAACCCGTAGGAAGCAAAATCTTCCCGCTGGCCGATTTCCGCGACTGCCTCATCGGCGATGTCCATCGCGCCCCCGGAGGTCGCGGGCATGGCCGGGTATAGGCGGGCCTCGCGGATATCGCGCATCGGCATCAGCTCACCTCCGGCGGCTCATAGCCCACGATGATGACGAGCTGATGTCGCCACCTCGCGATCGCCACGCGGTCGGCGTCCGTCAGGCCGGCGCGTGGCTCAACCTGGTAGCGGTGCTCGCTATCGATCGTCTGCGTGAAGCCGCGCCGCTCCAGGTCGAGCACCAACACGAGCGCCTCTGCGCGAATGGTCGGGGCAAAGCCGGTGCGGCTGTCCGGGCGCAGGGTGACGTACTTCGCCGGCTGCAACGCGGCGAGGATCTCCGGCTTATGCCTGGTGAGCGTCTCGCGCAGCGCCGACGTCATCGCACCTTTGGGCGCGTTGTACGTGAGCCGGTCTCCGGCAGCCGCCAGGACAATCCCGGCGGCCTTCACGGCCGCCAGCAGCTCGGTGGTGCTCATCACAAGACCCCCGCTTCTCGGAAGTCGAGTGCGGCGTCTTTCGCTTCGGCGGGCTCATGGCCCCCATGATCAGGGTTTGGAAGCGGAACAAGTGGAACAGAGCCCGTATTCATTGGTGAAAGGTCGATTTTGCGAAGTGGAACATCCGCGTCTTGTTCCACTTCAGAAATTGGCACTTTAGGCCCGTATTCATTGCTCTGTTCCACTTGTTCCGATCTGAAGCGCCCCTGACCGGAGCCTGTATACCTGCGCAGTGCATCTTGGAGGTCTGAGACCGGGTATCCGCGCACGGTCCGAGCGCCCACCCTGGCCTTCCGGGGACGGGCATCGAACGGCGCAAGCGTCCGCGCCAACTGATGTCCGTTGATCGGCTTGCCGTGGCGGTAGTCCGCCCAGGGCCGGTCAGGGAGTTCGTGCAGAAACTTGAGGAACACACTGGTCTCGATCACCTCGTCGTCGGTGTCGGCCACGAGCGCCACAATGTCGCCGAGTAATTGCACCGCGATGGATTCATCGCCTGCATCGTCGTCGGGCTGTCCAGACAGCGCGAGGGATGCCGCCCGCGCCTGGGTTGGCCACGCGCCCCCGATGACATCCGCAATTGCCAGAAGCGGCCGCCAGGAGTCTGCAGCACGGTCATTGAGTTCGTCGGGGATTGCTGGATCGCTGGCGGCCAGCAGGTCCAGGTGATCGTTCGCCCATCGGCGGAGTTGACGACGGAGATCAAGCGCCTCGTTGTCGAGCGTTCGGGACCGGAGCGGTGTCGTCTTCTCGGCGGGTGTCTTCCGCCGCAACTGCAGGACAACGGAGCGGTCCTTGATGGTATCCGGCAGCCGTCCGATGGCCGCGATGACCTTCGGCGCCCAGGTTGAAAACGTCTTCGTCTCGTTGTCGTCGCCCTCGCAGCGCAGCACGACCGCGCCACGCCTCGACCATCCTGAGTTGACGATGCCTCGCAACTCGGCCTTGTCGTCGTGCAACCAGGTATCGGCCTCGTCCAGCATCAACGTCGGGTGGTGGTTTTCGATGATCCGGAACAACACCGCCGTCGTGGCGTTGGCCGCATGGAGCGCCCGGTCTGCCAGCGCCGACAACACAGAGAGCAGCGTGGATTTCCCGCATCGCTTGAGTGGAGAGAGCACCGCCAGAATCGGCGAGTGATCGCCAGCGTTGATGGCGAAGGCGTGAACGAGCCATAGGATGCACGCCACGGCCTGATGGCGTGTCAGCACCACATACTTAGCGACGAGCGCCAGCGCCTCGTTGAGCACCGCCGCCCCGTTGACGGGCTCCGGCCAGGCTTCGGTGTCCTGCACAATGGCGGCGCTTGCCGGGGCTTCAGACTCAGGTGTGCCAAGCGCGGAATCGACGAGCCGGACCGGACCTTCCACGCCTGCCGCTTTAAGTCGGGCAATCGCCGCCGCCCTGGCTGTCGCACGCCGAAGCGCATCCGCGCCACGCAGCCGGCCTGCTAGCTCGCGCAGCCCCTGCTCGAGCGCATGGAGGTTCACCGGCGCGGTCAGCGCGAGTAAGCCGGCGTCCTCAAGCAGTTCGTTCACCGTCTCAGGTTGCACGGGCACCGCCGCGTCAACGAGCGCGAATAATGCCGCATCGCCACGTTTGCCGATCAAGTCATCCGGGCCGTTCACGTCCGCTTCGACGGGCAGCTCGCCGATCCGCACCTTGGCGCCGCGATCGGTCAACTCCGCGGCGAGGGCCCGACGTGCCGCGCGGACCTTCGCATTCGTCCTGGCGTTCGCGTCGAACAGGATGACGACGTCGCGCCCCTTCCACGCCACGCGATCGAAATCAGGGAGTGGGCCTTTCTCGTCCACGCGAGCGCCGTCTGCGCTGGTCGCTTTCCCGACGACGCCGCGCCAGCCCCAGCAGCCACCCGTCCCGATCGCGAGGATCGGGCGATCGGCCCGTGCCGCGGCCGCCGTGATCGCGAGGACGGCTTTCTCCGATTCAACCTTGACGACGAGCACCGACGTGTGTGCCAGCAGCGCCGTCGCACCGGGCGCGAAATAGAAGTGCCGCCGATCGCCGTACGCACTCAAATATTTCGCCTTCGGTTTGCCGTCCTCAATTTCAGGACGATCCCGACGCAGGCGGCAGTTCACTAACTGCCCGCTGTCCGGATTGGGATACGGATAAACGATGCCGGCAAGATCGCCAGGATGCTTGCTCGACAGCAGCTCGCGCGCTTCAAGGTCCGTCACGCGGCGGACTTTTGCCAGACCAAGCAAGTCCACGGGGATGCCCAGCCGATGGTGCATCTCGATGTCCGCCGGTCGCAGGCTGTCGCTCACCGGCTTCCGGCCTCCGCCCGCTGTTCCTTGACCTGGTTGGCGATCCACGCCTTCAGCTCGTCCACCGGGATGCGCGTGCAGCCGCCAACCCTGACGCTCGGAATCGCGCCGGCCGCGATCAGTTCGTAGACCTTGCTCCGGCTCACGCCGATCGCATCACCCGCCTCGGTTGGCCGAAGCATCAATCTATTCGTCATGTCGTCCACCTCCGTCTTTATTGACAAGTATTCGTCCGCCCGGTGCTACTATCAACAGAACGTTAGGGGATACATCAATGGCGACCAGGTGGGAACACGAGGAACTGCAGTCGTCGCGCGACCGCGGCGCGTGGGACCGGTGGGGCGTGCAGGATGCGGAACTGCGCGGCGACTGGTTGTTTTTCGCGTTCGACCAGCGGCGCATTTATGCTCCTCTCGAACACAAGGAACTGCCGCACCATTTCGCACGCATCGCAACGAACCCGGATGCGCTGCTACCGTTCGTCCAGCAGTACGGCCGGCTTGGGTGGCACCACCTCATCACTGATGAATCTGGTAACTGGCGCCGCCGGCCTGATCCTTGGCTTCGGACCAAGAGCCGAGCCCACCAGCGCTTTATGCGACAGCACGGCGAAGGAGCCGTCTATGCGGAGCCCGTTGATTGGATTCAGGCACACGCGCAGACGATCCACTGGTGCCTGGCAGCCGGCCACGCCGTGCGGATCGCCGACGCGCGATCGAGCACCGCGCGCTGTGCGGAACTGAGTCAGGCATTGCCCACGCCCATGGGGTTCAAGGGCACCGTGCGGTCGGGGCTGCTACGTCAACAAGGGATCGACAAGATGCCGCCGCGGCACTTTGTGGGCGGCATGATCGAGGACTACCTCTGGATCAACATGTTCGGCATCAGACGGCGCGTGCTGTATGAGAACGGCCGCTTTCGATCGGTGTGGGGCGGCGACTCCCTGCTCGAAAGCATCTACACGTTAGTGGCGGATGCAGTCACCGGCGGGCGATTAGGCCAGTGTCGGGCCTGCGGCGCGGTCTTCCTGCAGACTGACGAGCGGCAACAGTTCTGCCCGCCACGAGAAGGATTTGAAAAGAGTGCGTGCATGAACCGGCTACGGGTCGCCCGATACCGACGACGGATCAAACGCGAACAACGACAGGAGCAGCGACATGGTAAAACGACGCGGCCGCGGTGAAGGCACGATCGTCGAGCGCGCGGACGGCCGCTGGATGGCCCGCGTGGATCTCGGCTGGCAAGATGGCAAACGCCGCCGGAAAGCCTATTACGGCGCAACGCGGGCGGACGTCGCCGCGCAATTGACGAAGGCGCTCCGCACCGTGCAGCAGGGGGCGACGTCGCTCGGCGACGAGCGCCAGACGATCAAGCAATTCCTCGAACGCTGGATCGAGCACGTCCGATCGTCCGTCCGGCCGAAAACCCATCACAGCTACGCGCAGCTCGTGCGCCTGCATCTCGTGCCAGGGCTCGGCCATCTGCGACTCGTCCGGCTGCAGCCGGAGCACGTCGACGCCTTCCTCGATCGGAAAGACGCAGACGGGTTGTCGCCGCGGACCTGCCAATACCTCCGCGCCGTCCTTCGGATCGCTCTCAACCGCGCCATCAAACGGAAGCTCATCGCGCAGAACGCCGCGGCACTCGCCGATGCCCCGCGCGTCGTGCGTGCCGAAGT
>DATLXE010000629.1:0-2738 GCA_035575795.1 Gemmatimonadaceae bacterium
ATTGCCGCTGAGAAGTGACCCGGGGAGGCCAGTAATTTCCACTGAGAAGTGACCCATGTTTGAACACGTCCCTGGCTTTGAGCGGGGGACCATGGAGTGTTGGACATGGCATTATTGAGCGTCATCCGGCGCTTGGACTTGCCCCGCAAAAGTGGAGAGGCATTTGCTCAACGTGACGCGGTTCGTTCGAACTGCGCGGGGCTGATATAGTCGAGCGCGGAATGGCGCCTGACGGGGTTGTAGAAGCCGTCGATATAGCGGGCAATGGCCTGCGCGGCTTGGTCGCGGGTATAGAAGACGGTGCGCCAGACGAGCTCGGATTTGATCGTCTTGAAGAAGGTCTCCACCATCGCATTATCGTAGCAATTTCCCTTTCCTGACATGGAGATACGGATGCCGTGGCGGTGCAGCTCGGCCTGGTAGTCCACAGAGCAGTATTGGCTGCCGCGGTCCGAATGATGAATGAGCCCTTCGGGCGGAGGCACTGTCAGGATTTCCGTGTGTGGGCGGGCGGTTGAACATTACGCCGCCATGGCCCTGATGAAGCGCTCGCCGAAGATGACGGCGAACTGGGCCTTGGCCATGGACCACTCCCGTGGCGGCATTTTCCACTCTTTCTCCGATCGGTTCAAGATCAGATAGAGCAGCTTGGTGGCAGCCTCGTCGCTGGGAAAATGGCCCCTGGCGCGGACGGCGCGTCTGAGCTTCGAGTTCAAAGCCTCGATCGCATTTGTGGTGTAGACGATCCGGCGGACCTCGTCGGGGAACGCAAAGAACGGGATCACTTCGCCCCAGGCGCGCCGCCAGCTTTGGCCGATGGCAGGATAGCGTTGGCCCCAGGGGCCGGCCTCAAACGCGCTCAGCGCCTGTTCGGCCGCCTCTGCGCTGGGCGCGCGGTAAATCTCCTTGAGCGCGCTGGCGAGGTTCTTGCGGTCTTTCCAGGACACGAAGTCCATCGAGTTCCTGAGCAGATGCACGATGCACGTTTGGACGATCGCGTCGGGGAAGACGGCGGTGATCGCCTCGGGGAAGCCCTTGAGGCCATCGACGACGGCGAGCAGGATATCCTCGGTGCCGCGGTTGCGCAGCTCGTTCATTACCCGCAGCCAGAACTTCGCACCCTCATTCTGCTCGAGCCACAGGCCGAGGACCTCCTTCGCGCCGTCGGCGCGAACGCCCAGCGCGATGTGAATGGCTTTGTTGCGAACTATGCCCTCGTCGCGGATCTTGACCCGGATCGCGTCGAAGAAAACCAGCGGGTAGATCGGATCGAGCGGCCGCTGCTGCCACGTCGCCACCTCGTCGAGCACGGCGTCGGTCACCGTGCTGATCAGATCCGGCGACACGTCGATCCCGTACAGATCGTGGAGATGCCCGGTAATCTCGCGGGTGCTCATGCCGCGCGCATACATCGACACGATCTTGTCGTCGAAGCCGGGAAAGCGGCGCTGATACTTGGCGATCAACTGCGGATCGAAGCTCGCCTGACGATCGCGTGGCACGTCGATCGCCAGCTTGCCGGTGTCGGTCATCACGGTCTTCCGACCGTAGCCGTTGCGCGTGTTGCCGGCACCGTCCTGGCCGGCCAGGTGATGATCCATCTCCGCGTTCAACGCGCGCTCGGTCAGCGCCTTCTTCAGCGAATCGAGCAGGCCACCTTGGTCAAATGCAGCACTCGCGGCACCGCCCGCCAGCAACTGGTCGAGAAGCTCATTCGGTATCGCAGGTTCTTTGCGTCGGGACATATGGGATCTCCTCTTTACCCATTATGCCCGCCCACACACGGAAATCCTGACAGTCCCCGGGAGAACAGATCGAGGACCACCGCCAGATAGAGCCATCCCTCCCGCGTCCAGACATACGAGATGTCGACGCCCCATTTCTGGTTGGGTGCCGTCGCCGTAAAATCCTGGTCAATGATGTTCGGCGCGATCGGCCAGCTATGCTCGCTGTCGGTCGTCCGTTTGAATCGACGCTTCTGCCGACCGCGCAGGCCGTTCTCGCGCATCAACCGCGCCGTGCGCCGTCGCCCGATGGCGAAGCCATCATCCTGCAACTCGCGCGTCATGCGCGGACTGCCGTACGTGCCGTTCGACAGCGCAAATGCCGAGCGGACATGCGCCAGCATCACCATGTCATCGCGTTGCCGCCGGCTGGCCGGACGATCCTTCCAGGCGAAATAGCCGCTCTGGCTGACGCCGAGCACCTGGCAGAGGCGGTGTACGGGGAAATCCTTCTTCGCCTGATCGACGAGCGCAAACCTCATCGACTTCCCTCCCGGGCGAAAAAAGCGGTCGCCCGCTTCAGTATGTCGCGTTCTTGTCGAAGGATCTCATTCTCCCGGCGGAGCCGCTTCAACTCGGCTGCCAAATCTGCCTGCGGTGTTTCGCCCGGCATCTCCGTCAACCGATCACGACGACGACCGATCCACCGAACCAGCGTCGACAAACCGACCCCCAGATCTTCCGCAACCTCACGCTGCGTGCGCCCACTGGTCGCCACCAGCCGGACCGCCTCGTCCTCGAATTCCTTTGTAAACCGTCGTTGCTTCGTCATCGAGTTTGCCTTTCACCTCAGGAAAACTCTCCACTTTTCTGAAGCAAGTCCAGTCAACTTTCCCAAGCGAGGTTCTCAAGCCTCGGCGTCGCCTTCGCAACGCTCGTAAAACTTAACACCTTGCTTCTGAGAAGCAATACCGACCCGGCGGCACGGCGAAGCGACGCCTCCATCGGAATCAA
>DATLXE010000630.1:0-2050 GCA_035575795.1 Gemmatimonadaceae bacterium
GTTGCCGCTCGGTCTCGCGGCAACCGACATTCAGCTGCACGACACGTACTACGTGATCGGACACTTCCATTACATCGTCGCGACAGGCACGCTGTTCGCGCTGTTCGCCGGCGTGTATCACTGGTATCCGAAAGTCACCGGACGGCTGATGAACGACGCGCTGGGCAGGGTCCACTTCTGGGGAACGCTGGTCTGCATGAACCTTGTGTTCTTCCCGATGTTCATCCAGGGTCTCGGCGGATTGAACCGGCGGCTGTACGACGGGGGGATGACGTACTCCCACGGTCAGTCACTGCAGCACTGGAACGTCGTGCAGGGTTGGGGCGCGTGGGTGCTCGGGCTGTTCCAGCTCGTGTTCATCGTGAATGTGTTTCTGAGCTGGAAGCGCGGCCGGGTTGCGGGTGACAACCCGTGGGAGGCTACGACGCTTGAATGGGGGTCCCTGGGTCCTGGGGTCCTGGGTTCGGAGGTCCATCGGTCTGTCGTGGTCGTGAGGGGTCCATACGAGTACAGCGTGCCTGGAGAACTGACCGACTGTTCTCCCCAGGGCATCGAGTCTGAAAACCCGAGCCCCGGGCCCCGGATCCCGAACTCCGAGATCCCGTACACGGTTGCACAACGTCCCGACACGCGGATCAACAACGTGAGTCTCGGGATGTGGCTGTTCATCGCCTCCGAGGTCATGCTGTTCGGGGGCTTGTTCTCAGCGTACGTGTTGCTGCGGGCGGGTGCGGTGCAGTGGGGGCACGATGGCGGAGCCTTCGGGTTGGTACACGCGGTCACACTGACGATTCCGCTTGTTCTGGGCACGGCGTTTCTGCAGATCGGCAGCCGGCGAGGTCTTGCTTTGTCGGCGGTCTTCGGCGCGGCGTTTGTAATGAAGCACGCCGTCGACTATGGCGCCTTACTGACGGCCGGCGCGACACCTGCGTCCGCCACGTTCCTGGCGTTGTACTTTCTGCTCACCGGCGTGCATGCGCTGCACGTCGTCGGCGGGGTTATCGTGAACGCGTACCTCGCGGCGCGTGGCGAGCGATCCACGGGCGGCGATTCGGCGCGGTTCGCCAACCGGGTTCGCGCGGTGTCGATCTACTGGTATTTTGTGGACGTCGTATGGCTCTTCATCCTCATCGCCTTCTATATCGCCTAGCCCGACACAGCGGACGGGTCGCTGCGGTGGCTGCGCTCATCCTCCTCGTGCCGGAGGTCGCGGCCGCGTGTCCCATCTGTTTCGGCGCGGCTGACTCACCGATGGTCGACGCGGCGCGCCTCGGTGTCATCGCGATGGGGACGCTGACCGTGAGCGTCCTGGCGGTCCTTGGCGTGTGGTGCACGCGGCTCGCCAGGTGGGAAACAGAGGCCCAATCCGCGAGCAGCCATGCGGGATCCATCGATCCCCCATCCACCGTCCGCAACCCGCAATGAGCTGGTTCCTCCCGCCACAGGCCTCGGCGCATGCCGCGCAGCTCGACACGATCACGTTGCTCGTGCACGCGCTGATGTGTGCGCTGCTCGTTGGATGGGGCGGCGTGTTCGTCTACTCGTTGATCCGGTTCCGTCGGTCGCGCCATCCGAAGGCCGATTACCATGGCCCGAAGGGCCGCTCGTCTGCCTACTCAGAGGCGGCCATCGTCATCGCGGAGTTGGTCCTGCTGGTGGGTTTCTCCATCCCTGCGTGGGCGACCCGCGCACGAGACCTCCCCCCGGAGCACGAGGCGATCGTGATTCGAGTCGTGGCGGAGCAGTTCGCGTGGAATGCGCACTATGCCGGTGCCGATGACGCCTTCAGCCGACTCGATCCGACGCTCGCCGCCGCCGACACCCCGCTGGGGCTGGACCCGTTATCCCCCGAGGGCAAGGACGACATCACCACGATCAACGAGATCGTGGTGCCGCTGGGCCGCCCGGTCATCGTGCATCTCAGCGCGAAAGACGTCATCCACAGTTTCGGCATCCCGGCCATGCGCGTGAAGCAGGATGCGAACCCCGGCATGATGACGCCCGTCTGGTTTACCCCGACGTTGAAGGGGGATTTCGACATCGCGTGTTC
>DATLXE010000631.1:0-4957 GCA_035575795.1 Gemmatimonadaceae bacterium
GCCCAGCGACCTGGCACACGCCGGCGTTCGCGGCCACACGGATGGAGCTGTCGGGGATAGGTGTGACGGCGTCCCTCGAACTTTTTCGCGCAACGGGGAAGAAGAAGTACGCCGACAAGGCAGTCGAGCTGGCCCGCGTCATCGTCGAATCGCAGCAGAAGCAATCGGTCGGTGACGCTTTTCCGCTGTCGGGCTTCTTTTATACAGGTCCCGATCGCGACACGCTCTTTCATCAATTTCATCGCGCCAACGACCAGGCGCCGATCGTCGCGCTCGGTCAGCTCATCGATCTGCTTCCGGATCATGAGGACTGGATGAAGTGGTACGCTACCGTGGCGCGGTACGCGGAATACCAGAAGAGAACGGCGACGACGACGGCGCCGTACAACGTTCTCCCTGCCTATGTCTATCGGCTGGGCGACGAGAAGCACGTTGCGGACTCCGGCGCGCGTTACATGGCGACGCGCGAGGCGTATCGCGCCCAGGTACTCGTGGGCCTGCCGATGGGCGGCGGGTGGTATTTGCGTGCATTTCCGGTCTGGTTCGCGCGGCGGGGCAACTACGGCGTGCTTCTGTCACAGGCCAAGGCGCTGTCGGTGGCGGGACGGTTACGCGGAGACGGCGCTGCGCTCGACCTTGCGCAGAAGCAGGCGCAGTGGGTCGTGGGCCGGAATCCTTTCGTCCAGAGCACGATGTACGGCGAGGGTTACGACTGGGCGCAGCAGTACAGCGTGTCGTCGGGTGATTTCGTCGGTTCGCTGCCAGTGGGGATGCAAAGTCGCGGGGTTACCGACCAGCCTTACTGGCCTTCGCAGAACACCTACGTGTACAAGGAGGTGTGGGTGCATTCCAGCAGCCGGTGGTTGTGGCTGATGGAAGATCTAATGCATCCCAGCGCTGTCGCGACCTCAGTCTCCGAGTTCGACGTGACCGCGTCGCAGTCATCCAACGATGCCGTTACGATACGCGTGACAGCAAATCGTCCGCGCCCCGGCGCCTTTGCGCTACGGAGCGAGAACCTGCGCGTGGAAGGTCCGACGAGAAAGAGAGACGGGCGCGGGCACACGACATTCGAGTGGAGAGCGCGGCGGATCGACCGCGCCGCGCCGTGGAGCGCGGTCGTGATACCAGACGGCGATGTCGCGCGACGGCGCGAGGTGCCCGGTTCCGCGATGATCCAGCACTGAGCAACCCTTGGGGCATAATATCCGTGCCAGCCAGGGCTTCGGGGGATAAATCGCACGAAAAATCTTCTGGTCCTGAACTTGCCTTTTCATCATGCAGGATTTCTCACAAGGCGAGGCAAAAATGGCGGATCGAAACATCGTGCCCGACGGCAAAGCCGAAAGGGTCAAGGACAAGGCGCTGGGCAAGCATGACGACAATCCGGGAGTAGCTGATCACATCGGCGAAGCGGCCGGCGGAATTTCCGGCGTGGTTGCAGGCGCCGCGATAGGCTCGGTAGTCGGACCTGTCGGCACCATCATTGGTGGAATCGCTGGAGCGATGGGCGGATGGTGGTCGGGCCGGGCGGTTGCCGAAGCCGCGACCGCGGTCACGACCGAAGATGAGGGCTACTATCGGAAGCACTACGAGACCGCGCCCGGCCGTCTGGCCGACAGAAGCTATGACCAGGTCAAGCCGGCCTATTACCTCGGCCACCTCGCGAGCCGGAATCCGGACTACAAGAACCGCTCGTTCGATGATATCGAGACCGATCTTCGCACTGGCTGGTCATCAGACAGCAAGCACGGATCGTGGGATGAAGCCCGTGACTACGCGAACGAAGGGTTCAATCGCGGCCGTTCGACATTCGGCAGTGTCGGTAAGGGCGTCGCGGACGGTGTGGATGACATGAAGGATCGCGTCGACGGAAATCCGGCTTCGCGTCCCGGTCCCGATTCAACCGACCGACCCGGCCGTCGCTAGGACGATATCGGTAGCAGCAGCAGTGAACCCCGATTCGCACTCTGCGGATCGGGGTTTTTTGCCTATACCCGCCTCGGGCACCACTCGCGCATGCAAGGACAGAGCTGAATTATGATCAATGAAGGTGATGCGGCGCCGCGCTTTTCGCTCCAGGCCGACGACGGCAGCGTAGTGACCCTCGACTCTCTCGCCGGAAAAAACGTCATTCTCTTTTTCTATCCGAAGGACAACACCTCCGGTTGAACAAAGGAGGCGTGCGAGTTTCGCGACGCCTTTCCCCGGTTCGGGGAAATCGATGCGGTGGTGATGGGAGTTAGCCCGGATGGGCTGGAATCTCACCGAAAGTTCAAGGCAAAGCATTCTCTTCCCTTTCTGCTGCTCGTGGACGAGGAGCACCGGCTTGCCGACGAGTTCGGTATCTGGAAAGAGAAGTCGATGTATGGGGTGAAGTATCTCGGAGTCGAGCGCACCACGGTCATCATCGGGCGGGATGGTCGTGTCGCACGAATCTTTCCCGAGGTGAAAATTCCGGGACACGTTCAGGAAGTGGAAGCTTCGGTGCGAGGACTGGGATGACCGCTCGGTAGTCGTGCGGGTCTTTTTGTTATTGGCCGCGCTGTAAATCCACCGGCATGCCCAGGAACTCGCCGAACCTTCGAGCCGCGGCAGCGATGCGCGCGAACTCGGACCTGGTCACCGGAAGCAACAGGCTCAGAACGATAGCCACATTTCCCCCCTGGACAACTCGCTTCCAGCCGCCGACGATCTGCCCGTCCACGAAGACGATGTGCGCGATAAGCGCGCTTCCACCGGTCACCGGCCGTTGATGACCAAGTCGTTGACCGATCGCGCTCCGGTTCCTGAAACCGATGAAGTACTCGTCGTAGTTGGGGAGCAGATGGGCGGTCGGTGATTCCCTCGGCGCTGACCGAGCCCGGGGCTTGAACCAGTACGTGTGCCCATCAAGCGATAGCTGCTGAAGAACCGCGCCCGCGATGTCGATGCCCCGCCTCGCATCGCCCACAGTCAGGCCCGACCACCAGGAAAAGTCGTGCGGCGTCGCCGGACCGCGCGCCGTGAAATAGCGACGGGTCAGCTCGAGCAGCGCCTCATCGCGGTCGAGGGCGGCGGCCGGCGGCGCGCGTTCATCCAGCAGCGCGTAGGTGAACTGATTGCCTCGTCGCGCGCCACTGCACACGACGGCCTCCAGCTCCGCCTGCATCATCACGTGTCCGAGCCGCTGGCCTGTCATCTTGCCGAGCCGGGCGCCGCTCAACACCTCGCCCAGCTCAGCGCGTGTGAAGTGATTCCCTCCGCGCAGTGCATCCGTGAGTGCGCCGTTGGCGCGGCGGAACACCGCCGGCGTGAGCTCAAGGCGGCGATTGTATGAGGCCATCGCCGAGATGACCCGCGGCCCGGTAAGCGCCAGCATCCACCGAATGTCTTCGGGCGCGACAAAGTGCCAGGTCGGCCGCAGGACGTGGATGCGCAGGATCCTCCCGGCACTGATCTCCCGTTCGATGACATCGTCCGGTGCGCCATTCGCTCGCTGCGACAGCGCCCACTTTGCGCCGCTGTAGTCCTGTGCCTGAACCGCTCCCATCGCTCGTACGACTTCGCTTGCCTTGGCGAAGCCAGGAGTCGTGAGAAACTGGTTGGCCATCCGCTCGCGGACGATTTGTATCTGGGTCATGGTCGCCAGTACTACGCGCTGACACCGGGAGTGTCGCATCGCCCAGGTCGGCGAGCGCGCAGGACGGTCATCGAGAGCGACCGCCAGGTCGATCCCGTGTTTCAATCGTCGCTTCGTGCCTGATGGGGACGCTGCACGAGTTGGCGATGTAGCACAGCTCGTGCGCGGCATCGTGCATCTGTAACGCAGTGTCGCGGTCCTTTTCGTCGGCGATCGTCACGCGGGGCCGCAGCACGACCTCCTCGAACTTTCCTCCACCGTTTGTCGAGGGCACCATCCTGCCCCAGGCGTCGTCCTCATAGGCGAGCACAACGATTCCACGGCGCGCGCAGAGCGCGAGATACGAGAGAAGGTGGCAGGATGAAATGGCGGTGAGAAACAGATCCTCGGGGTTATGCTTTTGCGGCTCACCCCGGAATGCGGCGTCAGCCGTGCCGGCGAGGTCGGGTTTTCCGGCGATCAGGACACGATACTGCCGGCCGTAGCCGTCGTAGGCGGCGGTGCCCTTACCGGTATTCCCGTCCCAGACGATTCGGGCTGAATACTCATGCGCGGTCTTCGACATCCCTCCCCCGGAGTTTGTGTCGTAGCGAAGGATTTCTGCCAAGATACATCTTGCCGTGACGCAGTGGTTTCCTTACGATGACGGCGGTTGCCTACCCGATCGATCGAGGATAATTGTCTGGCTGAGATAATCGATGGCGGTCGCACCGCAGGTCGGCGGTTCCGGTGATTCCGCCCCGTGAAGCGTTGGAGCGGCTGCGCGAGGGAAATGTGAGGTTCGCCGCGAATGTGCGCGGCGCCGACACTTTCGTCAGTCACACGCGCCGCACCGCGCTTGCTGCCGGCCAGCAGCCGTTCGCGATCGTACTCGGCTGCTCCGATTCGCGCGTTCCCGCGGAGCTCGTGTTCGACCAGGGACTCGGCGACCTGTTCGTCATACGCGTCGCTGGCAACATCGTCGCTCCGTCGCAGGTTGGAAGCGTGGAGTTCGCCGCGGCGAGATACGACACTCGCCTCGTCGTGGTGCTCGGACATTCTCAATGCGGTGCGATCCTCGCGACACTGGAAGAGATGCGCACGCCAACCGAGAACCAGTCGCGCAACCTGCAGTCCATCGTTGACCGCATCCGCCCCTCGCTGGAGGCCTTGCGGGCCAATGGGGAGGAGACGAACTCCGATGCGTTTGTCGATCGGGCGGTGCGTGCCAACATCCGCACATCGGTGGACCATCTTCGGCACGGCTCCCAGGTGCTGGAGGAGCTTATCCAGAAGAACGGCCTGCTCATCGTCGGTGCCGAGTACTCATTGGACACGGGCGTTGTAGAATTTTTT
>DATLXE010000632.1:0-3022 GCA_035575795.1 Gemmatimonadaceae bacterium
CTTTTCCTTTCACATGGCTGAATCCGCCCCCCAACAGGGCGCAGCCGCCGCGATCGCATGCTTCTACGTGATCACGCCCTACGTGATGGCGCGGGCACTGGACGCGCTGACACGAGGCGAATCTCGATGAAGAAATGCCCCTACTGCGCTGAGGAAATCCAGGACGCTGCGGCGGTCTGCAAGCACTGCCGGCGTGAGCTGTCGCCTCCAACCGCGGTGCCGCCCCTATCTGGAATCTCTCCCGCGAAGAAGGGGGGGCGGCCGGCGGCGTTCTGGGCGCTCAGCGTTCTCCTCGGGCTTGTCGCGGTCCTTTTCGTGATTGGGCTGGTCAGAGAAGGTCCCGCCGCGATGTTGGGCGTCGAACCACTCGTCACGGCGGCAGAATACGGGTCGCTTCAGGATGGCATGTCGTATGAGGAAGCCGTGCGGATTATAGGAACCGCAGGGACCGAGGCGAGCCGCAGCAACGTGGTCGGCATTACGACGCTCCTCTATTCGTGGCAGAACCCGGACGGCAGCAACATGAACGCCATGTTCCAGAACGACAAGCTGGTGACGAAGGCGCAGTACGGCCTCAGATAGCGCCTAGCGCTTTTTGAATCACCCGCGATATGCCGATCCACCGTTGTCCTCGCTGCGCGCATCTCCCGCTCCAAGGCGATGAGCCCGCGTGCCCGGCGTGCGGGCTGGACCTGGAGCAAGTGCGAGCCGACATGGTGCTCCTCATGCGACCACCGAGCGGCAGCGAGCGGATGAAGTTGCTCAGGCAAGCGGTCAAGGTTGAACGCCGGGCGCGCGCGGCGAGCGAGACGCGTCGCACGACGCCACAGCTCGAACTCTCGATCGTCATCCCGTTCAGCGACCTGGCCGACGCGATGCACAGCCTCGCGCCCACCGACGGTGATCGGATGGACTGTCCGCGATGCCATGCGGTCGCGGCGTTGCGCTTCGAGACAGGCCGGACGCTCGAGGGAGGCCGCCGTGCCGACGGGTGGTTCTGCGGCACCGCCAGCTGCGGGTATCGGTCGATCGAACAATTCTCGGCCACTGACTGACGGAGAACCCCTATGCGTAGACGATTGCATCTGACTGGCTGTCTTGGCCTCCTGTTCGGGCTCACCCTGATAGCCCAGGCCGCCACGACCTCCTCCATCAGCGGGCGCGTCAGTCGGGTGGTCGACGGCGACACGATCGTCGTGGACACCGTCGGCACCGTCCGCCTGATTGGAATCGATTCCCCTGAAACCAAGGATTCACGCCGCCCGGTCGACGCGTTCGGCGCCGAGGCGTCCCACCAAATGTCCGCGCTGGCGCTGAATCAAGACGTGCGGCTGGAATTCGAAGGCCAGCGACGAGACGTCTACGGTCGCACGCTCGCCTACGTCTACCTGGCGGACGATCGGATGTTGAACGTCGAGATGATCCGGCGGGGCTTCGCGCACGCCTACACGCCGTACCCGTTCTCGAAGATGGAGGAGTTCCGCTCGTGGCAACGCGAGGCGCAGCGTGGCTCCAGGGGCCTGTGGTCGACGCCATCGCTCGCCTCGACGACTGAGCAAGGCCCCGTACAGCCAGGTCAATCCGTCGCCGCACCCCTGCCCGAACCTGCTGAAGTCCTCGTGGACACCGGGCCGCGCACGACCGCCCTGTACCACCGAGACACCTGTGCCTGGGTGCGGGGCGCCACCACGACGGTGCGCCTGGCGTCCTCAGACGCGAAGAGCCGATACTTCCAGGCGCACTGCGCCTGCGTGCACGGCCGCGATGAACAACCGCCGTGCGCGGCCGCCGCGTCGGCGGTTCAGGGGCCCGGCGTCGCGGCTCCACGAGGCGCCATGGCTGTCGCCTCCCCCACCGTACAGCGCGCCGTGCCTGCTGAGGCCAAGCCAGCGGTCTCGAGCGGCCGTTGCCAAGCGACCACGCAGAAGGGCGCCCAATGCAAGCGGTCCGCTCAACCTGGTCGCAGTTCCTGCTGGCAGCACTGAGATGGACGTCCTCCAGCGTGAGCTGTGGCACGGGCAACCAAAGGAACTCGACGATCTCTTCCGGCTGACGAAGGGCAAAAGGACTGCACGCTGCGCGCTCTGGTCGCACTGGGCCGGATGGGAGCTGAAGCTCCTGGTCGATGAGGAGATGACGCAGACGCAGGTGTGCCGCGCGGAGGATGAGGTGTTCTCGACCGGCGCGCAGTGGAAAGCGAAGATGCAGGGGCGTGGGTGGGAGGTCCTGCCGTGAATCCTTGGTGGACGCCCTCGTCCAAGAAACCATGACGGTCTGGAAAGAAAAAGACCGCTCCGCCTGGCGCTACAAGTTCTGGTATCAGAGCGTGCCCTACGCGGGCACCACCGGCCAGCTCACGCGCGACGACGCCGAGGAGTGGGAGGAGAACGAGAAGCGCCGCATCCGGCGCTCCGCCGGCGGGCTCGAGGTCCTCGCCGAGCACACGCCGCGCTTCTCGGATTGGGCGGCTCGCTACAAACAGTACGTCGTCGAGCGCGGCAAGGTCCGTCGCGTCAACGTCGTCGACGATCTGCTCCGCGTCGTGCTCCGCTTCTGGGGCGCGACGCCCACCGGCCGCAACCCCAAGAACCCCGTCGTCGAGGGCGAGCCGTACCACGACCTACGCCTGGCGGATCCGATCCGCGACCCTGACTGGATCGAGAAATTCGACGCGTGGATCCGCGCCAGGGGCGTCGGGAAGCAGACCCGGCTGCACTACATGAGCATGATGAGCCGGATGTATCGGACGGCGATGCTCCCGGCGTTCGCCAAGAAGACCGGCATCACGTCGAACCCGTTCCTCACCGTCGAACGCGACCGTCCGGCCGGCCGCACGGTGACGGTGACGCCGGCGCAGCTACGCGCCTGGCTCGGTGGCGCGCCGCGGCACACGCAGCTCGCGATGGCGATCGCCGCGCTCGCGCCGAAGCTACGGCTGCAAAACGTCCTCTCCCTCCGGTGGGATCAGAGCATCGACCCGGACCTCCAGTTCATCACGGTGCACGATCACAAAACGATGGGG
>DATLXE010000633.1:0-1606 GCA_035575795.1 Gemmatimonadaceae bacterium
CCCCAGCCGATCGCGCAGACGTTCGCACCCGATCGCGGAGAGCACGGCCAGCGCGAGCGTGGCGAGTATCCAGAAACGAGACGGCACGCGGATGAAATTGAAGCCCGGAAGCCAGTAGACCAACGGCCAGAGTCCGAGCGGGGGGCCCACCGTGAGGAGGATGCTGACGAGCGCGAGGAGCCCGTAGAAGAGTGAGTGGTCGGCGACACGCGTGGGGAGCCACGCGCGACGGCGCCAGGGCAGGGCGAGCGCTGCGGCGGAGAGCACGATGGGCAGAATTCCGGGAAACAGGTAGGCGCTCGCGACCGCGGCCACATCCTCCAGAGGAACGAAGAGCGCCAGGATCGCCTGATGCACGCGCGCCGGAGAATAGGCGAAACAAATCGCGGGAACCGTCCAGTTATCGAGCGTTCGTCTGAGTCCGAGTTCGCGTTGCACGATCTGATAGGGCAGGGCGACCAACAGGGCTGGCGCCAGCAGCATGACGCCAACCGCGCCCAGGTCTCGAGCCCGCCGCGCGAGGGCCAACGGGGTGCCGGTGACCACGCGGAAGGCGAACAGTCCGCTCATGGCGACGACAAGGAAGACGGCGCCGTGCCCGCTCGTCAGCGTCTGGACCGTGAAGAACGCGGCCGCCATCCTGGCGTCGTGCGGCCTGCCCCGATCCAGATACGCATGGACATGCGCCAGCGCGAAGGGGATCCATTGCACCGTCGTGAGATGCAGTTGCCCGAGCTGGGAGAACCGAGTCGGAGAGAACGCGAACACGATGCCGCAGATGAACGATGCGGCGATGCCGAGGCCCAGCGTGCGCGCGAGGAGATACGCGCCCAGGCCGCACAGCGGTACCGAGAGCAGCGACACGAGGTTCATCGCCAGCACTGGGTTTCCGGTCGCCCAGATGACCGGGGCCGCGATGAGGCCGCTGCCGATGAGATTCTCCGAGAACGCGAGCGCCCGGCCGAGCGGGTAGAAGATATTGGCGTCGAACAGCCCGAGCGGCGCCCGCACGAGGATCTCAGCGATCCAGCCGAACGTCCAGATGAAGAGATGGGTGTCCGGGTTATCGCCGAGCACGACCCGGCCGGCATCGAGCGACAGGGGATAGGTGAAGATCACCGTGAGTGCGGTAAAGACCGTTCCCGCCACCAGGAGCTCGCGCGTCCGCAGTCGGGGGGAGGGGCTGACCTGAACCGGAGAATTCATGGAATCGGTAATGATAATGCGCCGCGCCCCGATACAATGGTGGCTGTGATCGAGCGAGTTCAGGGTCTGACAATCCATTCCTCATAGGCGCCCGTATTACCCAGTGACAAGGATCCCGCCTTTAGAGATTGTGACCGCCAGGAGCGCCCGCATGGACGCCGATGCCAGGCTCGTGTCACGTCTTGCCGCGGGCGACATGGACGCTGCATCAGAACTCTACGATCGTCATGCCGGACACGTGCTCGCCCTTGCGCGCCGTATGCTGCGCGACCAGGGCGACGCGGAGGACGTCGTTCAGGACGTATTTTCGCAGGCGTGGCGAACAGCAAGCCGGTTCGAGGCGTCGCGCGGCACCGTCATAGGGTGGCTGCTCGTGATGACCCGCACGCGTTCGATCGAT
>DATLXE010000634.1:0-1829 GCA_035575795.1 Gemmatimonadaceae bacterium
TTGGGGAAGTTGTGCTCGATCTCCTCATTGACCAGTTCGGTCCACTTCCAGGGTCCGTTATTGATCCAGATCAGCCGATTCGCGGACGCCTCCTGCGGCATGCCGTACTTGGCGATCGTCGTGTGCGCGACCTCTTTCGGAAGCGCTTTCCAGTTCGCGAGGATGCCATCCACCATCCCCTGGTCGATCTTCATCATCGGCTTCATGGGTTTCATCGTGTCGCGCATCTGCGCCTGCGTTACGCCGACGGCTGAGACCGCCAGTGTGATGACAGCCGCCGACAGCATCTGCATTCGGATTTTCAACTTGCCTCCTCATGTCCCGGTACGCGCTGGTAGGACCGAAGATATTACGCGGGTAGGGCCGAAGATGGATGTGGCGGAGGGAGGCCCGGGGCGCCGGGCGCCGAAGGAAACGAAGAAGGAAACGCCGCGTGACGATTAGTGGGCGACCGCGGGATGGTGCGCCCGCCTGAGCTGCGCGATGTGCTCGACCAGCAGCGCGGGCCTCACCGGTTTCCCGACATGCAGGTCGAAGCCCGCACGCGTCGTCTTGCTTCTCTCGTTGATGTCATGGAACGCCGAGAAGGCCACCGCCGGCACCGCGACGCTCGAGCGCAGGCGCACCTGGTGGAGGAGATCGTAGCCATCCTGGCCGGGCATGCTGAGGTCCGTGACCAGGATGTCGGGGACGCTCTCATCGAGGCGCGTCATCGCCTGGACGGCCGAGGTGGCGGAGACGACCACGGCCCCTGCGCGCTGCAGCACTAACGTCAGCAGTTTCACGGTGTCCATGTCGTCATCGACGACGAGGACCTTCAGATTGTGGAGGATTCCCCTGCCCGGAACGTGTGAGGGGCTGACGGCGGGTGATGGCCGCCACTGGAACGGCTTGGTTCCTTCCCCGGCGATCGCCGCGCGGAGGAGCTGCAGCACGCGGCGGACGTGGGTTTTGACGGTGCCCAGCGGCTGGCCGGTCGTTTCAGAGATCTCTTTCTGAGTGAGACCTCGGAAATACGCCAGCTCGAGCAGATTCTTGTCGCCAGCTGGCAACAGGTCCAGGACGCAGGCCAGCTCGCCCGCCCGTTCCGTTTCGACCGCGCAGCTCTCAGGAGAGCGACCCGGAGCCACGGATTCGGCAGCGCGGTCCATCGATACCGAAGCCGTGGTCCGAGCGCGATTCGCACGCAACCTGTCGAGGGTGCGGGTACGGGCCATCGTCAGCAGCCAGGAGCGAACAGATCCGCGTGAGACGTCATAGCTGGCTGCTGTGCGCCACGCCTGCATGAAGACATCCTGTGTTGCTTCCTCGGCCATCGCTCTGTCCCCGGCGATGCGGCTGGCGAGCGAGAACACGACAGTTGCGTGCCGGGCGTAGAGGGATTCAAGAGAAAGCGAGTCCCCGTCGAGCATTTCGCGGATCAACAGTGCATCGGCACCAGGGAGCTCAGCAGTATTCACGGAGGGCACGACCGTCTCGCTGCAACAAAGGTACCGCGGTGCGCGGAACGGATTCCGGGCCGATTCGCAGGCTAAATCCAACTTCCACGTCGCCGCGTAGTAACAAAGGCATGCGGGCGCGTCGATTTGACGGGTCCGTACATACAACGTTTTGGAGGAGATGACATGTCGACAACGAAATCGGAAGCGAAGTCCGAGGCTCTGAAAGATCTGGTCAATAACCCTGTGAGCCGGCGCGATTTCGCGAAGCGCACCATTGCGGGCAGCTTTGCAGCAGCCGGGCTATTCGCCACGGCCGGTGCCGCCGAGGTGTTCGCGCAGGGCCTGACGGACGTATCCATCCTGAACTTCGCGTTGAACCTCGAGTAC
>DATLXE010000635.1:0-8970 GCA_035575795.1 Gemmatimonadaceae bacterium
GAGGTCCCACTTGTTCACTACGACAATCAGGCCGCGTCCTGAATCCCACGCCAGCGACGCGATCTTTAGATCCTGGTTGTGCAAGCCCTCCACAGCGTCGAGCACGAGAATGCAGATGTCGGCCCGCTCGATCGCGCGCCGCGTGCGCAGTGAAGAATAAAACTCAATTCCATCGCTGACTTTGGATTGGCGCCTGAGGCCCGCCGTGTCGACGAAAATCAGCTGGCGCCCGTGAAACGCCATCGGTGTATCGATCGCGTCGCGCGTTGTGCCCGCCTCGTCGTTGACAACGAGCCTGTCCTCACCGAGAAGCCTGTTGATGATGGAAGACTTGCCGACGTTGGGCCGCCCGACCACCGCCACGCGCAACGACTCCGGCACCTCCTCCGCCATGATCGGGATCCTCTCCACGATCACGTCGAGCAGGTCACCCGAATTCTTTCCATTTACCGCCGAGACAGGTATCGGATCACCGGCGCCAAGCTCGTAGAACTCGTAGAAATCGGTGGTCGACGGGTCGTCGACCTTGTTGGCAACGAGCACCCAGGGCTTTCTCGATTCGCGGAGCAGTCCTACCACGCGCGAATCGCTGGGGTGCAGGCCATTCTTCGCGTCGACGACGAGCAGGAGGAGGTCCGATTCCTCGATCGCCTGCATCACCTGCCGCTTGATCTCGACGTCCATCGGGATGTGCGGGTCGTCGGTAAGGCCGCCGGTGTCGACAAGCCAGAACTGGCGATTATTCCAGTCCGCGCGCGCGAAATGGCGGTCTCTCGTCGTCCCTGCTTCGTCGCTGACAATCGCGCTGTGGTCGCCGACAATCCGGTTGAATAGAGCCGACTTGCCGACGTTGGGACGACCGATGATCGCGATAACCGGAATACTCACGCCGGAACTCCGCTCGCTTCCGACTCGAGGATGTCGATGAAGTCGTAGGAAGGGTACACGGGCATCGGCACCGCATCGCGCACGGCCTGCAATGAGTAATCGTCAAGAAACACCGAATCCTCGTTCAGCGTTTCGGCGGGGATGAGTGCCATGTCGAGATCGTGACGGCCGTCGAGCGCGGCGAGAATGTCCTTCCCGACGAGCAGGCCAGCGGTGGTGATCGTCGGACCGAACAGCGAGTTCTCAGCGACGATGAGCTCGAACTTCGCGCCGCTCGCCGCGGTCAGCTTCTCGAGCAGGGGGCCCATGATGGGCGCCATCGCAAAACCGGTGACGACTCCGACGGTCTGCCCGTCGCGGCGCGGCAACGTGGCGACCCCGTCCCCAACGCGCATGCGGAGATTGGTTACGGAGCCCACACCATTCTCGATCTGGGCGAAGTCGCCGTAGTGTTCGGGCTCGGGCATCTCGCGCCCAGCAAGCATGTAAAGCTCGTCCGATGCGAAGACCCAGGTTTCTCCACGCTCGGTGAGGCCGCGCTTGCCCCACCCTTCGACGCGTGAAAGAATTTCTCGCGCGGTCGCCTGGTCCATGCTCTTGCCGCTGTAAAGATGCGAGAACTGCGTGAGGCCCACCGGAACGACGGCAGCGGATAGCACGGAGTCGCGCATGTTCCAGAGGTCACTCAGCGATTCCTCCAGCACGTCGCCGTCGTTGAGACCGGGGACGACGACCATCTGGCAATGGAACTGGATCCCTCCCGCGGCAAGCCGGGTGAGCTGCGACTTGATGTCCGGGACTTTTGGATTGTTGAGCAGAATCTTGCGCGCTTCATGGTTCGTGGCGTGGACCGACACGTACAGGGGCGAGAGCCGGTAGGCAAGAATTCGCTCGATGTCGCGCTCCTTCACGTTGGAGAGCGTGGCGAAATTCCCGTACGCGAAGGAAAGGCGATAATCGTCGTCCCTGATGTAAAGCGGCTTCCGAAGTCCGGGGGGCAGGCCTTCGATGAAACAGAACTCGCAACGGTTGGCGCAGCGCCTGACGGAGGGGGGAACGAGTGAGAGCCCAAGGGCCTCCCCGTCTTCACGCTCGAGGTCGTAAACCACCGGCTCGCCATCCGGCTGTCGCGCCTCGATCACCAGCTCGTCGTCGGCGGTGAGGAACTCCCAGTCGAGGAAGTCCTGAACGGCCTTGCCGTTGACCGTGAGCAGCTCGGTTCCGGGAAGGATCCCAAGCGCCTCAGCGATGCTGTTTTCGTCGACGCGGGAGACCTTTACCATGGCTAAAGTAATTTAGAGCCATAGAGAGCGAAATCAAGGAATTGCTATACTTTAGCGCAAGCATTCCGGAGCTTCCGAACAGCGTCAAACGGGCGCGCTGGCGGCAAGCGATGCGAGCAGTTTCCGCGCCGTCTCGGGGTTGAATCCGGGCAACTTGGCGATCTCCTCCTCGCCGGCGTCGCGGACACCCTGAATGCTGCCAAATACCTGTAGCAGCTGCCGACGCTTTACCGGTCCGATGCCTGGCACTCTCAGCAGTTCGGACGTGACCGTGCGCATGCTCCGGCGTTTCCGGTTGTAAGTCACGGCAAAGCGGTGCGCCTCGTCCCGCGCCTGCTGCAGCAGCCGGAGCGCGGGTGACCTGCGGGAGAGCCTGAGTGGCTCGTCCCTGCCCCACACGAAGATCTCCTCGTCGCGCTTGGCGAGACTGATCAACGGCCGATCGGTGACCCCGGCCTGAGACAGCGCCGCATTGGCGGCCGAGAGCTGGCCCTTGCCGCCGTCGACCACAATCAGGTCCGGAAGGGTCTTGCCTTCGCTCGTCCGGCGCTCGAAGTAGCGGCGGACCATCTCGTTCATGGAAGCGAAATCGTCGGTACCCTCGACGGTCTTGATCTTGAACTTCCGATACTCGGCCCGCTTCGCGCGCCCGTTCTCGAACCAAACGCACGAGCCGACCGTGTCGGTTCCTTGCGTCGTCGAAACGTCGAAGCAAACGAGCGAACGCGGCAGCCGCTGCAGTCCGAGCTCCCGGCCCAGCTCGTAAACGGGGTCGCCGGCGCGCTCGTCCGCCTCGAACGAAGAAAGCTTGAGCTCCTCGAGCAGGTGTCGCGCGTTCTGTTCGGCGAGCGCGATGAGCGCGCGGCGCGGACCGCGCTGCGGAATCAGGACCTTTGTCTCAGGCAACGCCTGCTCGACGAGGTCGCGATCCGCGAAGTCGAAGGGCAGCAGGAGTTGCCGGGCCCGTTCGCGCATGCCGACGTAGGTGCCGGCGAGGAACACCGACATCACCGCCGCGTCCTCCTCTCCCTCGCTGTTCTCGAGGAATCGGTGCTCGCGCGACAGCAGCTTGCCGCTCCTGATACGGAGCAGCGTCACGCAGGCATCATCGCCGTCGCGCGCGTACCCGATCACGTCGCGGTCGCCACCTTCCACCTCGAGCACCACCGTCGGCTCTTCCATCTTCTCCAGATGTTGCAGCACATCCCGCAGCTCGGCCGCCCTCTCGAAGTCGAGCTGCTCCGACGCGAGGTCCATCCGCTCGCGAACGCGGCGCACCACCTCCTCGGGGTGGCCTGAGAGAAATAGCACCACCTCGTCGATCATCGAGCGGTAGTCGTGCTGCGATTGCGCGAGGATACACGGCGCCTTGCAGCGCTTGATGTAGTAGTCGAGGCACGGACGCTCCGGCATGGTCGCCGGCATATCATGATTGCACGTGCGCACGGTGAAGATCTTCTTTACCACGTTCAACGCGCGCCGCATCTGCCCGACATCGGTGTACGGCCCGAAGTAGCTCGCACCGTCGTCGTGCAGCAGCCGCGTCACGAACACGCGCGGAAACGGCTCCTGGATCGTGACCTTGATGTAAGGATAGGACTTGTCATCACGCAGCGCGATGTTGAACCGCGGCCGGTACTCCTTGATCAGGTTCGCCTCGAGAATCAGCGCGTGCGCCTCGCTCGGGACGACGATGGTCTCGACATCTCCAATCAGACCGACGAGGTGTCTCGTCTTGGCGTTGGAGAGCTGGTCGTTGTTGAAGTAGCTACGTACGCGCGAGCGAAGACGCTTTGCCTTTCCGACATACAGCGTCGTCCCATCCCTGCCCTTCCACAGATAAACGCCCGGGGCCTCCGGCAGGTGGGGGAGCTTGGTCGCGACGGAATCGGGCACGGGCAGCATCCCTTATAATACCACCGCCCTACGGGCTGGTTCGACTAGCCGCGGCGCTTGATGACGCGCATGGCCATCGCCATCACTTTACTGGCCTCAGGCACGCGTAGCAGCGAGGTAATCGCGAGATAGGCCACTCCGTAGGCGGCGAGAAGCATGAAGGCAATGAGCTTCGACTCGACGACGCCGCTGTGAGTGGAGAAAACCGTCGGCGAATCGTCGGCGAGAATCTTGTAAGTCCAGGGAACGGCTGCGGCGAGTATTGCTGCCCCCCAAAGGCGCACAGTTCTCGAGCGCAGGACGCGCGTATGTCCGATGCGGCGATCCATCTCGCGTCGCAGCAGATGGAACTCGAGCATCGCGGCCAGGCCCGCCGCGGCAGTGAGGCCGGTGGTACCGAGGCGCGGATCAATCCCGAGCGCCTTGGGCAGAACCAGTGCGAACAGCGCGCCCAGCGCGATGTTAAGAGTGACGCGAGCGATTGCAAAACGCAGCGGCGTCTTCGTGTCCCGCAGCGCGTAGAAGGTCGAGGAGTAAAGCCTTCCCATTGTCGAGGCCAGCAACCCAATCGTTGAACCGGCAAGAATCTGCCACACCCAGACTGTGTTCTCCGGACCGAAAGCGCCGCTCTGCAAGAGGAGATGGACGATGAGGTCGCCGAGCGCGAAGAGCGCGACTGCACTCGGGATGATGAAGAACGCGATTCGCTGGAGACCGCTGCTCAGCCGGCCGCGGAGATACGCCGCGATTTCTTCCGCGGTCCCCACTGCGCGCGACATCGTCGGCAGTTCCGACGCGGAGACCGCCATCCCGAAGACGCTGATCGGGAGTACATATATCGCCTGTGCGTACGTGAACGACGAGACCGCCCCGCCCGGCAGATAGCTCGCCAGCCACGCGTCGACGTAGGCGCCGATCTGGACGACACCTCGCCCGATGAACGACGGGACGAAGTTGCGGAACACGTTCCTGACGTGAACACCCGTCGTCGTCAGCCGCGGTCTCACGCCCCGCGCGAGCTTGAATACGAGCGGCAGCTGCAATCCGAACTGTAGAGCGCTGCCGATTACCGAAGCGATCGCCAGCACCACGGCCAGATCAGCCTTGGACCTGTCCTCGTGAAAAAAGATCAGCGCCAGCACCATCGCCAGATTCCACAGCACCGGCGCGGTGTAGGACATGAAGAACCGGCGGTGACTGTTGAGAATTCCCAGGCACCACGCCGAGAATACGAGAAGGCCGGCGCCCGGAAACAGGATTTGCGTGAGACGAACCGTCAGCTCGCGCTTTTCGCCAGTGAAGCCGTTTGCGATCAACGCCACCAGCCACGGCGCCGCGAGAACTCCGGCGAGGACAATCAGCGACGCGATGAGGGCGAGCATGCCCGCCACCGCGCTCGCGAGTCGGGTCGCCTCCTTCTCATCGCCCTTGCCCAGCAGGCCCGCGTACTCAGGAATGAATGAAGCGGAGAGAACGCCTTCGCCGAAAAGATTCTGCAGCATGTTGGGAATGCGAAACGACGCATTGAAGGCGTCGGCTGCCATCGACGTCCCGAGGTAGCGCGCCATCATCGTCTGCCGTATCAGGCCAGCGAACCGGCTGAGCAAAATGCCGATTGCAACGAGCAGCGCCGCGCTCTTCGACCGCTCGATTGCCTTTCCTTTACCTCGCGCCGTCTTTCTCCGCTCGACCGGTGGCGCGCCCTCCGTCAGCTCGTCGGCTTGCGGCGGAAGTATCTCCAGCGGCGGCGACTCGGCGTCGATACCGTCGGCGCGTTGCGCGAGCAGTTCCGATTCCCGTTTTCCGTCGCTGTCGCCCGTGGGGGTGGCTCCCGGGGGGGTCTTATCCGTCATGGGTGTTCCCGCCGATCAGGCGCGCGGCGTGCTTTTTCGCTTCCGCGAGCATCTTGTCGGTGAGCTGGGCGCCGTAACGCGCCATGAACGGAATGAAGCTTAATCCCCGCTCCTGTTGTTTCCCGAGCGGATAGAGTGATCCGCGGGCAGTACCGATGTCTCTCATTATATCCGCGTTGCGCCGCTTCGCGGCCGCCACCATTCGCCTCTCGAATCGGTCGATGCGGTGCGCCAGATTCACGCGCAATCCTTCCACGACGGCGTTGGGGAGTGGTGAGCCATTGCTCTCCATCGCCACGCTCAGATTTTGCACTTCGGAGGAGATGCGGTCTGAGAGCCGTCGTGTCGCCTCGACGACCTCGGCGGGAAGCTGCGAGCGGGCAACCCGGCCCTCGGCAGCGTGAGGATCGCGAAAGTCATCCGGGCTCAGTTCGAAGCGCGCCAGAATCTCATCCACATGCGGCTCGATGATGGTGCAGGACCACCGCGGGAGTATCAGCGGGCTTTTCGCCCGGATGATTTCGCTGATTGGTCCGAGCTGGGCGAAGTAGGCGATTTCCGCCGGCCCACCCAGGTAAGCCACGGTAGGCATTATTGACCGCTCCACAACTGGTCGCAGCAGGACGTTGGGTCCCAGCTCGATGGCCGTGTCTGTGGCTCCTTTCCTTCCCGCAGCCTTGATCGGAATTCGCTTCCTATCGCCGCCGACGCTCTGAAAGACGAGCGAGAGACCTGCGACAGCCTGAACTTGCGGCGAAAAGCCGGCTGCTCCCAACTCCTTGTCGCGTCTCGCGATAGCGGTTGCGATCTCATCCGCCCTCTCAAGCGCTTTCGAGAGCGTCGGCAACGCCGCGGTGCGGACGGCAGGATGCGCGGCATCGAGCACCGCAACGCCGAGCGGCTCCAGAAGATCGCGCAGCAGACAAACGTATGCCCCGCCAACCGTGGCACCCGCTCGGTACGCCCGTTCCGCAGCCTCCAACGCCGAAGGATCGGCGGTCGAGCCCGCCGCTCTCAGGAGCGAGGAAAGCTGGGCCGAGAGGTCGCCCATCGGAGTTGCAGCCATCGAAAGTCCGGGAGCGCCCGCCGGTTCGGCACGGAGTTCCTCCGCACCGCCGGGCAGGGCGACCGCAATGGAGCTCGCTTCCCTGAAATCCGAGTCGTCGGTCGCCGCCCAGAACACCGGCGCGACCGGAATTCCGCTCGCCTTTTCCACCGCCTCGGCGAAAGCAACGGCGGTGATCGCCTTGGAGAGCGTGTACAAGGGTCCGCCGAAGAGTCCGGGCTGCTGTCCGGTCGTGACCACCACTCCCCGCCCCGAAGCTACCGCGGCCAGCCGCTCCGCTGCGCGCCCACGAGCGGCGAAGGCGGGGCTAAGTGCACCGAGCCAGTCCGCGACGGCGAACTGCCCGCGGATCACCTCGGCGCGCGCCTTCCACTCCGCCGCGCCATGGGGAGACGGCTCGTACCATCCATCGGGGGCGCGACCCTTCACTGCAATGAGCGAAAGCGGACTCCCGCCAAGCGGCCGCGTGATTACCCGCGGGCTCATGATCGGACCGCGAAGAGTATGATCCGCGGCGCTTCGGCGGACCACGGCGAGCCGTCGTAATTTCCGGCGCGCTCCTGAACGGTGAATCCCGCCGCCCCAAGCATCGCCTCCAGGTCAGTCGGCGAGAAGAGCCGCACGCGCTCCAGAAATTGCTTCCCCTTTGCCGCGAGGCGAATCGTCTTCTCGACGTAGCGCCCGTCATCGCTGATGCTGCGCAACTGCTCCACGAGCAGGCCGTTCATCGATTTCTCGTCGCGGGGCACGAGATTACTCCTGACCTGCTGCGCATTGAGGAAATCGATGACGAACATTCCCCCCGGCCTTATGACTGCCGCGACTTCGTGCATCACGCGAAGGTGCTCCTCGTCGTCGCCGAAGTATCCGAAGCTGGTAAAAAGATTGACGACGAGGTCGAAGGCGCGCTCGCGAAACGGCAGCAGGCGCATGTCGGCGCGGACGAATGGATCAGCGGGCGAGCCTTTCCTTGCAACGCGAAGGAGCACCCGCGACAGGTCGAGGCCGACCGTCCACCAGCGCTCACCGAGCAGTCTCGAGTGCCGGCCCGCCCCGCACGCGAGATCTAAAGCGCGCTGCACGCGAACCCCGGCGACGCGCTCTGCGATGAGGTCGATCACCCGCTCCGCTTCAGTTTCGTCACGATGAGGATAAAGGCTCAGGTAATCCTCGCCGAACGATTCCTCGAACCAGTCGAGCGGCTCTTCCGGGCGTGCGTTCCCTGCCGGCGGCGAAACGGTCACTTGTTGTAGGGCTCGCCGCGCACGATCGTGCCCGCGCGATAGATCTGCTCAGAGAGAACGAGCCGGGCGATCTCGTGCGGGAGAGTCCACGGCGCAAGCGAAATCCTGACGGCCGGCTTACCGGTCACGCTCGCGTCGAGGCCGTACGCACCACCGATCAGGAAAGCGATATCGTGGTCATCGTCTCTCGCCTGACGGAGAAGCGACGCAAACTGCGCTGAGTCGAGAGCCATGCCGCCGGCTTCGCATGCATACGTCTGCGCGCGCGGCGGCACCTTCGCGGCGAGGCGCTCCGCTTCGCGGCCCTTCACCTGATCGACGGGCATGCTTCGCGACTTCTCCTCACGAACTTCATGCACGTCGAGCGGCCAGTACCGCGCCGCTCGAGTCTCGTAATCTCGAATCGCATCGCCGAGGGCGGGGTTCCGCGCCTTGCCTACGACGGCGACGACAAGGCGCATCTAGGCGTAGATGCCGCGCAGTCTGTGGACCGTTGCGACCCTGCTGATGGCGAGCATGTATGCGGCGGTGCGCATGTTCACGCGGTGTTGCTTCGAAAGCTGAAGAACGTCGCCGAAGCTCCTCTTCATTATCGTTTCCAAACGGTCGTTCACGAGATCTTCCGGCCAGAAGTAACCACCACGGTCCTGTACCCACTCGAAGTAGGAGACCGTGACACCACCGGCGTTGGCGAGGATGTCGGGGATCACGAAGACTCCCTTGTCGTCGAGGATCGAATC
>DATLXE010000636.1:0-2148 GCA_035575795.1 Gemmatimonadaceae bacterium
GGATCCTGTGGGTCGCAGGCGCGGCGGCAGTCGTGGTGCTCGCTGCCGCGTACGCGTGGCGCCGCCGACGGGCGGACCGAGATTTCGTCGACACCAGCGGAGCTGGAGGCGAATCAGCTGATGAGTGAGCTTCGCATTGCCCTGTACCACGGCCTCGGTTCGAGAGGCGGCGTTCATCTTGCGCAGAATGGTCGAAACGTGGGTCTTGACCGTCTCCTCGTTGATGCTGAGACGATACGCGATCACCTTGGGCTCGCGCCGTACAGCGGCATCCAGAACATCGTCGTCACCCACCGCATAGCTGCAGGCGACTTTGCAGCGCCCGGCGAACCCGAAGCGACGCTCCCGTGCGTCGTCGAGCTCACGCGCAGCCCTCGCACGCCGACCGCCCAAGCCGAAGCCGACCACGACGAAAACGCGTCGCCCTGGAATGCGCGACCTTCAGGTACAACCACAGGCACGAACCGACAGACGAATGCGAGCACGCCACGAGTCCCATCCAAGCCGACCCCGCCCTCCAGGACACCGCGCCCTAATCCCGTTCCACCAGTTCCGACACCCATACCTCCTGCGCCGGCAACGCGGACCCCTCCCACGGCGCTGCCGCCCAACGTCGGTACAGGGGGAACAGGCGGCGCCACGGCTCCTGTGACGCCGCGCCCGCCGAGCAATCACAATTGCGATGCCGCGAACCAGACGTGCTGAAGCGGGGTGACTGCCCGCGCGGCGGCCTGGAGCTGCGCTCGAGGTCCAGGGCGTTGGCGAACCCGCCCCAAGCGGCATGCGGGAACACACGCCCGCCGATCGAGGTCCCCCCGGATGGGGGAGTTCAGCTAACCACGCAAAAGACGATAGGTGAAGGAGCACCCCCAGGAGGCACCGGAAATGGATCACCAAGTGACATGCGTCGTCGTGGACGATCACGAAGCGATTCGGGCGGGCACCCGCGCACGGCTCGAAGGGGTCGACTGGATCTCGGTGATTGGCGAGGCATGTACGGCTGAAGAGGCTATGCGTGAGATCCGCAAATCGCGGCCTGATCTCGTCCTGATGGACGTCCGGATGCCTGGGGGCAACGGAACGGAGGCAGCCGCCACGCTGGTTGCCGAAGGCATCGACAGCCGCGTGGTCATCTATTCCGGCTACGTGACGACCGCGCTCGCCGAGCAGGCGCTGGAAGCCGGGGCGTTCGGGGTCGTGTTGAAGGGTTCGCCGCTGTCGACGGTCGTGGATGCGCTTCGAAGCACATTCGAAGGGCGACGATATCTCGATCCGACGATCGCGGCGGACATGGTCTCGAGCGACCGGCGCAGGGGGTTGTCGGCGCGCGAACTCGAGATCCTCCAGTGTATGGCGAATGGCGGACAGAACGCGACCATCGCCTTCGAGCTCGGGATCTCGGTTGAGACGGTGAAGGCGCACGTCTCGAACGTCTTCAAGAAGGTTGCGGCCGGCTCTCGCACCGAGGCAGTAGCACTGGGTCTGCGCGAAGGCCTCATCGAATAGCGGCAGATTTTAGTGGGTTCGTCCTTGGACGCAACCGACGGCTGCTCGCCCTAGGGCACCGCCGCGCAGCGCAGTATGTGCTGGATGAGATCGGGAATGCCGGTGTCCTTTACCACGTAGTCCGTGGCGCCTGCTTCGAGAGCTCGCGCCTTGGTCTCTGGCGAAGGGAGGGCAGTCATCATCAGGATCCTGGTGCACGGGGACGCTGAGAGGATGTGGGGCAGAGCCTCGATGCCGTCCATCAAGGGCATGGATACGTCGAGGAGCAGCACGTCGGGCCGCGCCGTGCGCGCTGCGTCGATTGCCTCGAGCCCGTTGCTCGCTTCGCCCACTACCTCGATGCGCGACTCGGCCGCGAGCACGAAGTGCAGGGCGCGCCTGATCGACGCGGAGTCGTCGCAGATGACGACCGAGCAGATCCGATCAGCTGGTCGCAGCATCAGGGACCCCGGTCCTCGTGCCATCGGGGTCGAGGCCGGACGAAAGCGCAGCGATAACTCGCGGTATCGACATGCGCACGTGCGTGCCGTCGGAATCGGAAGCGATTTCGAGGCTCCCATCGAGCGATGCCGCGCGCTCCCGCAGGAACGCCAGGCCCAGGCCCAGGCCCGTGCCGGCCTCCGAGGCGTCGCCGCTGGCTGC